>RFRO01000075.1 GCA_009924455.1 Betaproteobacteria bacterium
GGCAACCTCGTGGCGGTGATCACCAATGGCACAGCGGTGTTGGGCTTGGGCGATATCGGACCGCTGGCGGCCAAGCCGGTGATGGAAGGCAAGGGCGTCTTGTTCAAAAAGTTCGCCGGTATCGATGTGTTCGATATCGAGATCAATGAAAAGCACGACCTCGACAAACTGGTCGACATCATCGCGTCCTTGGAGCCCACCTTCGGCGGCATCAACCTGGAAGACATCAAAGCGCCGGATTGTTTTTATGTGGAGCGCAAGTTGCGCGAGCGCATGAAGATCCCGGTGTTCCACGACGACCAGCATGGAACGGCCATCGTGGTGGGCGCGGCTTTGCTCAATGGGCTGCGCGTGGTTGGCAAAGACCCGAAAAAAGTCAAGCTCGTGACCTCGGGCGCGGGTGCTGCGGCCCTGGCCTGTTTGGGCCTTCTGGTGAAGCTGGGTATTCCCCGCGAAAACATTTTTGTGACCGATTTGGCCGGGGTGGTCTACGAGGGACGCACCGAGCTGATGGACGAGGACAAGATTGTCTTTGCCCAAAAGACCAGCGCGCGGACCTTGCGCGAGGTGATGGTGGGTGCCGACATCTTTTTGGGCTTGTCTGCCGGGGGGGTGCTCAAGCCCGACATGGTGGCATCGATGGCCGCCAAGCCTTTGATTTTTGCGCTGGCCAATCCGACGCCTGAAATCCTGCCCGAAGAAGTCAAAGCAGTGCGCGACGACGCCATCATGGCCACCGGCCGCACCGATTACCACAACCAGGTCAACAACGTCTTGTGCTTCCCCTACATCTTCCGGGGCGCGCTCGATGCGGGTGCGTCGACCATCACGGTTGAGATGGAAATTGCTGCGGTCCATGCGATTGCCGAGCTCGCGCAAGCCGAGCAGAACGAGGTGGTGGCTGCGGCCTATGCGGGCGAGCAATTGGAGTTCGGCCCGGAGTACCTGATTCCCAAACCTTTTGATCCGCGTCTGATGATGGTGATTGCGCCTGCCGTGGCGCAGGCCGCGGTGGACAGTGGCGTGGCGTTGCGCCCGATTGCCGATATGGACGCTTACCGCGAGCGGCTGCAAAGCTTTGTTTACGCGTCGGGTACGACGATGAAGCCGATTTTTTCGGCTGCCAAGAATGCACTGAAAAAGCGCGTGGCCTACGCGGAAGGGGAGGACGAACGCGTGCTGCGCGCCGCCCAAATCGTGGTGGACGAAGGCCTCGCTTTGCCCACGCTGATTGGCCGTCCGGCCATCATCCGCGAACGGATTCAGAAGTTTGGCTTGCGGCTGCGCGAAGGCCAGGATTACGCCGTGGTCAATGTGGAGCAGGACCACCGCTACCGCGACTTTTGGCAGACCTATTTCGAGATGACCCAGCGCAAGGGTGTGACGGTGCAAGTCGCCAAAATTGAGATGCGCCGGCGCCTGACGCTGATCGGCTCCATGCTCTTGCAAAAGGGCGATGTGGACGGCTTGATTTGTGGAACCTGGGGTACCACGGCCATGCATTTGCATTACGTTGACCAGGTGATCGGCAAGCGCAAGCGTGGCGCGGCCGCTGATGCGCCTGAGGTTAACGCCTACGCGTGCATGAACGGTCTGCTGCTGCCCGGGCGCCAGGTGTTTCTGGTGGATACCCATGTCAACTATGACCCCAGCGCCGAGCAGATTGCGCAGATCACCATCATGGCGGCTGAGGAAATGCTGCGTTTCGGCTTCAAACCCAAAGCCGCCTTGCTCAGCCACTCCAACTTTGGCAGCAGCAATGAGCCCAGCGCGGTGAAGATGCGCCAAGCCCTGGCACTCATTCAGGCGCTGGCACCGTGGCTCGACGTGGACGGCGAAATGCATGGTGATATTGCGCTGGACAGCGCCGCACGTTCGATGCAAATGCCGCAAAGCACCTTGCATGGCGACGCCAACCTGCTGGTCTGCCCGAATATTGATGCCGCCAATATTTCCTACAACCTGCTCAAAACGGCAGCCGGTGGAAACATCGCGATTGGACCGGTTTTGCTGGGCGCGGCCAAACCGGTGCATATCCTGACGGCCAGCACCACCGTGCGGCGGATCGTCAACATGACTGCCCTCACGGTTGCGGATGCAAACGCTTATCGCTGAGTTATCGATAGTCGCCATACGTTGATTTTGAGGCCGCGCAGTGTGCGCGGAACTGCATCGCCAGCACTTGAATTGCAAGTGCTGCCCGCACTTACTTAGAATGCGCCGAGCCCGCCCATGGGGCGGAGGTTTCCAATAACGATTGCAATACAAATTTTGGGGGATGCGTGCGGACGCTGTTGTCACCATGGCGAGGTTTTTCACGGTCTGCAGGGCGGGTGCTTGTGGCCGCCTGGGTACTGCTGTTTCCGGTTTGCGGGTGGTCCCTGTCGGTGGCATTTATCAACCCTGGCAAGTCCGATGAGGCCTACTGGGTCACCGTCACCCAGGCCATGCAGGCCGCTGCGTCCAAGCTGGGCATTGCGTTGGAGGTCACCTACCTGGAGCGCGACCACGCAAAAGCGGTGGATGTGTCGCGCGACATCGCTGCCCGTCCCAGCCACAGCCGCCCGGACTATGTCTTGCTGGGTAATGAGGGTGGATTCGGCCCGGCTTGCTTGCGTATTTTGGACGGGGCGGGCATACCGGTCTTGATGGTGTTCAATGGCATCTCAGATCTCTCTCAGCGCAAACTCAGCGGGGCGCCGCGCGAGAAATACAAGCTGTGGCTGGGCACCTTGGAGCCGCGCGCCGAAGACGCAGGGTATTTGACCGCCAAGGCGTTGATTGAAAAAGGACGTGCAGCCGCGTGGGCTACCAAGGGCGGCAGTTTGCACATGGTCGCACTTAGTGGCGACAAGCTCACCCCCTCCTCTTTCTTGCGGGCTCAGGGCATGCGCCGGGCCGTGGTGGAGGCGGGTGACGTGGTGCTGGACCAGGAAGTTTTCAGTGGTTTCAACCGCGAACGCGCGGCGGAGCAGATGGTGTGGTTGTTGCAGCGTTACCCGCAAACACGGTTGGTGTGGGCAGGCAATGACCTGATGGCCTTTGGCGCCATGGACGCGGCGCGAAGCCACCATCTGCAGCCGGGGCGCGATCTGTTGTTCAGTGGCATCAACACCTCAACGGAAGCCATGAACGCGCTGCGCAGCGGTGAACTCGGCGCGCTGGCGGGAGGCCACTTCATGCTCGGGGCCTGGGCGCTGGTGGTGGTGTATGACCACCACCATGGCCGCGACTTTGCGCAGCGTGAAGGTTTGGAAATGGTCCAACCCATGTTCAGCCTGTTCAATCCCGAGCAGGCCGCCCGATTCAGCCAGATGTATGGTGACGGGCGTTTTGAGGCGATTGATTTCAAGCGCTTCAGCAAGTTTCACAACCCGCACATGAAGCGCTACAACTTCGAGTTTCAGCAGCTTCTTGGAAAAAAGGGGTAGCCGGTGCGCGATCAGGGTGTTCAATCGGTTGCCAACAAGCTGATCAAACGCATCAGCCTCTACTGCGTCGTCTGCGTGCTGGCCATCGGCGTTGTGGAGGGGTGGTATTCCTGGCGGCATGTGTCCGACGAATTCGACAAGGGGCTCAAGCTCATTGCCGAAGCGCAGCTGCCCTTGTTGGCCGTCAGCGTCTGGGAGGCCGAACCTTTGGTCATCCAGCGCCAGCTGGTGCAGATCAGCCAGCAGCCCTACATCGGCTACGTGCGCTTGCGCGCCGATATCGGTGCCGAATTTGAAGCCGGCGATACCCGGCTGCACAACCATCCCAACGCCCGCGTGTTCAATCTCGCGCAACCGTACGACCGCGATATTTCGCTGGGCACCTTGGAGCTGGCGCCAGACCCTACCGTGTTGTATTCCGAGGTGGGACGCTCGGTTGGGGTGGCGATGTTGGGATATGGCGTTTTGTGTTTACTCATCATTCTGTTGCTCAAGCGTGAAGTGGAACGCCCTTTGCGGCACATCCTGGATTTTGTTGCCACATCGCCGGACCGGCGCAACAACCACGCTCTGGTGGTGGCGCGCGGGGAGGACCACCGCAGGGACGAAATCGACATCGTGGTGGAGGGTTTCCAGTCCATGCACAAGGAGATCGACAAGCAGATGCGTGAGTTGGATGCCCAGGTCGCCAACCGCACCAATGCGCTGCAGTCGGCTATGGAGTCGATTCAGCAGCTGTCCATCATGGACCCACTAACGGGTTGCTACAACCGCCGCTTGTTCAACGAGCGCATCATGCAAGAGGCAGAGCGTGCCGACCGCTACCAGCGCGCGCTCACGCTGGTGTTTGCTGACATCGATTTTTTCAAGCGTGTGAACGATGCCCACGGCCACTTGGTGGGCGATCAGGTCTTATGCCATGTCAGCACCATCTTGCGCCGGGAAACCCGCGAAAGCGTGGACTGGGTGGTCCGCTATGGGGGCGAGGAATTTTTAATGGTGCTGCCCGAGACCGATCAGGATCAGGCCATGGGTACCGCCGAGCGGGTGCGTGCGGCTATTGCTTCGGAGCCGCTGCTCGTGCGCGGACAGCCGATTGCGCTGAGCTGCAGCTTTGGCGTCGCGCAATACCAACCGGACGAATCGCACGTGGCCTGGTTGGAGCGGGTTGACAAATGCCTGTACACCGCCAAGCAGACCGGCCGCAACCGGGTGTGCGCGTGGGAAAGCCGCGATATTCAGATTTGAGTTGAACCGGCGCAAGCCCGCCGGGTCAAGCCCCGTGTGCCTGCGCCAGGCACTGGTGGAACAGCCGGGTGGCGCGGGCCGGCGCCGGCGCATGGCGGGTAATGGCAAAAAACGCGCAGTCGTAATGGAAGCGTGCCGGTGCAATGGCCTGCATCTGGCCCGCGGCCTCGAAGCTGGCCGCGTAATGGGCCGGTAAAAACCCCACAAACTCTCCCGACAAAATGAAGGTGGCGATGGATTCCTGGTCAAAGCCCGTGGCCATGCGGCGCAGCCGCAGCCGCTGGCTGACCTCCATATTGGGTGAGTGGTAGCCCAGCCCGGCAAAGCGCAGGGCACGCATGGCTTCCCAATCCAGCGATCCATGGTCCGCACCGTACAAGGGGTGTCCGGTACCGCAGTACAGCAGCATGCCCTCGTCAAACAGGTGCTGGTATTCCAGTGCGCTGGAACTGCGGTGGCCGGGAACGATGCCAACCTGGAACTGGCCGTCCAGCACCCCACGCTCGATCGCCGTGAGGGTGCCGACATGCAGACTGAGTGCCACGTCCGGCGCGGCCCGGCTGAACAGCGCAGTCGCCTGCGCGATCCGGGCGGCCGGGTTGCTGGCGGTTTTGTCGAATACGGCTACCTGCAGCTCGCCGCCCATGCGCTGGTGGATTTCATCCACGCCGGCCCGGAAGGCGTCGGCCGCGGCAAACAGCTGCGCGGTTTGGGCGTAAATCTGTGCGCCCTCCGGCGTGAGTGCGAAGCCCGCGCGGCCCCGGCTGCACAGCCGCAAACCCAGGCGGGTTTCCAGGTCTTTGATGTGCCGGCTGACCGTGGATGCGCCGATGTTGAGCTCCAGTTCTGCGGCTGCCATTCCGCCGCAATCGACGACCGTGCGGAATACCCGCAGCAAGCGCAGGTCCATGTCGCTGATTTGCCCCAGCGGCGCGTGGCGCAGGTTGGATTCCGGCGTCAGAGCATTTGTTTGCATAAACCCGCAAGTAAAGAGTGATAATTTGTGCTTTATAAGCGTAAACAGCCGCGAAAATCCGGCTCCTGTGTTTTCGAACCTACCCCTATTTTTGGAGGCCCTATGAAACTCAACGACACCACTGCTGGCGAACCCCTGTCCACCGCGAGCGACATCGCCCAAAGTCCGGCCTGGATGGACGCGCACTGGATGGCCTACACGGGGAACCGGAATTTCAAGGCGAATCCGCGCATGATGGTCAGCGCCGAAGGCATGTACTACACCGACGACCGGGGCCGTAAGGTTCTGGACGGGCTCTCCGGCCTGTGGTGCTGCGGCTTGGGCCATTCGCGCCCCGAGATCACCGCCGCGGTGGCCAAGCAGCTCGGCACCATGGAATATTCCCCCGGCTTCCAGTACGGCCACCGCTTGTCGTTTGAGCTGGCTAACAAGATCAAAGAACTCACCCCGGACGGCCTGGACAGCGTGTTCTTCACCGGCTCGGGTTCCGAGTCCGCAGACACCTCGTTGAAGATGGCCCGCGCCTACTGGCGCCTCAAAGGACAAGCCAGCAAAACGCGTTTTATCGGCCGCGAGAAGGGCTACCACGGCGTGAACTTCGGCGGTATCTCGGTCGGCGGCCTGGTCATCAACCGCAAGATGTTCGGCCAGGGCGTGGAGGCGGATCATCTGCCGCACACGCAGTTGCCGGCCAACGCTTTTTCGCACGGCATGCCCAAGAACGGCGCAGAGCTGGCCGATGACCTGCTGCGCTTGATCGCGCTGCACGACGCGTCCAATATCGCAGCGGTCATTGTCGAGCCCATGTCCGGCTCCGGTGGCGTGGTGGTTCCGCCGGTAGGTTATTTGCAGCGCCTGCGCGAGATTTGCACGGCCAACAACATCTTGTTGATTTTTGATGAAGTGATCACCGGCTTCGGCCGCCTGGGCGCCTACACCGGCGCGGCGGCGTTTGGCGTGACGCCCGACATCATGAATATGGCCAAGCAAGTGACCAATGGTGCCCAGCCTCTGGGTTGCGTGGTGGCCAAGAAGGATATTTACGACACCTTCATGGAGGGCGGTGGCCCCGAGTACATGCTCGAATTTGCCCACGGCTACACCTACTCGGCACACCCCGTGGCCTGCGCGGCCGGCATTGCTGCGTTGGACGTGTTGGTGCGTGAAAACATGATTGAGCGCGTTGCCGCCATGGCCCCGTATTTCGAAAAAGCGGTGCACAGCCTGAAAGGCAGCAAGCACGTGGTGGATATCCGCAACTGCGGCCTGGCCGCAGGCTTCAGCCTTGCCCATGTGCCCGGCGAGCCTGCCCGCCGACCCTACGAGGTTGCCATGAAGTGCCTGGAAAAAGGCTTTTATGTGCGCTATGGCGGCGACACCATTCAAATCGCACCGCCCTTCATCGTCACAGAGGCGCAAATTGACAGCCTGGTCAACGCCCTGGGCGAAGCCTTCAACGCCACGGCCTGACGGAGCCACAGCGGTTTCAGCCTTGCCCATGCATATTGCGATCCTGACTTTTGACGGTTTCAATGAGCTGGATTCGCTGATCGCTTTCGGCATGCTGGGCCGTATCCGGCTGCTGGGCGATACCGATTGGCGCGTGAGCATTGCCAGTCCCGCATCCCGTGTTACCTCGATGAACGGGCTGACCCTGGACGCCCATATCGGCCTGCAAGAAGCGTGCAGTGCCGATGCGGTACTCATCGGCAGCGGTATGAAGACCCGTGAGGTGGCGCAGGATCGCAGCATCATGGACCTGTTGCAGCTGGATGCCCGGCGTCAACTCATCGCCGCGCAATGCTCGGGCACCTATTTGCTGGCCAAACTGGGCCTGACCGCGCAGCTCTCCGCCTGCACGGACAACACCAGCAAACCCTGGGTCCAGGCGGCCGGCGTGCGCGTGGTCAACCAGCCCTTTGTCGCCCATGGCAACATCGCCACTGCAGGCGGATGCCTGGCCTCGCACTACCTCAGCGCGTGGCTGGTCACACGTCTTAAGGGTGAAGCTCAGGCGCGTGAGATGTTGCATAACTTCGCGCCTGTGGGCGAGAAGGATTTGTATGTGGACCGCGCCATGTCACATGTGCTGGAACACGAGACCACCTTTGCCTGAATCACGGCGAACCCTGCCTGCTGGCAGGTCGCATTCTGTTTTTTTAACTTTCTTATCTGGAAACACGCCATGTCATCTCTCCCCATCGTCGGTCACTTGATCGGCGGCCAGTCTGTCACCACCGGCAGCCGCTCCCAAGATGTATTCAACCCCGCGACCGGCCAAGCCGGGAAGCGCGTGCTGCTGGCTGACAAAGCCACGGTCGAGCAGGCGATTGCCAACGCCCAGGCGGCCTATCCCGCCTGGCGCAACACGCCGCCTCTCAAGCGCGCCCGCGTGATGGGCAACTTGAAGGTATTGCTGGAAAAGCACGCCGACGAAATCTGCCACATGATTACCGCGGAACACGGCAAGGTACTGAGCGACGCCATGGGCGAACTGCAGCGCGGCATCGAAAACGTCGAGTACGCCAGCTATGCGCCCGAACTGCTCAAGGGCGAGCACAGCAAAAACGTAGGCCCGGCCATTGATTCCTGGAGCGAGTTCCAGGCCCTGGGCGTCACCGCCGGCATCACGCCATTCAACTTCCCCGCCATGGTTCCGCTGTGGATGTGGCCTATGGCCGTGGCCTGCGGTAACTGCTTCATCTTGAAGCCTTCTGAGCGTGACCCGACCAGCACCTTGCGCATCGCCGAATTGGCGCTTGAAGCGGGCCTGCCCCCCGGCGTGCTGAACGTGGTGAACGGCGATAAAGAAGCGGTGGATACGCTGCTGACCGACCCGCGCGTCAAAGCGGTGAGCTTCGTGGGCTCTACGCCGATTGCGGAATACATTTATTCCGAAGGCTGCAAGCACGGTAAGCGTGTGCAAGCCTTGGGCGGTGCCAAGAACCACGCGGTGGTGATGCCTGATGCCGACGTGCCGAACGCGGTGAACGCTCTGATGGGTGCGGCATTCGGCTCCTGCGGTGAGCGCTGCATGGCGATTCCGCTGGTGGTGGCGGTGGGCGATGCAACCGCCGATGCCGTGATTGCCGGCCTCAAAGCCGAGATGGCGAAGATGACCGTGGGCTCGGGCTTCGATGCCAAGAGCGATATGGGCCCGCTGGTCACCAAACCGCATTTTGAGAAGGTCAAGGGCTATGTGGACCAGGGCGTGGCCGAAGGCGCGACCCTGCTGGTTGATGGCCGTGGTGTCAAGGTGGCCGGACACGAGCACGGCTACTTCCTGGGTCCGTGCCTGTTTGACAACGTCAAGCCCGGCATGAAGATTTACCAGGAAGAAATTTTCGGACCGGTGCTCGGCGTCGTGCGCGTGAAAACGCTGCAAGAGGCGATGGACCTGATCGACGCGCACGAGTACGGCAACGGCACCTGCATCTTCACGCGTGATGGCGAGGCGGCGCGCTACTTCACCGACAACATCCTGGTCGGCATGGTGGGCGTGAACGTACCCCTGCCGGTTCCGGTGGCCTACCACTCGTTTGGCGGTTGGAAGCGCAGCCTGTTTGGCGACCTGCACGCCTACGGCCCCGACGCCGTGCGTTTCTATACCAAACGCAAAACCATCACCCAGCGCTGGCCCTCAGCCGGCGTGCGCGAGGGCACGGTGTTCAGCTTCCCCAGCAGCAAGTAAAGCGTTTGCCGCAGCGGCGGCGCACCGCAGGCCTTTGTCAAAAGGTCTCGGTGTGCCCGTCCACCACCAGCTCCTGGCCGCTGATGCGCGCGCCTGCGGCCGATGTGACAAACAAGGCCATATTGGCAATGTCCTGCGCCGACACAAAGGTGCGAAGCGACACGGTCTGCGTGAGTTCATCGCGCACCGCATCCAGCGTGGCACCGGTCGCGGCGGCCTGCGCCGCGATCACCCGGTCCATGCGATCGCCCGACACCGAGCCCGGGCAAATGCAATTCACCCGCACCCCGGCTGGTCCCAGTTCTTGCGCCAATGCTTTGGTCAGGCCGCGAATCGCCCATTTGGCGGCCGTGTAAGGCGCGCGCTGTGGCAGGCCGAACAGCCCGGCGGTAGACGACATGTTGACGATGGAGCCGCTGCCCTGCGCGCGGAAAATCGGCGCAGCAAAGTGGGCGCATAAAAACACCGAATCGAGGTTCACCGCGATACACCGCTGCCAATCGGCAAAGGCCATGTCTTCGACGTTCGCTGTGGGGCCGGATACACCGGCGTTGCTGACCATGATGTCCAGCCCGCCCAGGTGGGCAGTGGCTTGTGCAAACAGTTCGCGCACCTGCGATTCCTGCGCCACATCACACAGCATGCCGCGCACATGCGGGCGCGTTTGCAGCGCGTTATCCAGCGCCGCCGCATCGACATCGCAGATGTAAACGCGCGCACCGGCCGCTGCAAATGCGTCGGCCATCACCAGCCCGATGCCCGATGCGGCTGCGGTGATCAAGACCTTGTGGTTCTGGTGCGTCATGGCGGTGTCCGGTGGTGTGAAGCCCCAAAGGATAATCCCCGCCAACATGGCATTGATTACCCTTCTGGACGCCCAACTCGCTTTTGGGCACGTACCCCTGCTGGACCATGCAGGTTTTTCATTGGAAACAGCGGAACGCGTTGGTCTTATCGGGCGCAACGGCACGGGCAAATCGTCGATGCTCAAGATCCTGGCCGGGCTGGAAAAGCCTGACGACGGCTTGGTGCAGGTGCAAAGCAACACCCGCATTGCCTACGTCGCGCAGGAGCCGCAGCTCGACGCCGCTTCCAGCGTCTTTGACGCGGTCGCAGAAGGCCTGCAGCGTGTGCGCTACCTGATTGACGAATATTCCCAGGGCCACGGTGACCTGGACGCGATGCAAAGCGAGATCGAGTCGCTGGACGGCTGGAACTGGGAGCAGCGCGTGACCGAAACCCTGCAGCGCCTCCATCTGAATCCCGATGCAATAGTCAGCACGCTGTCGGGTGGCACCAAAAAGCGCGTGGCCCTGGCGCAAGCGCTGGTGGCCCAACCCGAAGTGCTGTTGCTCGATGAGCCGACCAACCACCTGGATCTGGATTCCATTGAATGGCTGGAGGGTCTGCTGGTCGACTTCAAGGGCAGCATCATCACCATCACCCACGACCGCTCGTTTCTGGACAACGTGGCCACCCGTATCGTGGAGCTGGATCGCGGCAAGCTGCTGTCCTATCCCGGCAACTTCGCCGCCTACCTAGTGCAAAAGGAAGAGCAGCTCGCGCAAGAGGCGGTCATCAATGCGCGCGCGGACAAGCTGCTGGCGCAAGAGGAGGTGTGGATTCGCAAAGGCGTGGAAGCCCGGCGCACCCGCGCCACGGCGCGCATCGTGCGCCTGGACAATTTGCGCGCC
>RFRO01000076.1 GCA_009924455.1 Betaproteobacteria bacterium
GGTGGCAGGTCTTTGGGCTCTATCGATTGCGAGGGCGCCATCACCGTCAGCCAGTGGCAGATGTTTTCAAGCTGGCGCACATTGCCGGGGAAGGGAAAGGCTTCCAGCACCGCCAAAGCCGCCTCTGACATGCGCTTGACTTCCACGCCCAGCTGGTGCGCACTGACTTGCAAAAAATGGCGCGTCAGCGGCGCGACATCTTCACGCCGCTCCCGCAAGGCCGGCAGCCGCAGGCGGATCACATTGAGCCGGTGTAACAAGTCTTCGCGGAACAGGCCGAGCTTGACGCGCTCCTCCAAATCCTGGTGCGTGGCGGCAATCACCCGCACATTCGACTTGATGGATGTATGGCCGCCCACGCGGTAAAAACTGCCGTCGCTCAGCACCCGCAGCAAGCGTGTTTGCAACTCAAACGGCATGTCACCAATTTCATCGAGGAACAAAGTGCCGCCATCGGCCTGCTCGAAACGCCCGCGGCGCTGGCCTTGCGCGCCGGTAAAAGCACCACGCTCGTGGCCGAACAATTCGCTTTCGAGCAACTCCTTCGGTATGGCGGCGGTGTTGATGGCCACAAACGGTCCACCTGCGCGGGGCGAATGCTTGTGCAAGGCGCGCGCCACCAGCTCCTTACCGGAGCCGGATTCGCCAGTCACCAACACCGTCACGTGGCTCTGGCTCAAACGGCCGATGGCGCGGAAAACGTCCTGCATGGCGGGCGCTTGACCCATCATTTCCGGCGCATCGGTACGCGCGGTGTCGGCGACTTCTTCGCGCAGGCTTTCCTCCATAGCACGGCGAATCAACTCGACGGCTTTGGACAGATCGAAGGGTTTGGGCAGGTACTCAAATGCACCGCCTTGAAAGGCGCTGACCGCGCTGTCCAGGTCAGAGAACGCGGTCATGATGATCACGGGCAGGCTGGGGTACCGGGCCTTGACTTTTTCCAGCAATTCCAGGCCGGACTCGCCCGGCATACGGATGTCGCTGACCAGAATCTGGGGGCCCGGCTCGTCGCTGGCAGCCAGCGCGCGCAAGACGTCTGCGGCACTGGAAAAGCTGCGCGTGGGGAGTTGCTCACGCAACAAGGCTTTCTCAAGGACGAAGCGAATCGACTGGTCGTCATCGACTATCCAAACGGGCTTCATGGCGGTGGGTCTCCGAAGAATGCCTCAGGGCAAAGGAATCAAAATTTTGAAATCGGTATGTCCCGGAACGCTATCGACTTCGATCGTGCCGTGGTGCTGTTGCACAAAGGTTTGCGCCAATGTCAGGCCCAAACCAGAGCCGCCTTCCCGCCCGGAAACCAGGGGATAGAACAGCCGGTCTTTGATCGAATCGGGTACGCCCGGTCCATTGTCAACAACATGCAATTCCAGTGCCAGTCGATGGCGGTGCTTGCCAAAGGTGACCTGGCGCGCCACGCGGGTCGAAAACTTCAGTTGCGCATCGCCCGCTTCGCGCCGCTGCGCCAGCGCCATGCAGGCGTTTTGCGCAATATTGAGCACCGCCTGGATCAGTTGTTCGCGGTCGCCGCGCAGATCCGGTATCGAGATGTCGTAGTCACGCGCCACCGTCAGGCCCTTGGGGAACTCGGCCACGATGAGCGAGCGCACCCGCTCGCACACCTCGTGGATATTCACATCGCCCACCACGTGCGCGCGCCGGTGCGGCGCCAGCAAACGGTCCACCAGGGTTTGCAGACGATCGGCTTCATGGATGATGACCTGGGTGTACTCCAACAGCTCGGGGGACTGGATTTCCATCTCGAGCAATTGGGCGGCCCCGCGTATGCCCCCTAATGGATTCTTGATTTCGTGCGCGAGGTTGCGAATAAGCTCTTTATTGGTGCGTGCCTGCTCGGCCAGTCGCTCCTCGCGGTCCTGCCGGACCTGCTGTTCCTGCGGAACCATTTCAATGATCACCTCATCCGTGCCCACGGTATGGGAAACCATCACATGCACCAACATGGCGTCTTGGCCGCTGCGGCGCAGCGTAGCGTCGTACCGGAGCACAGAAAACGCATTTTTCTGCACGCCCTGCAAAGCGGCAATCAGCGCCTGCGGCTCAAAGAAATAATCAGCCAGCAGCGTACCCGTGATCATGCGCCGGGATAGACCCACCGCATCTTCGAACATCGCATTGCTGAATTGCACCCGCCCCTGCACGTCGACCACACTGACCAAACTGGCCGACAGGTCGAACGCCTGGAAGCGGGATTCGTTACGGTGGTTCTGCACGCCAAGGCCTCAGCGTTGCACCACAGCGCCCATGCGCGCGAGTTCCCGCCGGATGCCCGTGAGGTCGGCCTCTGTGCGGGCAATGCTCGATTGCAATGCAGCCACACGGTCCAGGTATTTTTGCGGGTTGCTGCGTTCGGAGCCCAAGCGCTCTGGCTCACCCCGGTTGTATTCACTTTGCAAGTCGCGCAGGCGCTGAAGGGTTCTGTGCCATTCGGTCTCCAGAATCTGCCGCGCCTCGCTGTCTTTTTCGGTTTGCGCCCGGCTGCTCACCCGTGTGGTGGTGCGCTTGATGGCCGACGCTGCGCGCGGACTCGCCTGTGAAAGAGCTTTCGGTTCCTCGGGCTGAGCCTGCACCACCGTGATCCGGTCCATCACCACAACGCTACACCCGGGGTCGGCGCTTTTATCGGCGCTGGTGTACAGGTCACCGCACCGGTACACCCGGTCCTGGGCCACGGATGCCGGATGTGCCGCAGCGCCCAAGCATGACAGAACGCACCACGACCATGTGAGGCGAGCCGAGGACAGTTTTCCCTTTGCAAACATGGTTGGAATTATCGCGCGCGCCCAACGACAAGGGCGGCCCTGAGGCCGCCCTTTCACCGCAGCACACGCACGCCGTGCCGATAAGCCGGCGCCTGGTGCGGATGCCGTGTACTGCAACGCTTAGAGCGAGTAATACATGTCGAACTCGATGGGGTGTGTCGCCATGCGCAGGCGCGTGACTTCACCCATTTTGAGCTCGATGTACGCATCGATCATGCTGTCGGTGAACACGCCACCTTTGGTCAAGAACGCGCGGTCTGCGTTCAGGCAATCCAGGGCCTGGTCCAGGCTGTGGCAGACGGTTGGCACCAATGCGTCCTCTTCGGGCGGCAGGTGGTACAGGTCTTTGGTGGCAGCCTCGCCGGGATGGATCTTGTTTTCCACGCCGTCCAAGCCCGCCATCATCAGGGCCGCAAAGCCCAGATAAGGGTTCATCAATGGATCGGGGAAACGTGCTTCGATACGTCGGCCCTTGGGGTTGGCCACAAACGGGATACGGATAGACGCCGAGCGGTTGCGCGAGGAATAAGCCAGCTTGACCGGCGCCTCAAAGCCGGGAACCAGGCGCTTGTAGCTGTTGGTACCCGGGTTGGTGATGGCATTCAGGGCACGTGCGTGCTTGATGATGCCGCCGATGTAGTACAGCGCAAAGTCGGACAAACCGGCGTAGCCGTCACCGGCGAACAGGTTTTTACCGTCTTTCCAGATGGACTGGTGCACATGCATGCCGGAGCCGTTGTCGCCAACGACGGGCTTGGGCATGAAGGTGGCTGTTTTGCCGTAGTTGTGGGCCACGTTCTGCACCACATATTTCAGGATCTGGGTCCAGTCAGCGCGCTGAACCAGTGTGCTGAACTTGGTGCCGATCTCGTTCTGACCAGCGCCTGCAACTTCGTGGTGGAACACTTCGACCGGTACGCCGAGCTGCTCCAGGATCAAGGACATTTCAGCGCGCATGTCCTGGGTGCTGTCCACGGGCGGCACGGGGAAGTAGCCACCTTTGACTGTGGGACGGTGGCCTTTGTTGGCGCCGTTCATGTCTTTTCCGGAGTTCCAAGGCGCTTCGTATTCTTCGATTTTGAAGAACGAGCCGGACATATCGGTGTTCCAGCGCACGTCATCAAAGATGAAAAATTCAGGCTCGGGACCGAAGAAAGCGGTGTCACCAATGCCCGAGGCCTTCAAATACGCCTCAGCGCGCTTGGCGATCGAACGCGGATCGCGGTCATAGGCCTTGCCGTCGCTGGGCTCGACCACGTCGCAGCTCAGGAACAGGGTGGTCTCTTCAAAGAAGGGGTCGATGTTGGCGGTATTGGGATCGGGCATGAGCTGCATGTCCGAGGCTTCAATGCCTTTCCAGCCGGCGATGGACGAGCCGTCGAATGCGTGGCCCGATGTGAATTTGTCTTCGTCAAAATGCGAAATCGGCACGGTCACGTGCTGTTCTTTACCCCGGGTATCGGTGAAACGGAAGTCAACAAACTTGACCTCGTTGTCTTTCACCATCTTCATCACGTCTGCGACGGTCTTGGCCATCAAATGCTCCTTAAGCGCGGTTTAAAAAATCTGCGAAACAGTTCTTGATCTCGCAGTTTTTGTGCCACTGCAAGGCCAAGGGGCGATTTTCGCCCATGCCGCCCGCTCACACGGGATAGGTAACGGAAAAGGTCGCGGAGAACATATGCACATTTATGGTGCAATTATAAAGAAGCGCCTTTAATTGGTGCAATCCGGTTGTTATCGCACCAGTTCGGGGCCAAGCTTCAGGGCGTAGGGTGCCAGGCCGTCTTTGAGTGCCGCAAAGGCCACAGCGCACGCGGAAGGCTCGCCTTTGACACCCAGTTCGATGTGGCGCCCGTAAGCCGGGTGGTCCACGCTGGGCAGGCTGAAGACCTTGACCGGGTGGTCGCGCTCTATGGATTCCATCAAGGGCGTCAGCGTCGCCTCCATCGCGCCAAACACGATGACAGATTGCTCGCAATGCGCGCCTTGGCGGAATAGGTGCGGGTATTGGCTGTCCAGCACCCACTCCACCATCGGCCACGCCATCACCGGAAACCCGGGTACGAAGTGCACTGCCCCTCCACCGCTGCCGGCGTGGCTGAAGCCGGCGATCTTGTTGTAGGGGTTGGGAATGATCTGGCTGCCCTGCGGGAACATGGCCATATTCAAGCGGTGGCGGTTGTCTTCGCGCTCAGGCTCGTAGGGCAAGCCCTGTTCCCGGGCCACATCCTGCATGCGCTCGTAAATCAAAGCCTCGGCCTGCGGATGCAACACCAAGGGCTGACCCAGCGCGCGCGCAGCGCATTGGCGTGTGTGGTCGTCGGGCGTGGCGC
This sequence comes from Betaproteobacteria bacterium, assembly GCA_009924455.1. GTDB lineage: Bacteria > Pseudomonadota > Gammaproteobacteria > Burkholderiales > Burkholderiaceae_C > Allorhodoferax. The sequence continues at coordinate 5,123 of RFRO01000076.1, forward strand.
CGATGCCGCCGAAGGAAAACACCACGTCACCGCTGCTGAAGGCGCGCGTCAATGCGCCGGTGATCCGGTCGGGATCGTCCCCCACGTACTCGGCGTAGGACACGCTCAGGCCCCGCACCTTTAGCAGCTCGATGGCGCGGCTCAGGTGCTTGTCGGCGCGTTTGCCCGAGAGGATTTCATCGCCAATGATCAGAAGTCCAAAGTGCATGGTCAGCTATTCCCGGTTAGGGGAAGTTCAAGGCTGGAAGGCGCAGCGGCCGGGGTCGCGCGCTGCCGCAAGGCGTGCAACGCCGCAAGACAAAAATGGATAAACCACAGCGAGGCGAACGCAAATACCAGCACATACAACCACATTGAAACCGGCAGCAGCACGGGCGCCATGGCAATCGTCATCAGGCCGGTGGACCAGATCAGGCTGGGCCCCGCACCCATCAAGCCGGCCACAATGCCCATGCCCAACAGCGCGTACTGGTGGTCTGACATCAGCGCGCGGCGCTCGTCCGCGCTGGCGTGCTGCGCCAAGGCGTCAAAAGCCATGACGCGGTAGGTCAGCCAGCCCCAGATCAGCGGTGGCAGCACCAGCAGCAAAGGGGGGATCATCCACATCGGCACACTCACCAACAATGCGGACACCGCCAGCACCAACGACCACACAGTCCACAGCACGCCGTGCCACCAGGGCGCGCCATGCAACATCTGCAACTCCGGAAACCGCTTGCGGGCAACCAAACGCACCAAGGCCGGCGTCATCAAAAAAGACACCGCGGCCAGCGACACCACCACGACGGCGGGCGTCAGCACCAGCAGCAAAATCACATGCGGCAACACTGCTTTGAGGCGCGGCAGGCCCACTGCTTCCAACCAGCCCCACAACACGGTGAGGGCGACCGACGATTCCAACCAGCCACCCAACGCTTCAATGGCATCAGCCCAAAACAAATGCCCTAGAAGAAACGCCATGCCACCACTTACCAGCACCGGCAGCAAAGACAAGAGGACGACGCGGGGGTGCAGGCAGTACCAGGCCGCCCGCCAGAAAGCATCCAGAACCGACCGCACAGTGCGGGGCGCCAGAACCACGATCAGGCCCGGTTGCGCAAGCGCTGCAGACCCAACCACTGCTGCGACCAAAAGCCCGCTCCGTAGCGGCGGCCCTGCTCCACCTGGTCACGCACACCGGTTGGACCGTAGCCGGCTTGGAAGTTGGCGGTGCCGAAAATCATGTCCCACCAAGGCAGCAACACGCCAAAGTTGTGTCCGCCCAGCACCACGCGACCCGTTCCGGCCTGCACGCTTTCATGGCCCTCGCCAATGCTGTGGTGCAGGCGGTGAAAACGCGGACTGATCCACAGGCGCTCGCCCCAGCGCCCGAAATCCAAGCGCAGGTTCGCATGCTGCAAACTTTCACTGAGCTGGGTCACAACCACCAACACGACAAACTGGCCGGGCGGAAGGCCGATGAACTGGGCACAGAGCGCCAGTAACGCGCTGGTCAGCACGTCGTCCAGCACATGATTACGGTTGTCGGACCACATGGTCATCTGCCGTTGGGCGTGGTGCAGCGCGTGCAATTTCCACCACCAGCCAATCTGGTGCTGCGCGCGGTGGATGCCGTAATGCACCAGATCGAAAACCAGCAGGTACAAGACAAAGCTGACCAGCGCCTGGTCTGTTAGACCGGGCCACAGGTTGTCAAGCTGCGGCGCCACCCAGCCCCATACGCTCATCTGCCCCATGAGCGCGTCCATGAAAGGCTCCAGCAGAAAAAACATGCCCAGTTTGAAAAGGCCGAGCCGGTGAATCAGCGTATACACCACATCGGTGCGTACCGAGGCAGCGTCGGTCACCGGCTCGACCGGGCGCCAGCGTTCCATCGGTCCGATTACCAAGACCAGGACCCCGATTTGCCCGATGCCAAACAACAGCCACATAGAGCCCTCAAAGGCCGGCTCCAGGTAACCACCCCAGCCGATGGCCATCAAAAAAGGCTGCACCAGTCCCTCAAAAAAGGCCTGGTGCAAGAGGTTGAAGGTGTCGGTCAGGGCGTCCATGGGGCAGGTCTGCGCGCGCAAACCATAGCTTATTTCGTGTGGGCGTTCAGCCAGTCCTGGTAATCGGGATGGCTGCGCAACGTCTCAAAACAATATCCTTTGGCCTGCAAGCCGGTTATCAGCGGCTCCAGGACGGCAGGCGCCCACGGGTCTTTGCGCGACCAGATGCCCAGGTGCGCCATCAAGATATCGCCCGGGCGGACGTCACGCAAAGCCTTGGCCAGCAGCTGTGCGTTGCTGTATTTTTCGCTGGGCAACTCGTCGCCTAAAAAGCCAGCTTGCGCCCAGCCCACGTGGGCATAGCCACAGGCGCGGGCTGCTGCCAGCAAACGCGCAGACGTCTTGCCACCGGGCGCGCGGAACAGCGGCAGGGGCGCAATGCCAGTCAGCGATTGCAAACGCTGGGACGCCGCATCGAGCGCGGCGCAATAGTCTGCAGAAGTCCACGCTTGGGTCTGGCCGACTTGCGGCCCGGCGCTCGGGCGCACCTGGAAGCGTCCATCCGGCAAATCGGCGCGCCAGTACACATGGTCCAGGGTGTGTGAGGCAAACGCGTGCCCTTCAGCGGCGCGCGCCTTCCACCAAGGAGCCCAATGCGTGCCCAGGCTGCCATCACCGATTTTGCTGGGTTCGTCGGCCGCAAAAAATGTCACTTTGACCTGGTGGCGCTGCAAGATATCGGCAATCAGCGGCGCCACGTCCATGTGGCCGGTGTCCAAGGTCAGGTAAACCGGCTTGCTGCAAGCGGCCGATGCGTGGACGAATGCGGTACTGTAAATCAGCAGCAGGCCTGCGCACAACAGGCCGTGCAAACGCATCACCGGGGTTTGTGGTCGAGCGTCCATACCCCATGCGGCGACTTGCCGACTTTGACCTGGCGCACGATGGTGCGGGTCGTCAGGTCCACCACGGAAAGTTTGTTAGCCCAGCGTGAGCCGACGTACAAAAAGCGGCCATCGGCGGACAGGTCCATGCAATCCGGTCCGCTGGGGACATCAAAGGTGTCAACCACGACCATGTTGACGTAATCGATTTTGCTGATCGAATTGGCCGCGCGGTTGCTCACAAAAATATGCTGCTTGTCGCCCAGACTGCGAAACGCGTGCGCGCCGCTTGCCGTGGTCAAGGTTTTCACGAACACGGGCTTGGCATCGGCCACGTCATAAACCTCCACGCCACGCGCACCGGTGAGCGCCACCAGCAGCTTTTTATCGTCGGGTGTGCCAAAAATATCAGCCGGCAGAAAACCGGTTTTGATGCGCCACTTCATGGTCTGGGTTGCCAGATCGATGGCGACCAGTTCATCGCTTTCCTGCATGGTGGCGTAGACCACCGTGCTCTTGGAGTCGATCCACAAATGGCTGGGGGTTTTACCGGTGGAAATCCGTTTAGCCAGGGTGAGTTCGCCTGCGCTCCAACGGTAGATGTCGACGTGGTTGAGCCGGTTCCCCGCAGTCACCAACCACTTCATATCGGGCGAAAAACGCAGATGGTAGGGATCTGAAATGTTTTGCACCGTGCGTTGCACATCGCCGGTGCGCGGGTCCAAAAAAGTCAGTGAATTGCCGACGGCGTTGGCGACGATCACGGATTTTTCGTCGGGTGTCAGGTACAGGTGATGCGGCTCTTTGCCGGTTGGCACCCGTTTGATCTCGACCCACCGCTGCGGGTCGACAATGCTGACGCTGGCGCTCAACGAATTGAGGACCAGAATGGGAGCGGGCTCCTTGACAGCCGGTACGCTTACCGCCGCCGGTGCGGGGGGCACCTCGGCCTGTGCAATTTGAGTGGGAATACTGGTAGCCGACCATGCCGCATACGACCAACCGACGGAGGCCCAAAAGGCCCAACGAATTCTTTTGTGCATAAACGCGGAGTTTAGCTGCCACCCGGCACCACGCCGCCCCGACAACGACTCAGGCCGCAGCCACCGCGACCAGTTCTGCTGCAGACAACCAGCGCCAGGCGCCTGGCGCCAGTTCGGCTGGCAAATCCAAACTGCCGATGCGCGAGCGGTGCAGCGATTCAACCCGGTTGCCCACGGCAGCCACCATGCGTTTGACCTGGTGGTATTTGCCCTCGGTCAAGGTCAAGCGCAGGTGGTGCGAGCCCATCGCCTCGCAAGCGGCCGCGCGAACCGGCTTGGGGTCATCGTCCAGCACCACGCCGGCCAGCAACTGTGTGGTTTGGCGCGCATCCAGCGGGTGCTTCACCGTGACCTCATAAACCTTGGGCACATGGTGGCGCGGCGAACTCATGCGGTGGATGAATTGCCCGTCATCCGTCAGCAGCAGCATGCCGGTGGTGTCCTGATCCAAGCGCCCCACCGCCTGCACACCTTGCACCGCGCTTTTCTGCGGACGCGTGCGCAGCGGCGCTGGCAGCAGTGAATAAATACTGGGGTAGGTGGAAGGCTTTTGCGAACACTCGGTACCGGCCGGCTTGTGCAACACGATGTAGGCGCGCTGCGCGTACGGCCAATCGCGGCCCTGCACCCGAAAGCGCAAGCCCTCAGGGTTGAACTCGGTCGTAGGGTCCGTGCACGGCTGCGGGTTGCTCTCGTCCCCCGGCGCATACACCTGCACCCAGCCCTGCTGCACCAGCCCGGCGCAAACACGCCGGGTGCCGAAACCCTGGGTGTACAAAATCTCCTGGAGTTGCACTAGGCCGGTTTGTTCTTGGCCTTGCCGCGCGGCATGATGGCCGTGGTGACCGTGGCGCGAATCGGTTCGAAGCCGGGCGCCATGGGCTTGGGCGGCGCGCTGTCCTTTTTGGGTTTTTTGGCTTCTTTGGTGGATTTTTGCTGACCTTTGGCCATAGCAGGCTCCTTGGGGTGGGTTGAGGGTGTCCAATACGGGCTGCACGCAGTGTAGTTTCTCCGCCATGGCCACCACCGAACACTTCCGCGAACCACTTCGAGAGCCGCTGGTCATCGACGAGTCCGAAGTCCAGACCAGCGCGATACGGGCCCAAGGCGCGGGCGGCCAGAACGTCAACAAAGTCTCCAGCGCCATCCACTTGCGCTTTGACATACCTGCTTCCAGTCTGCCCGAGGGTGTCAAAGAACGCCTGCTGGCGCTGCGCGATGCGCGCATCACCAGCGAGGGCGTGCTCATCATCAAAGCCCAGCGTTTTCGCACCCAGGACAAAAACCGGCTCGACGCCTTCATGCGCCTGCACGCGCTCGTCAACAGCGTGGCCGCCCCGCCCACGCCACGGCGCGCGACCCAACCGACCTACGGCTCGAAACAGCGGCGTCTAGAAACCAAAGGCGTGCGCGCGCAAACCAAAAGCCTGCGCGGCCCGGTGCGCGGGCACGACGACTAGCTGTCCTTTTTAGGCCTACTCCACCAAGGCGACCGATTTCACCAAGGCCCACACCGCCCGGCCCGCCACCAGCTCCAGCTGCGCCGCCGAGCGTGCCGTCACCCGCGCGATCAGAGTGGAGCCGCCACAGCGCAGCCGCACCAGCACCTGCGAGGCGTGCGCGTCGGGCGTGATCGATTCCACCGTACAAGCCAGTTGGTTCTGGATGCTGGTGCCCGCCGGCGCGGCCAGCGCCAGGCTCACGTCGCGGGCCAGCACCCGCACGCGCACCGTGCGCCCCGGCTCCAAGCCCACGCTGTCGCGCAGCCACAGGCTGCCGCCCTCAAAGGCCACCTCGGCCAGATTCCAAGTGGCGTCCCGCCCGCGCACCGTTGCCTCCAGCAAAGCGCCTGCTTCGTCGCCCCCGGCTGACAGGTGCTGCAACATCACCTCGGCCACCGGCCCGCAGGCGCGCACCTGCCCGGCCTCCAGCAACACCAGCGTGTCGGCCAGCCGCGCCACCTCGTCCATGGCGTGGGTGACATACAGCATGGG
>RFRO01000077.1 GCA_009924455.1 Betaproteobacteria bacterium
CTTATTAGACGCCTGCTCTGAGCTGGTGCGACTCACCCTGAGGCTCGATCACCCGGCCGACGCCATCGTCTCCAAATTTTTCCGTGACAACCGGGGCCTGGGCCCACGAGAGCGGGCAACCCTGGCCGAAACCACCTATACGGTGTTGCGCAAAAAGCTGCTGTTTGACCACCTGGCGCCGTCGGGCAGTGGCCCCAAAGAGCGGCGCCTGGCAATTCTGGGTTTCTACGGTCCCGGCGATTTTTTGCGCAGCGCGCTCACGGACCAGGAAAAAAATTGGTTGGATGCCTGTGAGCAGGTCAACCCGCAGGATTTGATGGAGCGCCACCGCCACAATTTGCCAGAGTGGCTGGTGGAGCCATTGAAGGCGCAGCTTGGTGAAGGGTTTTGGCCGCTGGTGGAGAGTTTGAATGCCGGTGCGGGGCTGGATTTACGGGTCAATGACTTCAAAGCGCGCCGTGCCGATATCCAAAAAGAGCTGGCCCAAAGCGGGATCAAAGCGGTCCCCACGCCGTTTTCTCCCTGGGGCTTGCGCATCCAAGGCAAGCCTGCATTGAACAAGCATGAGGCTTTTATCCGCGGCGACTTCGAGGTGCAGGATGAGGGCTCTCAGCTGCTGGCCCTGCTGCTGGATGCCAAGCGCGGCGAGATGGTGGTGGACTTTTGCGCCGGAGCCGGTGGCAAGACCCTGGCTATTGGTGCGGCCATGCGCAGCACCGGGCGGCTGTATGCCTTTGACACCTCGGCCCATCGGCTGGACGCGCTCAAGCCGCGGTTGGCACGCAGCGGACTCTCGAATGTGCATCCGGCAGCCTTGGCCCATGAGCGGGACGACCGCGTCAAACGCCTGGCCGGCAAGATCGACCGCGTCCTGGTTGATGCCCCCTGCTCAGGCCTGGGCACATTGCGCCGTAACCCGGATCTGAAATGGCGTCAGGGTTTGCAGGCCATTGAAGAGATGGCCGCCAAGCAAACCGCCATCCTGGATAGCGCGGCGCGCATGGTCAAGTCGGGCGGGCGCTTGGTTTACGCAACCTGCAGCGTGCTGCCGCAGGAAAACGAGGCTATTGCCCGCCTGTTCAGCGCCGCGCATCCGGATTTAGTCGCCCTGCCGGTTGTTGGGCTACTGGACGGCCTCAAAGTGCCCCATGCGGCGACCTTGTGCGCCGGCGGTGAGGAGGGCGGGGACTATTTGCGCTTATGGCCCCATCTGCATGCCACGGACGGATTTTTCGCGGCCGTGTGGCAAAAGACGTGACAGCTGGCGGCGATTTACAATCTACGGCGTTAGGAAAACTGGTCGCCCCGGGTGCGGGGCCGCAAATCAACCTTCTGAAAGAACGATAGAACATGCCTGAATCCCTTTGGACCGTGCGCGACGCCGCTTTGGAATGGATGGTCAGTGGCGCCTGGAGCCTGAGTTGGTGGCAAATTATTTTGTTTACCTTGCTGCTCACGCACATCACCATGATCAGCGTGACGATCTACCTGCACCGCCATCAGGCCCACCGTGCGCTGGATTTGCATCCACTGCCGGCGCATTTTTTCCGGTTTTGGCTGTGGCTGACGACTGGACAGGTGACCAAGGAATGGGCATCCATCCACCGCAAGCACCACGCCAAGTGCGAGACCGCAGAGGACCCCCACAGCCCGCAAATGTACGGAATCCGCAAAGTTTTGCTGGAGGGCGCCGAGTTGTACCGCGCGGAATCCAAAGTCAAGGAGACCATGGACCGTTACGGACACGGAACGCCCGACGACTGGATTGAACGCAACCTCTACACCCGCTACTCCTGGCAGGGTGTGGGTTTGATGCTGATCATCAACTTGTATCTTTTCGGCGCGCTTGGACTGAGCGTGTGGGCGGTACAGATGATGTGGACGCCCATCATGGCCGCGGGCATCATCAATGGAGCGGGACATTACTGGGGTTACCGCAACTTTGAAGCAACCGACTCGAGCACCAACATCTCGCCCTGGGGCATCCTGATCGCCGGAGAAGAGTTGCATAACAACCACCACACCTACCCTACCTCGGCCAAGCTGTCGGTGAAGCCGTACGAGTTTGACATCGGCTGGATGTACATCAGCCTTCTGCAAATGGCCGGTTTGGCCAAGGCCAAGAAGACGCCGCCCAAGGCTGCGTACGGCGATGTCCGCCCCGTTGCCGACCGCAATACCCTGGAGGCCTTGATCGCCAACCGCTACGAAATCATGGCCGCTTATGCAAAGGGCATGCGGGAAACTTTGCGGTCCGAGGTTCAGACCCTGCAGGCGCGCAGCGCCAACACCGCGGTGATCAAGGCCGTGAAACTGTGGGCGCACCGTGATGAAGAAAAAGTTCCGGCGGCGGTTGTGGTTGATTTGGTGGCTGCGCGCAAAGTCCTGCCGGCTTTGGACAAAATGGTCGTGATGCGCGAGGAACTGCGCCAGCTGTGGTTGAACACAGCTTTGAGCCGGGAACAGCTGGTGGCCGATCTGGCAGCTTGGTGCCGCCGCGCGGAAGACAGCGGAATTGCGGCCCTGCGGGATTTTTCCGTCAAGCTGCGCGCCGCCCACGCCTGATACAGGGATCGCGCTGCGCGGATTGCGGTGCGCCCGGACCAATAAAAAACCCGCCGAGGCGGGTTTTTTTGTGACTTAAAACGCAGGCTGTTTATTTCAGCTTGGTTTCTTTGTAGTCCACATGCTTGCGAGCGACCGGATCAAATTTCTTGATCAGCATCTTCTCGGGCATGGTTTTCTTGTTTTTGTTGGTGGTGTAGAAGTGACCGGTTCCCGCAGTGGATTCCAGCTTGATTTTTTCGCGTCCGCCTTTGCTTGCCATGGTGATGCTCCTTATGCCTGGCCGCGTGCGCGCAGGTCGGCGAGCACGGAATCGATACCATTTTTGTCAATGAGACGCAAACCAGCATTGGAAATGCGCAAACGCACCCAGCGGTTTTCCGACTCAACCCAGAATTTGCGGTATTGCAAATTGGGCAAAAAACGGCGTTTGGTTTTGTTGTTGGCGTGGGACACATTGTTCCCGACCATGGGGCCTTTGCCCGTGACTTCACATACGCGTGCCATGTGGACACTCCGATACTCAAAACAGCAGCGCTTCGTTTACGCCGCCTCACCTCGCCAATTTCAGGGTGGCGGTAACCCATTTTGCCCGGTATTCCCAGTTACCTGAGTCCAGCAAAGCCCGCTATTGTAGCTGCAGTGCGTAGCGGGCCTTGATAGGCTCTTCTAGCGGCTTATTCCTGCTCCAAAAACCGCTGGGCGTCCAGCGCGGCCATACAGCCCGTGCCGGCACTCGTGATGGCCTGTCGGTAGACGTGGTCCTGGACGTCACCGGCGGCAAATACACCGGGCACACTGGTCATGGTGGCAAAGCCTTTGAGTCCGCTCTGGGTCACGATGTAGCCGTTGTCCAGCGTCAACTGACCTTGGAAAATATCGGTGTTGGGGGCGTGGCCGATCGCGATGAAGCAGCCTTGCAAGGCCAGATCCTCGGTGCTGCCATCCCGGGTACTCTTGAGGCGGATGCCTGTCACGCCGCTGGCGTCGCCCAGCACTTCGTCCAGGGTCTGGAAGGTTTTGAGCTCCACCTTGCCCGCCGCGACTTTGGCCATCAGCTTGTCTACCAAAATCGGCTCGGCCTTGAACTTGTCACGGCGGTGCACCAGGTAAACCTTGCTGGCGATATTGCTGAGATACAGCGCCTCTTCGACCGCGGTATTGCCGCCACCGACCACACAGCAGACCTGGTCACGGTAAAAGAAACCGTCGCAGGTCGCGCAGCCGGAGACGCCGCGCCCCATGAATGCGGTCTCTGAGGGCAGCCCGAGGTATTTGGCAGAGGCGCCCGTGGCGATGATCAGCGCGTCGCAGGTGTAGACCGCGCTGTCGCCCGTCAGCGTGAACGGGCGCTGGCTCAGGTCCACCTTGTTGATATGGTCGAAGACGATCTCGGTATTGAAGCGCTGGGCGTGTTCCAGGAAGCGCTGCATCAATTCCGGCCCTTGCACACCGTTGACGTCAGCTGGCCAGTTGTCCACATCGGTCGTGGTCATCAACTGGCCCCCCTGAGCGATGCCGGTGACCAGCACCGGGTTGAGGTTGGCACGGGCGGCGTAGACCGCTGCGGAATAGCCCGCAGGGCCGGAGCCAAGAATCAGGACTTTGGCGTGTTGGGTGGTGGTCATGGGGTTTAGATGCTCTGAAGGCGACGGGGACACACGCGGCAATGGGCCGCGCCAAGAGCCTGATTGTAAGAAGGGCTAGCCTACCCAGCCGGTGCAGGGCCTTGCGGTAAGCTTGGCGCCATGCGTTATGCCACCCACCATTTCGACACGCCCGCTCCCGAAGAAGTAGCCCCACCGTCCGGCTTGCGGCGCTTTGCCACCGAGCTGTTTTTGGTCGCGGCATGCGTGGCGCTGGCGTGGTGGTTTGTGTCGCTGCTGACTTATTCACCGCAAGACGCGGCCTGGTCTACCTCGGGCACCGGCGCGCCCGCGCTGAACCGGGGTGGCTGGATGGGTGCCTGGCTGGCGGACTTCAACTATTTTTTGTTCGGGTTTTCGTCCTGGTGGTTATTGGCAGCGTCCGCGTTGGCCGCTTGGGGTGCACTGCGCCGCAGGCTGCGTCAGACGACCGAGGCCGACGCGCGCACCGGGCTCTCTTTTTGGACGGCCCTAGCGGTCTTGTTGATCGCCAGCTCGGCGCTGGAGTGGAGCCGCCTGTACGCGTTTGAGGCGCATCTGCCGGGGCACAGCGGCGGCGTGCTGGGTTACGGGGTGGGCAGGGCAGCGTCGGCCACGCTGGGGTTTGCCGGATCTGGCGTGGTGGAATTGGCGTTGTGTATAGCGGCTATGCCGTGGGTGTTCCATTTCTCCTGGTTACGGGTCTGTGAGACCGTGGGGGCACGGATTGAATCCGCATGGCATGGCGTGCGCGAAAAGCGCGAGGTGGCGCAGGACCGCGAGATCGGTTTACAGGCGATGCGCGAGCGCGAAGAGACCGTCACCGAGGAGCGTGAGGAGATTGTTGAGCACCACCCGGACCCCGTGCTCATCGCCAAGCCCAAGCCGCTGGACCTGCCCCCCAGCCAGCGTGTGGCGAAAGAGCGGCAAAAGCCTTTGTTCGTGGAGATGCCGGATAGCAATTTGCCGCAGGTTGCTCTGCTCGACGAGGCGCAGCTGAACCAGGAAACGGTCTCGGTCGAAACGCTGGAGATGACCAGCCGCATGATCGAAAAGAAGCTCAAAGACTTTGGCGTGGAAGTACGGGTGGTGCTGGCCCAGCCCGGTCCGGTCATCACGCGGTATGAAATCGAACCCGCCACCGGCGTGAAGGGTTCACAAATTGTGGGCCTGGCCAAAGACCTGGCGCGCAGCCTGAGCCTGGTATCGATCCGCGTGGTGGAAACCATTCCCGGCAAAAACTACATGGCGCTGGAGTTACCCAACGCCAAACGGCAGACCATCCGTCTGTCGGAGATTCTGGGCTCGCAGGTCTACAACGAAGGCAAGTCGATGTTGACCATGGGTCTGGGCAAAGACATTGTGGGCAACCCGGTTGTGGCCGATTTGGCGAAGATGCCGCATGTGCTGGTAGCCGGCACCACCGGCTCGGGCAAATCGGTCGGCATCAACGCCATGATTTTGAGCCTGCTCTACAAAGCCGAGGCGCGCGACGTGCGCTTGCTGATGATCGACCCCAAGATGCTGGAGATGTCGGTGTACGAGGGTATTCCGCATTTGCTGGCACCCGTGGTCACCGACATGCGCCAAGCGGCCCACGGCCTGAACTGGTGCGTGGCGGAGATGGAAAAGCGCTACAAGCTGATGAGCAAAATGGGTGTGCGCAATCTGGCGGGCTTCAACGCCAAGATTGATGAGGCCACGGCAGCCGGCAAGTTCATCTCCAACCCCTTCAGTCTGACCCCCGAAGACCCGGAGCCGCTGCAGCGCCTGCCACATATCGTCGTGGTGATCGACGAGCTGGCCGACTTGATGATGGTGGTAGGCAAAAAAATTGAGGAGCTGATTGCCCGCTTGGCGCAAAAAGCCCGCGCCGCCGGCATCCATCTCATTTTGGCCACCCAGCGTCCCAGCGTCGATGTGATTACCGGCCTGATCAAGGCCAATATCCCGACCCGCATCGCCTTCCAGGTCAGCAGCAAGATCGACAGCCGTACCATCCTTGACCAGATGGGTGCCGAGGCGTTGCTGGGCATGGGCGACATGCTGTACATGCCCAGCGGAACCGGCCTGCCGATCCGCGTGCACGGTGCGTTTGTGAGCGACGAGGAAGTGCACCGGGTTGTGAAATACCTCAAAGAGCAGGGCGGTGAGCCCAATTACATCGAGGGTGTGCTGGAAGGCGGCACGGTGGACGGCGAGGAGGGCGATGGCTTGGGTGGCGACGCAGGGGGTGAGAAGGACCCCATGTACGACCAGGCCGTGGAAGTGGTATTGAAAAACCGCAAAGCCAGTATCTCGCTGGTGCAACGCCACCTCAAGATTGGCTACAACCGCGCCGCCCGTTTGGTGGAAGACATGGAAAAAGCGGGCCTGGTCAGCAGCATGAGCACCAACGGCCAGCGCGACATTCTGGTGCCGGCGCGGGCGGAGGGCTGATGCAGCGCCTGTGGCTGCTGCTTGCCGGCTGGGTCCTTGTGAACCCGCTTTGGGCCGGCGGCATGGAAAATTTGGACGGCTTTATCAAAAGCACACGCTCCGGACGTGCCACCTTTGTACAGACGGTGACCGCACCGCCCAAAGACGGACAGGCTGCGCGCCCCAAGGTCTCAACGGGCACCTTCGAATTCCTGCGCCCCAGCCGCTTTCGTTTCTTCTACAAAAAACCCTTTGAGCAGACCATCGTCGCCGATGGACAAACCCTATGGCTTTACGACGTGGACTTGGCGCAGGTCACCGCCCGCAAACAGGGCCAGGTTCTGGGCTCCACCCCAGCCGCCTTGATTGCCTCAGCCGTGGATTTGCGCGCCCTGGAGGCAGACTTCGAGCTCAGCGACGCGCAGCCGCTCGACGGCTTGCAGTGGGTCTACGCCGCGCCCCGCAACAAGGACAGCGGCCTGTCCAATGTCCGCATCGGGCTCAAAGGCAGCACGCTGGTCAGCCTGGACATCGTCGACAGCTTCGGCCAGCGCTCGGTCTTGCAGTTCAGCGCGTTTGAGGCCAACCCCACGCTCGACCCGGGCCTCTTCCAGTTCAAGCCACCGGCTGGGGTGGATGTGCTGCGGCAGTAATCAGCCCGCCGCTTCAGCCGGGTGTTTGACTTCCCAGGGCGGCGTCCAGTCGCCGGGTACGCGCAGGTCAATTCCGGCGTCATCCTCAATGATTTTGCAGACCGTCATCTCGCCTGCGCTTTTACCGTAGCGGTTTTGGGCTTCAGTAAAACGCGCGTGCGTGGCCTGCGTCAATTCGTGCCGGGTGCCGGTTTCGGCCAGTAATTGCGCAATCAAGCCCAGGTCTTTGAGGCACAACTCCAGGCGGAATGAGGGGTCGTAATGCCCGGCGAAGATCGAGGGCACGTCGTGCTGCATCACAAAACTCTCGGCCGCGCCGCCTTTCATCGCGGCCCACCAGATGGCGGGTTCCAGCCCGGCTGTTTTGGCTGCCACCATGGCCTCGCCAATCGCGGCTGCGTGCACCAGCCACAGCTGGTTATTCACCAGTTTGGCCACGTAGCCGTTGCCATAGGCCCCCACGCGGCGGATCTCGCCGACTTTTTCCAGAGCAGGGCGCACGCGCTCGATGGCGGCGTCCTCGCCGCCCACGAACAGAATCATGTCCCCGCGTATCGCTGAGTCGATTGAGCCGGTGACCGGCGAATCCACCGGTATGCCACCTTTGGCGGCGAAGTCAATGGCCAGGGCACGCATCAGGCTGGGGCTGCTGGTAGTCATGTCAACCCAGGCCTTGCCGCTGCACGGGCCGCTCAAGAAACCGTGCTGGCCGCGTACCACGTCTTCGATTTCGGTGGGACCGAAAACCATGGTGAAGGTGATGTCGCTGACGGCCATCACGGCGACGGGCGAATCTGCCGCGTGAGCGCCTTCTTTCACCAGCGCAGCGACTGCTGCCGGGTTGATGTCATACACCGTCAGCGCATAACCACCGCGCAAGAGGTTGCGGGCGGCTGCTGCGCCCATATTGCCAAGGCCAATAAATCCGATGGTCACGGGGGACTCCAAACATGCAAGATAAAAAATGGCGAGGACCGGCGCGTGGCGCGACCCTCGCCCAAGGACATAACTCAGGCGAACCAGCCTTTTTCAGCCAGGCGGTTGTCGTTCATGTCGTAGCGTGCGTGTGACTCCAGACCATGCAAGCGGGCGCTGCCACCGTCCATTTGGTCGCCCACCGCAAAGCACACCATGCCGGCCTCTTCGGAAATGATGCGCTGGCACTCGGCATACATCTCACGGCGTTTGGCTTCGTTGAGTTCGATGCGCGCCTCCACCACCAGCTTGTCCAGACGGGCACTCTTGAAGTGGGTGTCGTTCCAGGCGCCGCCTGACAGAAACTGGGTTGAAATCTGCAAGTCAGCGGTCGGGCGGTTGCCCCAGAAGACCGAGCAAAACGGCACCTTCATCCAAACGTTGTCCCAGTAGCCGTCACCCGATACACGCTTGACGTCCATGTTCACGCCGACCTTCTTCAGAGACTCTTGGAACATCACGCCCGAGTCCACCGCACCGGAGTAGCAACCGTCAGAAACCTGAACCTCCAGCGCGGACACGCCCGCCTTCTTGAAGTGGAAGGCCGCCTTATCTGGACGCCACATCGACCAGCGCCACAAAGCCGTAGCGGTTGCCGGTGCCCTGGGTACGGGTGACCTTGATGGCCTTGTTTTTCGACAAGAGCGCCACCGTCTTGGGGTTCAGACGGTTTACCGCGTCGACCTGGCCGGTTAGCAGGGCCTGCGTGCGCACCGCGGTGTCGCCGATGTAGCGCAACTCGACCGCGTCGAAGTTGCCGCGTCCGGGTTTCCAGTACTTGCCCGGCTTGCGCTTGGCGAGGATCCGCACGCCTGGCGTCCATTCTTCCAGCGTGTAGGCACCGGTGCCGTCGGGCTTATTGAAATCGGTGGTTCCTGCGGGCACGATGATGAGGTGGTAGTCCGAGAGCACATAGGGGAGGTCGGCGTTGCCGGTTTTCATGCTGATTAGGATCTGATGCGAGCCGAGTTTTTTGATGTCGGTGATGGGCTCCAGAATGCCCTTGGCCGGGGATTTGGTCTCGCCACGGTGCATATTGATCGAATAGATCACGTCATCTGCATCCAGCGTTTTGCCTGATCCGAAGCTTATGCCTTTGCGGATATTGAAGATCCACTCGGCTGCGCCCGGCTTGGACTCCCAGCTTTCTGCCAGCTCTGGCGTGGCGTTACCTTTGGCGTCGATTTCGACCAATTGGTTCCAGAACATCAGGCTGTAGCTGATGGGGATGGAGTCGGCGTAGGTGCGCGGGTCCAGACTGTCTGAGGCGGAGCCGCCTTCCATGCCCAGGCGCAGGGTGCCGCCGGACTTGGGCGTTGATTGGGCCAACGCCTGTCCAGTGCTGGCGCTGATCAGCAACGCGCCTGCGCCGGCCAGCAACTGGCGGCGGTCGATCTCGAAGGGGCTCGGGGTGGGGTTGTGGTTCATTTTGTCGGTCTCCTGCATGGTTGTGTGGGGTCAGGCTTGCCGCGCCGGCTCATTCCTAGACTTGCACCGCCGCATCGGCTATGCCATGGTGGGTTAAACCCCGATAGAAGGCAAACGAATAATCGTTATGCTGTTCATCACGTTTTCTGATACTCGCTGTATTCCTTGAATTACGTGGAGGTCGCGCATGCTGAAATACTTGGACATCGCCCTTTTGCAGGCCTTTACCGCCGTGGTCGATAGCGGAAGTTTCACCCGGGCAGCGCTGTATTTGTGCCGCACGCAGTCGGCGGTGAGCATGCAACTGCGCAAACTCGAAGACCTGGCGGGGCAGCAGTTGCTACAACGCGGCAGCAAGCGCGTCACCCTCACGCCCGAGGGAGAGGTGCTCATGGATTACGCACGCCGAATGATCCGCTTGAACGAAGAAGCGTTGGTGGCGCTCAACCAGCCCTATGCCGAAGGCCATGTGCGTCTGGGTATGCCAGACGATTACGCCCACCATTTTTTGCCGGAGGTACTCACCCGCTTTGCCCACGCCTATCCGCGCGTGCAACTCGAAGTCATCGGTGCACTCAGCGGCGACTTGCTCAACCGGGTGGAGGCCGGGGCACTGGATGTGGCCATCATCACTCGGCAGCCAAATCGCCGAAGGGGAACCATCCTGCGCTCTGAGCGATTGGTCTGGACAGGCTCGCGGCAGCATCATGCGCACGAGATCACGCCCCTGCCGCTTGCTTTGTTTCCGGAGGGGTGCGTGTTCCGTGAGCACGCGATCAACGCGCTCGACGCCCAATGTATTCCCTGGCGCATTGCCTTTACCAGCCAGAGTTTTGCGGGCGGCAAGATCGCAGTCTCCGGTGGCCTTGCGTTGACCATCGTCGCCCACAGCATGGTACCGCCCGAATGGCGGGTGCTCGACGGGCATGAGCATTTGCCCATGCTGCCCGATATTGAAATTGCGCTGCACCGCGCTCCCGGGACGCCCACGCGAGCTGCGGCGCTACTGGAGGCCCAGTTGGTTGAGTCGGTGAGCATGCGCGCGGACGGTACATAGGCCGAAGCGCTGCGCCCACCTACACTTTCGCATCGCGTTCGCACACCCGATCAGCAAACCGCACAGCATGTCCAAGACCCCATCCCCTTTTCCACCGCTGGCAGAGCGCCTGCGCCCCAAGACCCTGGGCGAGGTAATCGGCCAGGCCCACATCCTGGGTCCGGGTATGGCGCTTCGTCTTGCGTTCGAGTCGGGCCAGCCGCACAGCTGCATTTTGTGGGGGCC
>RFRO01000078.1 GCA_009924455.1 Betaproteobacteria bacterium
GCACCAGGGCGAGACCCAAATCAGACCACTAAACATGTAGATCTGCTCGATAAAGGCTGACGGACGGGGGTTCAAATCCCCCCAGCTCCACCATACCCCTGACAATGGCCGCTAACGACATACCGTTAGCGGCCTTTTGTTTGAACCGGCGCTTGCGCCGCATGAGCGCCGAACCTTGGGGCATGCCGACACGACTAGACTCCACCGCTATTGAACTCAGGAGTACGTACGTGGCAGTGACTGAAAGCAGCGTCCTTGCGGCGCTAAAAAGCGTGGTGGATCCGAATACGGGCAAAGATTTTGTGAGCGCGCGCTGCGTGAAAAACCTGCGTATTGCGGGTGACACCGTGGACTTTGATTTGGAACTGGGCTATCCCGCAGCCAGCCAGCTCACCGGCTTTTGTGAAGCCTTGGCCGCTGCGGCGCAAACGCTGGACGGCGTGGTGCATGTGGAGATTCAGCCGCGCCTGAACGTCTCGGCGCATGCGGTGCAGCGCGGCGTGCAGTTGCTGCCGGGTGTGAAAAACATCGTCGCGGTGGCGTCTGGCAAAGGCGGTGTCGGCAAAAGCACCAGTGCCGTGAACCTGGCCTTGGCCCTGGCGGCCGAAGGCGCCTCGGTTGGGCTGCTTGACGCCGATATTTACGGACCCAGCGTTCCCATGATGATGGGTATCAGCGGCAAGCCCGACACATCCGACGGCAAGACCATGGAGCCCATGCGCAACCATGGCGTGCAGGTGATGTCCATCGGTTTTCTGGTGGACGCCGACCAGGCCATGATCTGGCGCGGCCCCATGGCCACGCAGGCGCTGGAGCAGTTGCTGCGCCAAACCAATTGGCAGGACCTGGACTACCTGGTGGTCGATATGCCGCCGGGCACCGGCGATATCCAGCTCACGCTCAGCCAGCGAGTCCCCATGACAGGCGCGGTCATTGTCACCACGCCGCAGGACATCGCCTTGCTCGATGCGCGCAAAGGCATCAAGATGTTTGAAAAGGTAGGCGTGCCCATTTTGGGCATCGTCGAGAACATGGCAGTCCACGTGTGTACGCAGTGCGGCCACGTGGAACACATCTTCGGGGCCGACGGTGGCCGCCAGATCGCGGCGCAGTACGAGACCGAATACCTGGGCGCTATGCCGCTGGCCTTGTCGATCCGCGAGCAGGCCGATAGCGGCAGGCCCACGGTCGTCGCCGATCCGGATGGCGAGTTTGCCGGTATTTACAAAGCGTTGGCGCGCAAGGTGGCCGTGGCGATTGCAGCCAAAAACAAGGACTTTTCGTCCAAGTTCCCGACCATCACGGTGTCCAAAGACACCTAAGCCCTGCGCGACTCAGGCCGCCGTTTGCGCAAAGCGCGGTGCGGTCGGGCGGACATCGCCCTGGTAGAAGCCGCTATAGTGCTGCATCAGGTGCTGCCCGTGCGCGGCGTCCTGGTCGGCGCGCAGCACCGCGCTGCTGAAGCCGCAGCGTTGCATCTGAACCAGCTGGTCAATCAGCACATCGCCCAGCGCCCGGATGTCGCCCTCAAAGCCGCGCCTGCGCAGGATGACCGCTTGGCTGAAGGCGCGGCCGTCGCTGAATTTGGGGAAGTGCAGGGCGATGCCGTCGAGGTTCTGGATGTCCGCTGCATGGGCATCCGCGTCGTTCTCCAGCGTGAGCCAAGTGCCCGTGTTGGATGCGGTGCCCGCGCTGAGGATCTGAAATAGGGTGTTCATGGTGTTGCTCATACCGTAGCCACGCGGGCAGTCGCCTGGCGTGCCGCGTTGGCGGCGGCCTTGAAGGGGTCGATGCCCACGCGCTCCAAGGTGCGCGCGAAATGTTCGCCGCTTTCGCGCTGGTCTTTATAGACGTCGAGTACCGCCTCGATTACGTCCACCACCTCGGCGGCCGCAAACGAAGGACCGACCACTTTGCCCGGTTTGGCGGCACCGCTCAAGGCCGAGCCGTCTGAGCCGCCCAGGGTCACCTGGTACCACTCCTGACCGTCTTTGTCCACGCCCAGAATGCCGATGTGGCCGCTGTGGTGGTGGCCGCAGGAGTTGATGCAGCCGCTGATATGCAGGTCGATATCGCCCAGGTCGAACAGCTCGTCCAGGTCCTGGTAACGCTCGGTAATCGCAGCGGCAATCGGCAGCGAGCGGGCATTCGCCAGGGCGCAGTAGTCGCCGCCGGGGCAGGCAATCATGTCGCTGAGCAAGTGGATGTTGGCCCGCGCCAGTCCGGCTGCGCTCGCCGCCTTCCATAGGGCAAAGAGTTGATCGACGCGCACCCAGGGCAACACCAGGTTCTGGTCGTGGTTGACCCGTACTTCGCCCGCGCTGAAGGCTTCGGCCAGATCGGCAGCGGTGCTCAATTGGTCGGCTGTGGCGTCGCCCGGCGCCTGGCCTAAGCGTTTGAAGGAGAGGGTGACCACGCGCAGGCCGGGGTTCTGGTGGCTGGTCACGTTTTGCTGCAACCAGCGGGCAAAGGTTTTGTCTTCGCGCGCTTGCGCCAGCAGGCTTTGCTCTGCCACCCGCTGAACCGCCTCGGGCACCAGATCCACCGGCGGCGACACAAAACAGGCGCGCACGCGGTCGAGTTCTGCCTGCGGAATGGTGTGTTGTGCGCCCGCGGCAAGGATGCGCTGGTACTCGGCCTCGACTTCGTCGATGTAGCGCTGGCCCTCGGCCTTGACCAGAATCTTGATCCGGGCCTTGTACATGTTGTCGCGCCGGCCCCAGGCGTTGTAGACGCGCACCACCGCCTCCAGGTAATTGATGATCTGGTCCCAGGGCAAAAAGGGGCGGATTTCGGTGCCGATCACCGGCGTGCGACCCATGCCGCCGCCCACAAAAACCTGGAACCCAATTTCACCTTGAGCATTCGAAAGCACGCGTAAACCCACGTCGTGCCACAGGATTGCTGCCCGGTCTTCCACCGAGCCGGTGATCGCGATCTTGAATTTGCGCGGCAGATAGGCGAACTCGGGATGCAGCGTGCTCCACTGCCGTAGAACCTCGGCGTAAGGGCGCGGGTCCACCACTTCGTCGACCGCGATGCCGGCGCGCTCGTCGCTGGTGATGTTGCGGATGCAGTTGCCGCTGGTCTGGATGCCGTGCAGGTTGACGCTGGCCAGAAGGTCCATCACATCGGCGCTGTCCTCCAGTTTGATCCAGTTGAACTGGACGTTTTGCCGCGTGGTGAAGTGGCCGTATTGGGTGGTCAGGCGCGGCGCGGGTTCGCTGCCGGCTTGCTGGTCGATCTTGTCCTGGGTTTTTTGGGCCTGGGCCAACAGGTTGGGGGTCGGTTTGTCGTAGTCACGGGCGATGGTGGCCAGCACCCGCAGCTGGGCGCTATTGAGTTCGCCATAGGGCACCGCCACCCGCAGCATGGGCGCATAACGCTGGATGTACCAACCGTTTTGCAGCCGCAGGGGGCGGAATTCATCATCGCCCAGAGTGCCGGCCAGATTGCGCTCCAGCTGGTCGCGGTACTGGGCAGCGCGGGCGCGCACAAATTGTTGGTCAAAAGCCGTGTATTGGTACATCCACACATTCCAGATTCGTTGCTCAGGGGCCGCTTTTTTGGGTGAAACGACGGCCAAAGGCCGAGCTTATACGGACACAGAAACGCCTTTTTTATTTGCTTATGCCGAATTTCGTATGAAGGCGCGACGCCGCTGGCTGTCTACACAGCGCGCCAAATCACGCGCCATGGGCCACGGCTCGCTACCGATTCGGGAGGCCAGCAGTTCGGCGCAAACCCCCGCCCAGGCCATACCCCGCGCACCCATGCCGGTGCACAGCCAGAGCGTGGCGTCGGGCGCCGCCAGCAACGGCCCCACCAGCGGCATCCGGTCATGGCTCACGCAGCGCTGGCCTTGCCAGTGCGCCGAGGGCTCGGCGTGCATGCCCGGGGCCAAGGTCTGCAGGCGTTGCATGTTGGCGGCGTGGGCCTGCGCGACGGGTAGCGGTTGCGCCGAAAAATCAGCGGCCAGCAGCCATTGCGCAGGCTGATCCGCAGTCTGGCCGGGCAGATTGGGAATCAGGCTCCCGGCGCCGTTCACTGGGGCAGCCGGGCGATTCGCCACGTCGTCCGCCCTGCCGATGCTGACCGTTCCGTAAGCGGCGTGCAGCATCGCCACCGCGCTGGCCGCGCGCGCTTCGACATCCAATGTGCTGAGAAGTTCCCTGCATTCGAGCCCGTTGGCCAGCAGCACCAGCTCGGCCTGTGCCAGCAGTCTTCCGTTCGCGTCTTCGACGTGCCAAAGCGCCCCATGCCGTTGGATGCGCGCGACCGGGCAGCCACCACGCAAGCCAATGTGCTGATGTGCCAGCCAGGCCCGCACCAATGCGGCCGGTCGCAGCCACAGGCCGTCCGGCTGCCAATGTCTCTCACCGGTTTCCAGCACACGTGTCACGCCGCTGGATTCCCAATCCAGGCCTGGGCGCAGCCGACCGCTGGCGCTGAGCGCCTGCAAAGTCTGGCGCATCCAGCGCAGCCCATGGCGCGTCAGCCGGGTGGCCGGGTTGTCGTCTGCGCTGGGCAGCGGGGCGACCAAGGCTGCCGGTACGCCGGAGCCGCCTTGGGCTGGCTGAGGGTGGGTATCGAACACCGTCACGGCCCAGCCCCTGCGCGCCATCGCGTCCGCCATTGCGGCACCGCTGATGCCTGCGCCAATCACCGCACAGCGTGCGGGCGCGGCCATGACCTCGCGTTGCGTGTGCCGGGTACGGCGCAGCCGCCAGGGCGGCGTGTATGTGAAACGCAGCGGCTCGTTACTGGGCGCAAACCCCGCCGCTTGCCAGCCTGGCAGAGCCGCCCACGCCGCAGTCGTCTGAATAGATGCACCGAGGACGCACATGCGGGCCAGCGCTTTGATGGCGGCCTCTGCGTCGTCCGCATCGGCTTCGTGCACCCACCAAACGGCATCTGCCTGCAGTTCCAGCGTATTCAGCAAGTCCGCCGCGCTGCCGGCGCATACCGTCAGCCGGATGCTCGCAGCGTCGAACTCACAACGCTGCACATCACCAGGGGTTTCCAGCGTAAAGGGGGCGATAGATGAGAGCGCCTGCGGGCCGCTGCGACTGCACCAACCGGGCGGGACGACGGCTACGTAGTGCAGCCAAGGGTCGGACGCAACACGCACCTCAGCTGAAGCAGTAAGCCGCAAGCCGTCGCCGAACGCGGTATCCAGAACCGTCCGGGCCGTGCTGCCGGACATGGGCGTGTTACTCAGGCGCTGGGGGGTACGTAGCCCTGTGCGGCATCGGCACCGTCGCCGAAGAAATGGTTTTCCATTTGCCGCGCCAGGTACTGGCGGGCCCGCAAATCGGCCAGGTTCAGGCGGTTTTCATTGACCAGCATGGTCTGGTGCTTGAGCCAGGCGGCCCAGGCCTCTTTGCTCACGCCTTCCCAGATGCGTTTGCCCAGCTCGCCGGGGTAGGGCGGAAAGTCCAACCCTTCCGCTTCGGTGCCCAGTTTGATGCATTGAACAGTGCGTGCCATAAGTCTTTACCTCGTGTTTGCCAGTGCTGCCGATAATAGCGTCAGCATCGCGTGGCCCCTTGGCGGCGCAGCTTTCAAAGGATATGCCCGTGGATTTTGTTTTCGCCTTGTGCAACACCGCGCCGCGCCGCGTTTTGCTCGCGTTTGTGGCGGCGGTGGCCGGTTTGCTGCTCTACGGTTTGTATTTGCAAGAGGTCGTCGGTCTGGTGCCGTGCCCCATGTGTATCGTGCAGCGTTATGCAATGCTGCTGCTGGCGGCTTGCGCGGCCGCTGGAGCGGCAGCCCGGTCGCGCGGGGCACATGTCGCCGCCGCGCTTGGGGTCTTGGTTTGCGCTGCCGGCGGGGCGTTTGTGGCCGCACGCCAAAGCTGGTTGCAGTGGTACCCGCCAGAGGTCGCCAGCTGCGGACGTGACTTTTACGGCATGGTGGAAAACTTCCCGTTGCAGCGTGTCATCCCCATGATTTTTCGCGGCAGCGGCGACTGCACCAAGGTCGATTGGACCTTTCTGGGTGGCTCGCTGGCCAATTGGTCGTTTGTGAGTTTCTGCGGCTTGGGCCTGGCCGCGCTGGTATACGTTTTCGCCCGGTTGCGGGCTGGCGCGCAACCTTCAGTTGCAGCTGCTTGACCTAGGCTAACTTCTTCACCAGCACCAAACTCTTACGGTCCCAGTTGTATTTGCGTTTGCGTGCTTCGGGGAGCCAGTCGGCGTCAACCTGCACGAAGCCGCGCTTGATGAACCAGTGGCTGGTGCGGGTGCTGAGCACAAAAATGCTCTCTAACCCTGCGGCGCGGGCGCGTTGTTCGATGCGCTTGAGCACCCGCTCGCCGTCGCCTTGCCCCTGCACATCGGGGCTGACGGTGAGCGCAGCCATCTCGGCAGTGCGGGCTTCGGGGTAAGGGTAGAGCGCGGCGCAGGCGAAGATCACGCCGTCGTGCTCAATCACCGTGTAATTGCCGATGTCGCGCTCAATCTCCGTGCGGCTGCGTTTGACCAGCGTGCCGTCTTCCTCAAACGGCGCGATCAGTTGCAGGATGCCGCCCACGTCGTCTTCACCCGCTTCGCGCAGTTCTTCCAGTTTCTCGTCCACCACCATGGTGCCGATGCCGTCGTGCACATACACCTCCAACAGAATCGCGCCGTCCACCGCAAACGGAATGATGTGGCTGCGCTCCACGCCTTCTTTGCAGGCTTTCACGCAGTGCTGCAAGTAAAAGCCGGCGTCGGTTGGCAGCTTGGCGGGCGGAATCTCGGCGAGTAGCTCCTCGGCGGCGGCCAGGGGCAGTTCGGTGTCAATCGGGTTGTCGTCTGACTCGGACTCGAGCGCGCGGGTACGGATGCCGGGCACTTCGGTCAGAAAAATCAGCTTGTCCGCCTGCAAAGCCACGGCCACCGAGGTCGCCACTTCTTCCATCGCCAGGTTGAACGCCTCGCCGGTGGGCGAGAAACCAAAGGGCGAGAGCAGCGGCATGGCGCCCATGTCCAGCAGCTTGCTGATACCCGCCGTGTCCACCTTGCGCACCACGCCCGAATGCTGAAAATCCACGCCGTCCACAATGCCCACCGGCCGCGCGGTCAGGAAGTTGCCGCTGATCACCCGCACCGTGGAATCCGCCATCGGCGTATTGGGCAGGCCTTGGCTGAACGCGGCTTCAATCTCGTAGCGCAGTTGCCCGGCGGCTTCTTGGGCGCAGTCCAGCGCCACCTCGTCGGTGATGCGGATGCCGTGCGAATACTTGGGCACATGGCCCTTGGCCTGCAACTGCTCATTCACCTGCGGCCTAAAGCCGTGCACCAAAACAATCTTCACCCCCATGGCCTGGATCATCGCCAGGTCCTGCGCAATATGCGCCAGCTTGCCCGCCGCAATCGCCTCGCCCGCCATGCCCACCACAAAGGTCTGGTTGCGGAACTTGTGGATGTACGGCGCCACGGAACGGAACCAGGGCACGAACGTGAAGTTGAAGACAGAGGTCATGGGCGGGTAGTGGGGCGCTTGTTCTAGGGCTAATGTAGCGAAAGTGGGGAGTAGCACCATTTTGAGAGTGATGGGTCGTACACCCAGGTGTGCTGGCTTAAATAGAGTGCTATGGCCCACTGGGATAATCGCCACGTGAATGCTCACCCACCCCGTGCTCCCCTGCACATCGAATTCCCAGAAGACCTCCCCGTCTCCGCCAAGCGCGAGGAGATCATGGCTGCGCTGGCGGCGCACCAGGTCATCATCGTGTGCGGTGAGACCGGTTCGGGCAAAACCACGCAGCTGCCCAAGATTGCGCTGGCCATGGGGCGTGGGCTGTGCAATTACCCCACCACGCTGGCGGATGGTCGGCCCGCGCCGCGCGGCAAGCTCATTGGCCACACGCAGCCGCGGCGGATTGCGGCCAGCAGCGTGGCCAAGCGGATTGCTGAGGAGTTGAAGACGCCGCTGGGCGAGGTGGTGGGTTTCAAGGTGCGGTTCCAGGACCGGCTATCGCGCGACGCCTCCGTCAAGCTGATGACCGACGGCATTTTGTTGGCCGAGACGCAGACCGACCCGCTGCTGAACGCCTATGACACCATCATCATTGACGAAGCGCATGAGCGCAGCTTGAACATTGACTTTCTGCTGGGCTACCTGCGCCAGATTTTGCCGCGCCGCCCCGATCTGAAAATCATCGTGACCTCGGCCACGATTGACGCGCAGCGCTTTGCCGACCACTTTGCCAGCCTACAGCCCACGCCCGAGGGGCGCAAGCTGACGCCCGCGCCGGTGATCATGGTCTCGGGCCGGATGTTTCCGGTGGAGCAGCGCTACCGCCCCTTTGAGGAAAGCCGCGAGTACGACCTGAACGACGCGATTGCCGATGGCGTGGACGAGTTGTGGCGCGGCGTGGTGGGCGGCGATATTTTGGTGTTCTTGCCCGGCGAGCGGGAGATCCGCGAGGCCGCAGACCACCTTCGCCGCCACCTGAGCCACCAGCCGGTGATGCGTGGCTGCGAGGTGCTGCCGCTGTTTGCGCGCCTGAGCCCGGCCGAGCAGGACCGCATTTTTGACGGCCACACCGGGCGGCGCGTGGTGCTGGCCACCAACGTGGCCGAAACCTCGCTCACGGTGCCGGGCATCCGCTATGTGATTGACGCGGGCACGGCGCGCATCAAGCGCTACAGCTTTCGCAGCAAGGTGGAGCAGTTGCTGGTGGAGCCCATTAGCCAAAGCTCGGCCAACCAGCGCGCCGGGCGTTGCGGGCGGGTGGCCGACGGTATTTGCATCCGCCTGTTTGACCAAAAGGACTTTGACGGGCGCGACCGCTTTACTGACCCCGAAATCTTGCGGTCTTCGCTGGCGGGTGTGATTTTGCGGATGAAGTCGCTGCGCCTGGGCGCGGTGGAAGACTTTCCGTTTCTGGAGCGGCCATCCGGCCGGGCGATTGCCGATGGCTACCAGCTACTGACCGAGTTAGGCGCGGTGGACGAGGCCAACGAGCTCACGCCCCTGGGCCAGGAACTTGCGCGCCTGCCGCTGGACCCGCGCGTGGGCCGCATGATTTTGGAAGCGCGCGCCAAAACTTCATCAACGTGCGCCGCCTGCGCGAGTGGAAAGACATCCACAGCCAGCTCCACACCGTGGTGGCCGAGCACACATGGCGGCTGAACACTACGCCCGCTTCATACGAGCAGTTGCATATGTCCATGCTCGCAGGCTTGCTCGGTAACGTAGGCTGCAAGGTCGAGAGCGAAGGGCAGCAGGGCGAATATTTAGGCGCGCGCAGCATCAAGTTTTTTGCCCACCCGGGCGCGCACCTGGCCAAGAAGCCGGGGCGCTGGATTGTGGCGGCGGAGCTGGTGGAGACCACGCGGCTGTTCGGCCGGGGCCTTGCCAACATCGACCCGCAGTGGATTGAGCAAGTGGGCGGCCATTTGCTGAAAAAGCAGCTGCTCGATCCGCATTGGGAAAAGAAGGCCGCTGAAGTGGTGGCGCTGGAGCGCGCCACGCTCTACGGAATCGTGGTTTACAGCGGGCGGCGGGTGAACTATGGGCGGGTTGACCTGGCCGGTGCGCGCGAGGTGTTTATCCGCGAAGCGCTGGTGGCTGGACAGTGGGACAGCCCGCTGCCGTTTCTGGCCGCCAACCTGAAGCTGATCAAACAGGTGGAAGAGCTGGAGCACAAGGCGCGCCGCCAGGATGTGCTGGTGGACGAGGAGCTGATTTACGCCTTTTACGACCAGCAGCTGCCCGCCGATGTGTGCAGCGGATTCAGCTGCGAGCGCTGGTACCGCGAAGAGAGGCTGCGGGTATCACCACCGCCATGTTCCCCAAGACCATCCGCCTGGGTGGCGTGGACTGCGCGGCCAGCTACTTGCACGCGCCGGGTGATGCGCTGGACGGGGTGACGGTGACGGTTCCGCTGTTTGTGTTGAACCAGGTGAACGACGAGCGCGGCGAATGGCTGGTGCCGGGCATGCTGAAAGACAAGGTGCAGGCCTTGCTCAAAACCCTGCACCAGCGGCCCCGCTCGCGTCTGGTGCCACTGCCCGAGACGGCGGCGAAGATGGCCGCAAGCTTGAGCGACGAGCGCTTTGGCGCGGGCAGCCTGGTGGACGCGGTACTCAAGCTGGTGCGCGAGGCGACCTCGCTGGACATCGTGCGCGCCGACATCAAGGCCGACATGCTGAGCCCGCACTTTTTTATGAACTTCAAGGTGGTGGACGAGCATGGCCGCCAGTTGGGCCAAAGCCGCAACCTGGGCGCGCTCAAGGCCGAGTGGGGCAGGCAGGCGCGCGGGGCCTTTCAGGCGCTGGCGTCGATCAAGCTGGGGCAGGGCGCCGCATCCACCAAGCCTGATGCAGCGCCCACGCCAGCTGCGGCACAGACTACGTCACAGAACAAGCCGCAACCAACATCAGGTCCGGCGCAAGCCCAAGCCCGTGGCGGAAATTCCGCGCCTGCCCCCGCAGCGCGAGGGGCTGCGACCATCGTGGACCAGCGCTTCACCGACTGGACTTTTGGTGAATTGCCCGAGCTCCTGGAGATCCGCAAGGGCGCGCAAACGCTGATCGGTTTTCCGGCGCTGATGGATGCTGGCGATGCGGTCACCATCGAGGTGTTCGACGAGCCCGAGGCAGCGGCTGCCAAGCACCGCGCCGGTTTGCGCCGCCTGTTCGCTTTGCAGATCAAGGACGCGCTGAAGTACCTGGAAAAGAACATTCCGGATCTGCAAAAAATGGCGGTGTCCTACATGCAAGTGGGGCGGGGCGAGGGCGCTGCCCAA
>RFRO01000079.1 GCA_009924455.1 Betaproteobacteria bacterium
GACCTTTGTCAAAGTGCTTTGTTGTAAAGAGGTCTCACATTGAGTAAAACTGTATTTATAATCCATGCTCTAAGAGACTATAGGAGCAACCAATGGGTAACCTGATGGAGATTCAATCTCAAATTCAAAAGCTGCAGAAGCAAGCCAACGAAATTAAAGCAAAGGAATTCACTGCGACAGTGCATGAAATCCGGGCCAAGATGCAGGCATTTGGTATTACTTTGAAAGATTTGCAATCCACGAAAGGTACCAAAGGCGGTCGTGGTAAAGCAAAGTCTTCTCCCGGCAAGGCTCCCAAAGCTGCCAAGACCCCCAAAACCCGCAAGGCCAGCGCTCCTATCGCAGCCAAATACCGCGGCCCCAATGGTGAAACCTGGTCAGGTCGCGGTCTGATGCCTAAGTGGTTGTCCGCCTTAGTCGCGCAGGGACAAAGCAAAGAAGCTTTCAGCGTAGCCGCATCGCACGCCTGATCCGGCAAAGGCCATAATGGCCCATGGAAACGCCCCGTTCGCCGGGGCGTTTTGTTTTCAGGTTATGGTCAGCCACAAATAGCCGCACATCCATGCGTGACTTTATTTTGCAGTTACCCCGTCCGGTCAAACAATTGACGGTCGTGGGGATTGACGTTCTGCTCTCCTTGCTGGCCACGTGGGCGGCTTTCAGCTTGCGGCTGGACATATTGCACATTCCGTCGGGCTCGCAGTGGTTGGTGTATGGGGTGGTGCCTTTTTTGCCCCTGCCCATATTTGCCCGGTTTGGTTTGTACCGGGCGGTATTCAGGTACTCCGGCTATTCGGCGCTGGTGGCAACGGGTTATGCGGTCTTCTGGTATGCCGGGCTACTGACGCTTGGTTTGCTGCTGTTACGGATTCCCGGCGTTCCGCGTACTTTGGGCGTATTGCAACCCCTGATATTTTTGTTATTAGTGAGTATCAGCCGGGCGTTGGCCCGGTTCTGGCTGGCCAATACATTCGCAACGGGCGAGGATGCGCCCGGGCGCCTTTTGATTTACGGGGCCGGTGCCGCTGGTGTGGAAACTGCTGCGGCACTGTCCATGTCGCGCCAGTACAAACTGGTGGGCTATGTGGACGACGATCCGGCTAAAGTCGGCAGCACGCTCAACGGCGCCCGGGTTTACGCGGCGCAGCGTTTGCCGGAGCTGATTACCGAGCACCGTGTAACGGACATCTTGCTGGCAATGCCCAGCGCCAGCCGGGAGCGGCGGTTTCAGATACTGGAGATGGCCAAGCTTTTGCCGGTGCATGTGCAGACCTTGCCGCGCTTGTCGGATCTGGCTACGGGCCGCGTCACCGTGCAAGACATCCGGGAATTGGATGTGGAAGACCTGCTCGGTCGGGCCCCGGTGCCGCCGCGCCTGGACCTTTTAGCCAACGAATTGCACGGCCAAGTCGTGCTGGTAACCGGCGCAGGTGGCAGCATCGGCAGCGAGCTGACCCGGCAAATTCTGGCGCAGCGGCCGCGTCAACTCCTGCTCCTGGATCACAACGAATTCGGGCTTTACACCGTTCACCAGGAGCTATTGGCCCTTGCCCGCGCTGCGGGCTGGGAGCCTGATGTGCTTCCTCTGCTGGGCAGCGTGACGGCCACCGCTTCTATGCACGCGCTGTGCGCCCGTCACCGGCCGGCCATCGTTTACCACGCCGCCGCCTATAAGCATGTGCCGCTGGTAGAGCAGAACCCTGGTCAAGGAATTGATAACAACGTCATGGGCACGCTGAGCATGGCGCAAGCGGCGCGTGATGCCGGGGTGCGCCGCTTTGTGCTAGTCAGTACCGACAAGGCCGTACGCCCCACCAATGTGATGGGTGCGACCAAGCGCATGGCTGAACTGATTTTGCAGGCCTTTGCGGCGGATATACCGGCTGGCGGGACGTGTTTTTCTATGGTGCGTTTTGGCAACGTGCTGGGTTCCAGCGGCAGTGTGGTGCCGCTTTTCCGCCGGCAAATTGCCCAAGGCGGTCCCATCACCGTGACCCACCCGGAAGTCACCCGCTACTTCATGACCATCCCGGAGGCCGCGCAGCTGGTTTTGCAAGCCGGCGCCATGGGCGAGGGCGGCGACGTGTTTGTGCTCGATATGGGCGAGCCCGTGAAAATCATGGATTTGGCCCGCCGCATGGTGACGCTGTCCGGCTTGAGCGTGCGCGACGCAGACCGGCCGGACGGGGACATCCCTATCACCATCACCGGTTTGCGCCCGGGCGAAAAACTGTACGAAGAGTTGCTGATCGGCGACAACCCCGAGGCGACTGCGGCACAGGACGTCCCCGCCATGCGCGCCGTGCTCGCCCGCTGTGTCCAAGGATTCCCGGAAGATCCAGTCCCGGCAACGGGTTTGGACCAATAATCGATCCATTCTTTTTCGCCATCCAGACTATGCAAGCAGCCCCCATTCACGCACCAACGCCCGCCATGGCCGCCGAAGTTCTAGCTGCCGCCTTGCCTTTCCTGCGCCGGTACCAGGGCCGTACTATGGTCATTAAATACGGCGGCAACGCCATGACCGAGCCGGCTTTGCAGGCTGCGTTCGCGCAAGACGTTGTCATGCTGCAGCTCGTCGGTATCCGCCCGGTGATCGTGCACGGCGGCGGGCCGCAAATTGAGGCTGCTCTCAAGCGCCTGGGGCTGCGGGGCGAATTCATCCAAGGTATGCGGGTCACTGATGCGGCCACCATGCAAGCCGTGGAGTGGGTTTTGTCGGGCGAGGTGCAGCAGCAAATCGTCGGGTTCATCAACCAGGCCGGCGGCAAAGCCGTGGGTTTGAGCGGGCGCGACGGTGGTTTGCTGCAGGCCAAGAAACTCGCTATGCCCGACGCGGCCCATCCCGGCGCATTCGTTGATCTCGGGCAGGTCGGCGACATCGTCGGCGTGGACACCGCGATCGTGCGCAGACTGCAAGACGCGGGTTGCATCCCCGTCATCAGTCCTGTCGGGGTAGGCGCGAACAACGAGAGCTACAACATCAACGCCGACGTGGTTGCCGCCCGCATGGCTACGGCCTTGCAGGCCGAAAAGTTGCTCATGCTCACCAACATCAGCGGCGTGCTCGACGGCGCAGGCCAGTTGATGACCCGCCTGAGCGCGGCGCAAATTGACGCCATGGTCGCCGACGGCACCATCTCCGGCGGCATGATTCCCAAAATCAGTGGCGCGCTCGAGGCTGCGAAGGCCGGTGTGCAAGCCGTGCACATCGTCGACGGCCGCGTGCCCCACGTCTTGCTGCTGGAAATCCTGACCGGCCAGGCCTTCGGCACCATGATTTATCCGGCTTGAGCGATAGCCGCGTGAACCACGCCTTCGACCAGGCGCTGCAGCTGCGCACGCTCCAGCAAGATACGCAAGGCGGCCGGTACGCCGGACACACGCATCCCGCTTGGGAGAATATGGTCGGGCCCTATGGGGGCATCCTCGCCGCCATCGGGGTGCACGGCACGCAGCAGCATCCGGCTTTTCTGGGGCAACCCCTGGCGCTCACGGTGAACTACGCCGGTCCGGCGGCCGCTGGTGCCTGGGAATTGCAGATCCGATTGGCGCGTACCAACCGCTCCACCCAGCACTGGATGTTTGAGCTGGTCCAAACGGAAGCGGACGGCGCGACCCATGTGGTGCTCACCGGCACGCTGATGTCGGGCCTGCGCCGCGCTACGTGGGGTGGCACCGATATGCCCATGCCCGATGTGTTGCCGCCTGAGGCATTGGCGCCGCCGAACGATCCGGTCAACATCAGCTGGCGCGCGCGTTACGAGCTGCGCCGTGCCGGTGGTGGTCTGCCGCCGGAATGGACCCAAGCCGAGAACGCACTGGCCCCCGCAGTGGCCAGCCTGGACCAGATGTGGCTGCGCGATGCCGATGCGCGGCCCCTGGACTTTGCCGCACTAGCGGCTGGCTGCGATATTTTTTACCCCCGCGTGTGGCAGCGCCGCGGTGCGCATACGCCGGCCGGCACCGTGTCGATGACGGTGTACTTCCATGCCGATGCCGATGCGCTGCAGGCCGTGGGCGCCGACTTTGTTTTGGCGCAAGCCCGCGCCCAGGAATACCGGGGCGGCTTCTTTGACCAGACAGCGCAGCTGTGGGCCAGAGACGGCACCATGCTCGCCACCACACACCAACTGGTTTATTACAAATCCTGAAGTTTTTCCGACAGAAAGTGCCCCCATGCCAGACATCCTGATTCACCACGCTGATGGCGTCCTGACCCTCACCCTGAACCGTGTGGAAAAGAAGAATTCTTTCACCCAGGCCATGTACACCGCCATGGCCGACGCCCTGGCTGGCGCGGCGGCCGACGCTGCCACCCGGGTTGTCGTGATCCAAGGGGACGTTACGGTGTTCAGTGCGGGAAATGACTTGCGTGATTTTTTGAGCGGCCCGGCCGTGACCGGCACCAGCGACTCCCCGGTTCAGCGTTTCATCACCGAACTGGCGCAATTTCCCAAGCCCTTGCTAGCCGCTGTTTGTGGCCCGGCAGTGGGCATCGGCACCACCATGCTGTTCCATTGCGATCTGGTCTATGCAGGCGACAACGCGGCCTTCTCGATGCCCTTTGTCAACCTCGGTTTGTGCCCGGAGGCTGCGTCCAGCCTGCTCGCGCCGCGCCTCATGGGTTACCACCGCGCAGCCGAAGCCTTGTTGATGGGTGAACCTTTTATGGCCGAGGCGGCTTTGGAGATTGGCCTCGTCAACCGCATCGTCCCGCCTACAGAAGCCAATGCGCTGGCGCAAGCGCAGGCCCGCAAGCTCGCCGCCAAGCCCTTGCGTTCCTTGATGGAGACCAAGCGCCTGCTCAAAAAATCGCAGAGCGCGGAAGTCGCCCAGCGGATCACCGAAGAGTTCGACAGTTTCGGGCGCATGCTCAAAGAGCCCGCAGCCATGGAAGCGATCGCCGCATTCACCGAAAAGCGCAGGCCGGATTTTTCCGGTCTGTAGGCCATGCGTCCCACTGCTGCCGATTTCCCTGCCGCCGCCCCAGCATCCGAACGGAGCGGGGACTGGGCCACGTTGCAGCGCCTGTTCCCGTATCTGTGGGCCTACAAGTGGCGGGTCTCGCTGGCGCTCAGCTTCATGGTGGGTGCCAAGGTATCCAACGTGGGTGTGCCGCTCTTACTCAAAACCCTGGTTGATAACCTGACACCCCGGCCCGACGCGGCCACTGCCATGCTGGTCGTACCGTTGGGCCTGCTGGTCGCGTACGCGGCTTTGCGTTTGAGCACGTCCTTGCTCACCGAGCTGCGCGACCTGGTGTTTGCCAAAGCCACCGAAGGTGCGGCGCGCAGCATCTCGCTGCAGGTGTTCCGGCATTTGCACGGCATGAGCCTGCGCTTTCACCTGGAGCGCCAGACCGGCGGCATGACCCGGGACATCGAGCGCGGCACCCGTGCCGTGCATTCGCTGGTCTCGTATTCGCTCTACAGCATCGTGCCCACACTCATTGAATTGGTGTTGGTGCTCACGTTGCTGGCGGTCAAATTTGATGTGTGGTTTGCCTGGATCACGCTCATCGCGTTGGTGGTGTACATCATCTTCACCATCAGCATGACCGAGTGGCGCACCCAGTTCCGCCGCCGCATGAACGAGCTGGACTCGAAAGCCCACACCCGTGCCATCGACTCGTTGCTGAATTACGAGACCGTCAAATACTTCAACAACGAAGCCTTCGAGGCCGGTCGTTATGACGAGAACCTGGAGCGCTACCGCCGCGCCGCTCTGGCCAGCCAGCGCACCCTGAGCATGCTCAATGCCGGGCAGCAATGCATCATCGCCACGGGTCTGGTAGCCATGCTCTGGCGCGCGACCGAGGGTGTGGTGGACGGTCGCATGACGCTGGGTGACCTGGTCATGGTCAACGCCTTCATGATCCAGATTTACATCCCGCTGAACTTTTTGGGTACCCTGTACCGCGAGCTCAAGCAAAACCTGCTGGACCTCGAAAAAATGTTCAACCTCTTGGAGCGCAGCCAAGAGATTGCCGATGCGCCCGGCGCCCGCGCCTTGCAATTGCATGCGCAGCAGGCCAGCGTGCGCTTTGACAATGTGACGTTTGGCTACGAGACCAACCGCACCATCTTGCATGGCATTAGCTTTGACATACCCGCAGGTAAGACGGTCGCTGTGGTTGGGCCCTCCGGTTCGGGTAAGTCCACGCTGGCGCGTCTGTTGTACCGCTTTTATGACGTGCAGCATGGCAGCGTGCAACTTGCCGGCCAGGACATCCGCAGCCTGACCCAAATCAGCCTGCGCCAGGCCATCGGCATCGTGCCGCAAGACACCGTTTTATTCAACGACACCGTGGAATACAACATCGCCTATGGCCGCACCGGCGCCAGCCGCGAAGAGGTTCGCGCTGCCGCACGCGCTGCCCGCATTGACAGCTTCATCGAGAGCACCCCACTGGGTTATGACACCATGGTGGGCGAGCGCGGCCTCAAATTGTCGGGCGGCGAAAAGCAGCGCGTGGCCATCGCCCGCACCCTGCTCAAAGACCCGCCGGTTTTGATTTTTGACGAGGCCACCAGTGCCCTGGACTCCGCCAACGAGCGCGCCATCCAGGCCGAGCTCAACCGCGTATCGCAGAACAAAACTACCCTGGTGATTGCCCATCGCTTGTCTACGGTGGTGGACGCGTATGAAATTTTGGTGCTCGAGGCGGGCCACATTCTGGAGCGCGGTACCCATGCCGAGTTGCTGGCGGCGCAGGGGCGTTATGCCCAGATGTGGGCCTTGCAACAAAGCGCGGAATAGCCGCGCCTTCGCCCTCGCTTTTGCAGCCCCTGTATTTGGGACAATCCTGCCATGCCTCCAACGATTGATACCCTCACCCTGACCCGCCCCGACGATTGGCACCTGCATGTGCGCGACGGCGAGGCCTTGACAACCGTGGTGCCGCACACCGCCGCCCAATTCGGCCGCGCGGTCATCATGCCCAACCTCAAGCCGCCCGTGACTACCGCCGCGCAGGCGCTGGCTTACCGCGATCGCATCGCCGCCACCGTGCCACCGGGCGTGGCGTTTGAGCCGCTGATGACGCTGTACCTCACCGACAATTTGCCGCCCGATGAAATCGCCCGCGCCAAAGACGCCGGCGTGGTCGCGCTCAAGCTCTACCCCGCCGGTGCCACCACCAACAGCGACGCTGGCGTGACCGACCTGCGCAAGACCTACCGCACGCTGGAAGCCATGCAACGCGCCGGGCTGCGGCTGCTGGTACACGGCGAGGTCACTTCGCCCGACATCGATTTGTTTGACCGCGAAGCTGTGTTCATCGACCAGCAGCTGATCCCCCTGCGCCGCGATTTCCCCGAACTCAAAATCGTGTTCGAGCACATCACCCGCACCACCTGCTTTACAACCGCAACGCTATCTTTTTGGGCGGCGTACGCCCGCACTTCTACTGCCTGCCGGTATTGAAGCGGGAGCTGCACCGCCAAGCCTTGGTGGATGCCGCCACCAGCGGCGCGCCGCAATTTTTCCTGGGCACCGATAGCGCCCCGCATCCCGCGCATCTCAAGGAGCACGCCAGCGGCTGCGCCGGTTGCTATACCGCGCACGCGGCCATGGAGTTGTACGCGCAGGCTTTTGATGCCGCTGGTGCGCTGGACAAGCTGGAGGGCTTCGCCAGCTTTTTCGGTGCGGATTTTTATGGTCTGCCGCGCAACAGTGGCCGGATCACCTTGCGCCGTGAGACGTGGACACCGCCAGCCAGCTTTGCCTTTGGCGCTGCCGAACTCAAACCCCTGGCCAGTGGCGAAGCCTTGCAGTGGCGGCTGCAGACCTAGCCGCCATTGACTGGGCTGCGCCCTGGTTGGTCCCGCTGCGGGCGACGGGGGAGCCTTTGGCCCAACGCGCGCTGAATGGTGCGTCCTGCGCGCAAGCCCTCAACGCCGCGCCCGCCGCGTTGCTGTCCGCTGCGGGTGTTCAGTTTGTTGCCCAAGCCACCTTGCCGGAAGGCGAAGCCTATGAAGCTTTTATTTTTCGTACCCGGCAGGTTCCCACGCGCGACGGCTTGCACGACTTCTTCAACGGCCTGTGCTGGCTGCACTACCCGCGCACGAAGAACCGGCTGAATCAGCTGCAGTCCGCACACATCACGCTGCATGGCATCGGCCCGCAGCGTGGTGCGGCGCGTGATGCGCTGACTGTGTTTGATGAAAACGCCGCGTTTTTATCGGCTCCCGATGCCCTGTGGGACGCGCTACAGGCCAAAGATTGGCAAACTCTGTTCGGGTCACTGCGTCCGCTGTGGGCGCAAGCGCACCTGCAGCTCTTCGGCCACGCCTTGCTCGAAAAATTGTGCACTCCGCGCAAAGCCATGACCGCGCATGTGTACCGCGTACGCCCCGCAGACGGCGCGTGTGGGTCTTTCGACAGCGCCGTTGCCGACACGCTGAGCGCTGCCTTACTGGAGTCCAAACCCTTTGCCCATCTGCCGGTATTGGGTGTGCCCGGCTGGTGCAGCGCCAACAACGCGCCGGATTTTTACCGGGATGCATCGGTGTTTCGCGCGGGAAAACCACAGTCCTTATATGTGATTACGCCGTAGGGGTTTTCGCGCACTGCGTAGGATGCGCGCGTGTTCTTTACCTATGAGGTCTCGATGAAACGAATCGTGTTGCTGGTGTTGACGAATGT
This sequence comes from Betaproteobacteria bacterium, assembly GCA_009924455.1. GTDB lineage: Bacteria > Pseudomonadota > Gammaproteobacteria > Burkholderiales > Burkholderiaceae_C > Allorhodoferax. Next base: position 8,650 of record RFRO01000079.1, read on the forward strand.
GTTGGTCGTCGTGGTGTTGGGCGTTGTTGCAAGCCTGCTCGGCGTGAACCAGTATTTGACGGGTAGCGGGCTGAACCTGGGCTTGTTGCTGGGCTACGCACTGGTCATCGGTTTTGGCGGCGCATTCATCTCGCTTTTGATCAGCAAGCCTTTGGCGAAATGGAGCTCGGGCGTGCAGTTGATCGAGCAGCCGCAAAACGCCGACGAGGCGTGGATTGTGCAAACCGTGCAGAAACTGTCGCAACAGGCTGGCATCGGCATGCCGGAGGTTGGTATTTTTGAAGGCGAACCCAATGCCTTTGCAACCGGCGCCTTCCGCGATTCCGCGCTGGTAGCCGTCTCCACCGGGCTGCTGCAGGGCATGACCCGCGACGAAGTCGAGGCCGTGCTCGGCCACGAAGTCGCGCACATCGCCAACGGCGATATGGTGACCATGACGCTGATCCAGGGCGTGATGAATACCTTTGTGGTTTTCTTGAGCCGCGTGATTGGTTACGCGGTGGACAGCTTCTTGCGCAAAAACGACGAAGAGCGCAGCGGCCCGGGCATCGGCTACTACGTCACCACCATCGTGCTGGATATCGTTCTGGGTTTCGCCGCCGCCATGGTGGTCGCCTGGTTCAGCCGCCAGCGTGAATTCCGTGCCGATGCGGGCGCCGCGCAACTGATGGGTCATCGCCAGCCCATGATCAACGCGCTGGCGCGTCTGGGTGGGATGACGCCGGGCGAGTTGCCCAAGAGCGTGGCGGCTTTCGGGATTGCAGGCGGCATCGGCCAACTGTTCTCGACCCACCCGCCGATTGAAGAGCGCATCGCCGCGCTGCGCGACGCGCGCTAAACCGGCGCTTCCAAGTTGCCAAGCGAGGCGTTGGCCACAGCCAGCGCCTCGGCTACGCGGATGCCATCGACGCCTGCAGACAAAATCCCCCCGGCATAGCTCGCACCTTCACCGGCCGGGTACAGCCCGCGCACATTGCTGCTTTGCAGGTCTTCGCCGCGCGGAACTTTGAGCGGGCTGGAGGTCCGGGTCTCCACCCCGGTCAGCACCGCGTCGGCCATGTCAAAGCCTTTGATTTTTCGCCCGAAGACTGGCAAGGCTTCCCGGATCGCGGCAATCGCGTAAGCGGGCAGGCTGTGCGCCAAATCGGTCAGGTGCACGCCCGGCCGGTACGAGGGTTGCACCCCCCCGAAGGCCGTCGATGCACGCGCGGCCAGAAAGTCTCCGACCAACTGACCCGGTGCGGCATAGCTTTCGCCACCCTGCACAAAGGCCGCAGATTCCAGCGCGCGCTGGAAAACAATGCCCGACAAAGGGTGTGCGCGCGTCGCGCTGGGCTTCGCGCCCGCCAGCAGTTCCTGGGATTGCGCGGCGTAGTGCGCGCCGTCTTCCGTGCCAAAGGCTGCAACCCAGCTGTCCATATCGTGCGGATAGTCGGCGGGGTCGATGCCGACCACGATGCCGGCGTTGGCGTTGCGCTCGTTGCGCGAATACTGGCTCATGCCGTTGGTGACCACACGCCCCGGCTCGGATGTGGCCGCCACCACCGTGCCGCCGGGGCACATGCAAAAGCTGTAGACGCTGCGCCCGTTGCTGGCGTGGTGCACCAGCTTGTAATCGGCCGCACCCAAAACCGGGTTGCCGGCATGGCGGCCCCAGCGCGCGCGGTCAATCACACCCTGCGGATGCTCAATGCGAAAGCCCACCGAAAATGGTTTGGCCTGCATCGCCACGCCACGGGCATGCAGCATCGCAAACGTGTCGCGCGCGCTGTGGCCCAGCGCCATCACCACCTGGCGTGCTGCGAAGTCCCGGCTGTGGCCGCTTGCCAGATCCAGTACCCGCAGGCCGCGCACCTGCTGTACGCCGTTATGGGTTTCCAGATGCAAGTCGGTGACCTGCTGCCTGAAGCAAACCTCGCCACCGAGTGCAATGATGCGCGCGCGCAGGTTCTCTACTACGCGCACGAGTTTGAAGGTGCCGATGTGTGGATGCGCCTCCATCAGAATTTCAGGCGGTGCGCCCGCGGCAACAAATTCCTCCATGACCTTGCGCCCCAAATGGCGCGGGTCTTT
>RFRO01000080.1 GCA_009924455.1 Betaproteobacteria bacterium
TGCGTTCATGGGTGCTTGCACACCCAGTATGCGCCCACGATCAGGCTGCACAGCAGCCACAGCGGCCACAGCCCGAAGCGCCCCGCCCACCAGGCAAAGGGCGTGGTGCCGCTGCGGCCTTCCACCAGACCCTCCAGCGCGCCGGCTTGCAGACGGGGCAGCGCGGCCAAGATATAGCCCCGGTGGTCGATGATGGCGCTCACACCGGTGTTGGTGGCGCGCACGATGGGGCGCTGGAACTCCAGGGCGCGCATGCGCGCGATGGTGGCGTGCTGGTCCAGCGCCACGGTGTCGTCAAACCAGCCCAGATTGCTCAGGTTGACCAGCACGGTCGGGGCCAGATCGGGCTGCACGAAGCGGGTGGCAAGCTCTTCGCCGAACAGGTCTTCGTAGCAAATATGCGGCCCCAGGCGCTGACCCTGTGCGACAAAGGAGGGCGCCGCCAGCGGTCCGCGGTTGAAGTCACCCAGCGGTATGCGCATCAGCTCAATAAACCAATGGAACATCGGCGGAATGAACTCGCCAAACGGCACCAGGTGGTGTTTGTCATACCGGTAGTTCGCGCTTTCTGTGACGCCCAGCCCCAGCGCCGCGTTGGTGTAGCCAGTCTGCGCGTCACCCCAGGGCGTGCCGATCAGCGCACTTTGGTTGTTGGCCTGCAAATTCTCTTGGAGGCTTTGCATGAACCCGGGCGGCCACTGTGCGGGCAGAAGCGGGATGGCGGTTTCCGGCAGCACCACCAAAGCGCCTTGGGCAGCGGCTATCTGCTGCGCATACCAGCGCAGAGATTGCTCCACTGTGGGTGCGTCAAATTTGTTGCTTTGGCTGATATTGCCTTGCAGCAGGGTCACGCGCAGCGAACCGGTGGACTGCGTCCAATCCGGCACCGCCACCGCCAGGGGCAGGCACAACACGATCAGGGCCGCAGCAGCCCAGCGCAGCAGCAGCCCTTCGGCGAGCACGGCCGCCAGCCAGGCGCCCAGCGCCGTCAGCCCGTAGGCACCGATCCAGGGCGCATAAAAGGCCAGCGGTCCATCGACATGGGCGTAGCCCACCGCGCCCCAGCCAAAACCCGTCAACCAGGTGCCGCGGGCCATTTCGGCTGCGGTCCATAGCGCGGCAAACAGCAGGCTGCTGCCACCCCCAGGCGTGGCGTGCGCGGCAAGGCCTCTGCCGCGGGTACAACGCCAGTAGACCAGCCCGGCCAGGGCGTAATACACAGCCAGTGCAGCGGCTAGGAGCAGGGTGGCGAAGACGGCCAGCGGCGCGCCCATGCCGCCGTACACGTGCATGGCGACCACCAGCCACCAGAACGTGGCCGCCAACCAACTGCTGGCAAAAATCCAGCCCGTCCAAGCGGCCTGGCGCGGGTTGCCTGCCTGCCGCAGTCCCCAGCACAAGACGGCCAGCGCCAGTGGCTGCAACCACCAAAACGCAGTTCCCTGCGCGATGGGCGGGAAGCCGCTGCCGGGAAGTGGCCAGGCGACGCTGGCTGCCAGCAGCAGTCCGGCAAAGGCCGGCAGCACCCCAGTGCGCCACAACGGGGGTGCTGGCTGCATCAGCCCGGCGCGTCCGTGCTGGGCGTCACGCGGAACCATTTCACAGCGCCACCCTTGGTGTGCATGACCACAAAGTCCAGCCCGCCCAGGCTCACGCGCTCGCCGCGCTTGGGTACATGGCCCATGGCGTGCGAGATCAGGCCGCCAATGGTCTGAAAGTTGGCATCCGGGTCGGCGAGGGTCGCGGAAAAGGCCTCGTTCACCCGCTCCAAGGAGGTGTCGCCGTTGACCCGGTAGCTGCGGTCGGCCAGTGCAAAGATATCGCCCTCGTCGTCCGCGGTGTCGAACTCGTCTTCAATTTCGCCGACGATTTGCTCGAGTACGTCTTCAATGGTGATCAAGCCGGCCACGCGGCCGAATTCATCGACGACGATGGCCAGGTGGTTGCGCGTGCCTTTGAAGTCGCGCAACAAGTCGTTGAGCCCTTTGGTCTCCGGCACAAAAACAGCCGGGCGCAGGAGCGCGCGGATATTGAACTCGGGCGCGCGTTGCAGTTTGAGCAAATCCTTGGCCAGCAGGATGCCCAGGATGTTGTCACGCTCGCCGTCGAACACCGGAAACCGCGAGTGCGCGGTGTCGATCACGTTGTGCAGGATGTCATCCAGCGGAGCCTGGATGTCGATCCAGTCCATGCGGGTGGCCGGAACCATGACGTCACCTGCGCTCATGTCGGCCAGACGGATAACGCCTTCGAGCATGGCGCGGGCTTCGGGGCCGATGATCCGGTTGCGTTCCGCCTCTGCCAGGGTTTGGATCAGCTCTTCGGCTGAGTCGGGTCCGGGGTGTAGAAATTCGGCCAGTTTGCGCAACAAGGTGCGTTTGTCGTGTTTGGGGTCAGGCGGCGTCGGGGCAGGGTCGGACACTATGGGAGGGCGCGGCGCGCCGTGGTTGGGTTGGGGCGAAGAATAGCGCAAGCCGTTACAGTTCCATGATGCCGGTCTCTACGCAGTTACCCCAAGGTGTTCACGTGTTCGAACGCGGCTGGCTTTCCTCCAACAGCGTGCTCTTGCAGGGTGACGGGCAGGCTGTGCTGGTTGACAGCGGCTACCACACCCACGCCCCTTTGCTGCTGGACCTGGTGCACCAGCAGCTGCAGGGTCGCCAACTTGATGTGTTGCTCAACACCCACTTGCACAGCGACCACTGCGGGGGCAACGCGGCATTGGCAGCGCATTTCCCCGCCCTGCAGACCTGGATCGCGCCCGGCCAGGCGCAGGCCGTGGCGCAGTGGGACGCGCAGGGCTTGCATTTTGCGTCCACCGGACAGCACTGCCCGCGCTTCGCCGCAGACCGTACCCTGCAGCCCGGCGAGCACTTGGCGCTGTGCGGGCAAAGCTGGGAGGTGCATGCGGCGCCAGGCCACGATCCGCACTCCGTGGTTTTGTTTGCCCCGTCAACCGGGGTGCTGGTGTCGGCCGACGCGCTCTGGGAGAACGGATTTGGCGTGGTCTTTCCGGAGCTCGAGGGCGAGGACGCTTTTGACGCGGTGGGCGCCACCCTGGACCTGATTGCCCGCTTGGAGCCGCGTCTGGTCATTCCCGGCCACGGGTCCCCGTTTGTTGACGTGCCGTCTGCCTTGGCGCGCGCCTATTCCCGGCTGGACCATTTCCGGCGCAAGCCCATGAGCCACCTGCGCTATGGCTTGAAGGTGCTGGTGAAGTTCAAGTTGTTGGAGCTGCAGACCTGGCCGCTGGCTGCCCTTTACCAGTGGGCTGCGAACACGCCCTACATCTGCGCGCTGCACCGGCAGCATTTCGCGGACATGTCCTTGCCGGATTGCATAGACGGCGTCTTGACCGAACTGGCTTCGGCCGGTGCCCTCCGGCTTGAAGGGGGCTTGGTGCGGGATATGGGCTGAGTCAGTCTGGCGCCGTCGCTTGCGCCAGCACCCGCCCCAGGTTGTCGAAATAGCGGTCGGTTACGGGCGTGGGAACCAGGTATTTGGTGCGGCGGTTGTCGCCTTGGAAAATCTGGTTTATCAGCCCCATTTCGCGCAACAGATCGAGTTTGCGGTGGATGGTTCCAGGGCTTGCAATCGGCTCCAGCGCCATGGCTTCTGAGACCGTGAGCGGCCGGTTCTCGGCGTGGCTCAGGGCGATGACCTCCAACAGCCTTTTGGCGGTTTCGTCCACTGCAGTGATGTGTGTGTCGGTTTCCTGGACGGCTTTTGCAAGGGCCAGGTAACGCAAATAGGTGCTTTTCATAATCCCTGGGTTTCTTCCAAAAAACGGACAGCGGTATAGCATAGAGGATTAAGCGGAGCCGGCCATTGCGTACTTGCCGATGGCTGCTTCTGGACTATACCGGACGAAGCCGGATGAACACGTCTCGATTTTGACGGCACTACAATGACAGCTCCAGCGCCAATTTGCCCTAGCTTGCGGGCGCTCAATAAATTCAGCTAAACACGGACGACCGACCCCCTATGTGACCCGGCACCGCGTTGAGCTTTGTCGGGTTTATTTTTTATGTTGATCGCCACGCCCCAGTCCTTGCATTTTGATGCGCCGCTTGCGCTGCAAAGCGGTGCGTCCATACGCCAGTACGACCTGGCTTTTGAGACCTACGGCACCCTCAACGCCGATAAAAGCAACGCGGTCTTGATCTGCCACGCGTTGAATGCATCGCACCATGTGGCGGGCGTGTACGACGGGCAGGCGAAATCCGAAGGCTGGTGGGACAACATGGTCGGCCCGGGCAAGCCGGTCGATACAGACCGGTTTTTTGTGATTGGTGTGAACAACCTGGGATCGTGCTTCGGCTCCACCGGCCCGATGCATGTGAACCCTGACAGTGCGGATGGCCAGGTGTACGGCGCTGACTTTCCGGTCGTCACGGTGGAAGACTGGGTGCATGCCCAAGCGCTGCTGCTGGACCGCTTGGGCATTCAGACGCTGGCGGCGGTGATGGGTGGCAGCCTGGGCGGCATGCAGGCGCTTGCCTGGGCGATGTTGTACCCCCAGCGTTTGCGACGCGCCGTGGTGGTGGCCAGCGCACCCAACCTCACGGCGGAAAACATCGCCTTTAACGAAGTCGCGCGCCGCGCCATCGTCACCGACCCCGACTTCCACGCCGGCCACTTTTACCGCCACGGCGTGGTGCCCAAACGCGGCCTGCGCATCGCCCGCATGATTGGCCACATCACCTATTTGAGCGACGACGTGATGAATGCCAAGTTCGGCCGCCAATTGCGCAATACGGTGGTGCAAGCCGGCACCAGCCCCGATTACCGATACAGCACGCAAGAGGTGGAGTTCCAGATCGAAAGCTACTTGCGCTACCAGGGCGACAAGTTTGCCGACTACTTTGACGCCAATACCTACTTGCTGATCACCCGTGCGCTGGATTACTTCGATCCGGCCCGCGCCCATGGCGGCAATTTGAGCCAGGCACTGGCGGGTACGACCTGCAAGTTTCTCTTGGTTAGTTTTGTGACCGATTGGCGCTTCGCCCCTGCGCGCAGCCGGGAATTGGTCAAAGCCTTATTGGATAACCAGCGCGACGTGAGTTACGCTGAAATCGACGCCCCGCATGGGCACGACGCGTTTTTGCTCGATGACCCGCGCTACCACGGGGTGGTTCGTTCGTATTTCGCGTCGCTGGCTGCGGAGGTGCGGGTATGAGCGACGCGCAAATTCAACACGCGATTGCGGAACTGGTGCCGCGCGGTTCGCGGGTGCTGGACTTGGGCTGCGGCGATGGCGCCATGCTCGCCCATTTGCAGGCCACGCGCGGGTGCAGCGGCTACGGCGTGGAGATTGATGACGCCAATGTGCTGGCTTGTGTGAAGCGCGGCGTCAATGTGATCCAGCTCAATCTGGACCAGGGTCTGGCCCTATTCGACGATGCGTCGTTTGACGTGGTGCTGCAAATCGACACCCTGCAGCACCTGCGTAACGCCGAGGTCATGCTGCGCGAGACGGTGCGGGTCGGCCGCGTGGGCATCGTCGCCTTCCCCAACTTCGCCCACTGGCCCAACCGCCTGAGCGTGTTGATGGGCCGCATGCCGGTGACCAAACGCCTCCCCTACCAGTGGTACGACACGCCCAACATCCGCGTCGGAACCCATGCTGATCTGGGCAATCTTTCGAGAAAAAATGGCCTCCAGGTGCTGGACAGCTTCGGTCTGCAAGACGGCGAACCGGTGCGTTTCCTTCCGAATTGGTTTGCGGGGACTTCGGTTTACAAGTTGGCGCGCCGCTAAGCCTTGCATTTCCCGCTTACTTGGGGATTGGCACCAATGACAGCTCTTTCCCTTTGGGCGTCAAAAATTTCGACAACGCATCCCACTTCATGGTCACCCCGTCGTTGGCGCGCGCGGCATAGCTGGTGAAGCCATCTACGAAAAAACCTTTTTCCACCAGCATGAAGCCGAACGCATCGTTCTCTTCCGCAGCGATGTCCAGGCTGATGACATCGTCCATGGTTTTCTCTTTTTCAAAATGCTTTTTGGCGATTTGCTGGGCGACGGCTTTCCATTTCGGGTTGCTGAAAATGTCGCTGACTTTGACGAAGCGCTTGAGTTCTTTGGAAAAGTATTTGTAGCCCGTGTACTCGCTGGGGTGCGCGCCACCGGTGGCACTCTCGGATTGCGTGAGCATGATCAGATCCGCGCTCAGGTTGGTCAGGCTGTTGGACACGTCAGAGGTGAAAGCGCCAGTGGACTCTTTGTCAATGCCTGTTTTGCCAGCCGCCGTCTTGATGGCGGAATTGATGGTGTTGGCGTTGTCGGAGTTGTCGTCGATCAGAACCAGACTCACACGGTTGAATGCGATTTCTCCATCCTTGGGATAGGCTTTGAAATCGCCCTCAAAGTAAGCGTAGGTTTTGAAGCCACCAACCATACTGCCCGTACCCTTCAATCCGGCTACGCGGGCTTTGTATTCTGTTTCCAGGCATTGCACCGCGTCCTCCTTGCTGGCTGGTTTGGCTTGAAAGTCGGTAAAGCACGACGCCGCTAAAAATTTGACCCACGACCGTTGTCCGGCGACAAACACCTTTTGCGTCTCTGCCGACAACTTGTTCTTGGCAGCCTGGTAATTCTCAGCCAACTCTTCATCGAGCTTTGAAATTTTCGGGTTATCGCAAATGGCTTTTTCCATTTTGGACTGCGCTTTTTTGCAGTCAAAACTGGCTGCATGTGTGGCGCAGCCAAAGGCGAAAAGTACGAGACCTAAGACGGGATATTTCACGTAGCACTCCAACGGTTGATGTCCGGCTGGAGTATGCGTTGCGGTGGGGCGCGCCACGCCACCTTTTTTTTGCTAACAGTCCAAGCGCGCAGCCAGTGCCACGAAATTTTCCGCGTGCAGTTCGTTACCAAGCTGGGGCGACACATCCTTGGCCTGCTGCGTACCAAACTCCCAGGGCCGCTCGATGTAGGCGCTGCGCAACCCGCAGCCGCGCGCCGCGGCCAGGTCATCGTGGTGTGCCGCCACCAGCATCACCTGCTCGGGCCGAACACCTAAGGTACTGGCCACGCCACCGTAGGTGCGCGGGTCGGGCTTATAGGCGCGAAAGACCTCGGCGCTCAAGATGCAGTCCCAGGGCAGGGCGGCGCGTTTGGACAGGCGGGTGAGCAGGTTCAGGTTACCGTTGGACAGCGTGCAAATGACAAAACGCTTTTTCAAGCGTGTCAGGCCTTCCACCACATCGGGCCAGGCTTCCAAGCGGTGCCAGATGCGGTTCAGGCGCGCCCGCTCTGCTTCAGCCAGATGCGCCAACCCGAAGTCCGGAAGGATGCTGTCCAGAATCATCCGGTGCAAATCGTCAATCAGCGTCCACGGCAACTCGCCCGCCATCACGCGGCGCATCGCCGGTTGGTAGCCCGCACGCCAGGCCAGAGCAAACGCATGGCCGTCCACATGCGGGTAGTTGGCTGCCATTTCCCGCGCGATGCTGCCGTGCCAGTCGACCACGGTTCCGAACACGTCAAAGGCCAGGACCTGGACATCGTCTAGCGGTTGAGGGTTCGGCAGCTGCATGGTGGGCGGTTCCAGTTGGGGGCGATTGCGCGTAAGCTTAAGCCCACCCGCCGACCGAATGGAGATACCGATGAGCGCCCGCCTGCCTGATGCCGCTGTTGCCCCCTTGCTCAACACTGACCAAGCCCTGGCGCAAGTCAGCCAAGCCTGGGATAGCGACATTGTTCAGCGCCTCAAGGACTACGTGGAGATTCCCGCCAAGTCGCCGTCTTTTGACGCCCATTGGGCGGAGGCCGGTTTGCTGGAGACCGTGGTGCGCAACACCGCGCAGTGGATTGAGGCGCAGCGTGTGGCGGGGCTGACGCTGGAAGTGGTGCGCCTGCCCGGGCGCACGCCGGTGCTGTTTTTTGAAGTCGCATCCACGCGCAGCGGCGCGCAGCCTTCAGACCCCACGATACTGATGTACGGGCATCTGGATAAGCAGCCCGAATTCTCGGGCTGGCGCGCCGACCTCGGCCCTTGGACGCCCAAATACGAAGACGGCCGCTTGTATGGTCGGGGGAGCGCCGATGACGGCTACGCAGCCTACGCCGCAATTGCCGCCATACAGGCTCTGAAAACCCAGAACGTGGCGCACCCGCGCATCGTCGGGCTGATCGAGACCTGCGAAGAAAGCGGCTCCTACGATTTGATGCCCTATATCGACGTGTTGCGCACGCGCCTGGGCGATGTGGGCTTGGTGGTGTGTCTGGACTCGGGCGCCGGCAATTACGACCAGCTCTGGTTAACCAACAGCCTGCGCGGCATGGCCAGCGGCGTTTTGAAAGTCGAGGTGTTGACCGAAGGCGTGCATTCAGGCGACGCCAGCGGCCTGGTGCCTTCGAGCTTTCGCATCATGCGCCAGGTGCTGGACCGGCTGGAGGACAGCGCCAGCGGCCGCTTGCTCCCCGCCAGCTTCCATTGCGAGGTGCCGCCTGAGCGCCTGGCCCAGGCGCGGGCCACGGCGGCGATTCTGGGCGAGGAGTTGTACAAGCGCTTCCCCTGGGCGCATTACGACTGCGGCGGCTCCAGCCAATTCACCTTGCCCACCACCACCGACCCGCTGCAAGCCCTGTTGAACCGCACGTGGATTCCCACGCTCAGCGTCACCGGAGCGGACGGCCTGCCGGATTTGAAAAATGCCGGCAACGTGCTGCGCCCTTACACCGCCTTCAAACTCTCGCTGCGCCTGCCCCCACTGGTGGACGCGGCGCAGGCGGTGCAGCAGCTCAAAACCCTGCTGGAAGACAACGCGCCCTACCAGGCCAAAGTGACGTTTGAGGTGGGTGGTGGCGCCACCGGCTGGAACGCGCCCGACACCGCGCCTTGGCTGGAGCAGGCGCTCAACGCCGCCTCACAGGCGCACTTTGGCGCGCCCTGCGGCTACATCGGGCAGGGCGGCACGATTCCGCTGATGAATATGCTGAGCCTCGGTTTTCCGCGTGCGCAGATGATGGTGTGCGGCGTGCTCGGCCCCAAGAGCAACGCCCACGGCCCTAACGAATTCCTGCACGTGCCCTACGCCAAAAAACTCACGGCGGCGGTGGCGCAGGTGATTGCCGCCGCACCCTGAGCAAGCACCGCAGTCCGGCGGTGAAGCTGCTCTGCAGCCTCCGGGCGACCGCGCTGTTTTAGACCAGTAGCGCCAAGCCGACCAAAGCAGCCGTTTCCGCGCGCAAGACCCGCGCGCCCAGCGAGACGGGCGCGAAGCCGCAGTCCATGGCTGCCGCTTCCTCGGTGCGGCTCAAACCACCCTCGGGACCTGACAACAGCGTGACGCTGCGGTTAGCCTCGGGCAGCGAGATCCCCGCTTCGGCTACGTCGACCGCTTCGCGCAGCGGCATGGTCTTGTCCTGCAATGCCAGCAACAGGCGCTGCCCGCCGCTGGCCGGGTCCACTGCGGCACCTGTTTTCAGCCAGGCTGCTAGGCTTGAAACGGGGTGCACCAGCGGTACCCGGTTGCCGCCGCACTGCTCGCAGGCCGATACCGCCACGCTGTGCCAGTGCTGCTGTTTTTTGGTGGCCCGATCGCCGCTTAAGCGCAGCACGCTGCGTTCGCTCATCAGCGGCTGGATGCTGGCCACGCCCAGTTCGGTGGCTTTTTCCACCAGCCAGTCCATGCGCTCGTTGGCAGGCATGCACACCGCCAGATGCACGGCACGCGCCGCTTCGCGCTCGGTCGCGTGGTGGGTATCGACCCGCACCTGCACGCTGCTGCGCCCCATGGCGGTAACCGTGGCGCTGAACTCGCCGCCGGGGCTTTGCATGGGTCCGTCCCAGCCTGCACCACAGTTGAACAGGGTGACCGTATCGCCCGGCTGCAAGCGCAAGACCTGCACATGGCGGGCTGCTGCTGCGGGCAAGTCCAGGGTGCTGCCACAGACCAGCGGCAGCGGGCAATAGAGACGCGGCATCTCAGTCGCGCCGGCGCAAATCGGGCGGGGCCAGGTTGATCGCCGGGCTGATGCCTTCCAGGTCTTCCACCAGTTTGAGCAGCGGGCGCAGTTGCACGTAGCGGGCGCAGGTGGCACGGATATAGCCGATAAAGCGCGGCGTGTCCGCCAGGTATTTGGGCTTGCCGTCGCGCAGCGTCAAGCGGGCAAAAATGCCGGCCACTTTGAGGTGGCGTTGTAAACCCATCCACTCCACGCCACGGTAAAACTGGCCGAAGTCATCGCCGACCGGCAGCCCCGCTTTGCGCGCCCGGTCCCAGTAGCGCACGGTCACGTCCAGGCAAAAGTCTTCGTCCCAGCTGATGAAGGCGTCGCGCATCAGGCTGGCGATGTCGTAGGTGATGGGTCCGTAGACCGCATCCTGAAAATCCAGCACGCCCGGTGGCTGGCCCGGCGTGTACATCAGGTTGCGCGGCATGAAATCGCGGTGCACAAATACGCTAGGCCAGGCCAGGTTCTCGGCCACGATGGCGTCAAACGCGGCCTGCAGCACCTTGTCTTGTGCTGCCGTGGGCGCTTCCCCTTTGTGGCGGGTGATGTACCAGTCAGGGAACAG
>RFRO01000009.1 GCA_009924455.1 Betaproteobacteria bacterium
CTGGCGACCGGGTCGTGGACCGCGCCGCCGGCTTGGCCCAGGGTGCCCAAATCAAACAAGGCCAGGTCGGCGCACATGCCGGGGCTGAGGTGCCCGATGTCGCTGCGCCCCAGCACCTGTGCGCCGCCGCGCGTGGCAACACGCAGCGCGTCGCGGGCGGTCATCTCCATCGGGGCGGTGTCGCAGCCGAACACCGTGCGGCCTTGCGCGTCAGTATGTGGCGCCTCTAGCGATTTGCGCAGGCGCGCCAGCAGCAGGGCTTGGCGGGCCTCGGCCAGCATGTTTGCTCCGTCGTTGCTGGCGCTGCCGTCCACGCCCAGACCCACGGCCACACCGGCGTTCAGCATCTGGCGCACCGGGGTGGCGGCAAACAGGCTGATGCCTTGTTCATCGAGCTTCACGCAGTGCGCGTGCCACACGTCGGCGCCGGTCCAGCCCAGGTCTTGCGCGTACTGCGCGGGCGTGCAGCCGAATTTCTCCAGGCTGTAGGCCACGTCGTGGTCGTTCTCGGCCAGGTGGGTGTGCATGCGTACGCCGTAGCTGCGCGCCAGTTCGGCGGAGGTTTTCATCAGGTCACGGCTGACGCTGAAGGGCGAGCAGGGGGCCACGCCAACCTGCGTCATCGCGCCGTGGCGGGCGTCGTGGTAGCGCTCGATCAGGCGCTGCGTGTCGATCAGGATCGCGTCTTCGTTTTCGACCAGGCTGTCGGGCGGCAGGCCGCCTGCCGACTCGCCCACGCTCATGCTGCCGCGTGTGGCCACAAAGCGCATGCCGATGGCGCGGGCGGCTTCGATGCTGTCGTCCAGCCTTACGCCGTTGGGGTAGATGTAGAGGTGGTCGCTGCTGGTGGTGCAGCCGCTGAGCAGCAGCTCGGCCATGGCCACCTGCGTGCTGACCCGCACCATGTCAGGCGTCAGGCCCGCCCAAATCGGGTAGAGGCCGCGTAACCAGCCAAACAGCTCGGCGTTTTGCACCGCTGGCACGGCGCGCGTGAGCGACTGGTACATGTGGTGGTGGGTGTTGACGAGGCCTGGCACCACCAGATGCCCGCGCCCGTCGATGATCTCGTCGGCGGTAGCGGGCAGCTCAGGGGCGGGGCCGATGGCGGCGATCAGCCCGTCGTGTACCAGGATGGAGGCGTTGTGCAATTCATCACCCGTGTCGTTCTGGGTAGCGATGGTGTGGGCGTTGCGGATCAGCAGGCTGGCCATGGAAATTCCAATCAGTTCAAAAACGGCGCGGCGAATACGCGTCCACATTCAGCGCTGGGCTGCGCCCGGCCACCAGGTCAGCCACGATAGCCCCGCTGATGCCACCCAGCGTCAGCCCGATGTGCTGGTGCCCGAAGGCATAGACCACGCGGCGCGATCCGCTGGCATGTCCCAGCACCGGCAAGCCGTCAGGCAAAGTGGGGCGAAAACCGAGCCACGGTTCGCTCGGCTCGCCCAGTCCAGGCAGCGCGCGCTTGGATGCGAAGCGCAGTAAATCCAGCAGGCCAGGGTGTTGCTCGCGCCCCAGCCCGGCCAGTTCCACGGTGCCCGCCACGCGCACGCCACGCGCCATGGGCGTCATGTACAAGCCGCGCTCGGCCCAGCCGACAGGGCGCGAGATCAGCGCGCGGCTGCCCTCAAACAGCAGGTGGTAGCCACGCTCCGCGCCCAGCGGCACGGCGTCGCCGCATTGCGCCGCAAGTTGGCGCGCGTGCGCACCAGCGGCTAACACGACGTGGTCAAAGGCAGCGGTCTGCCCTTGTGCCTCCAGCACCACGCCTTCGGGCAGGGGGCTGATGCGGGTCACGGCGCCGGTGTGCAGCGTCATGCCTTTGCCCACCAGCCATTGCGCCAGCTGCGTGACAAAAGCACCGGGGTCGGACAAAAACCACGAATCGGGGAAGAGCACGCCGCGCGCGAACAGCGGTGCCAGCGCGGGCTCTAAGGCGGCGATTTCGTTTGGCCCCAGCACCTGGGTTTGCACGCCCAATTGCTGCCGCAGGGCCAGCGTGGGCTTCGAGGCTTGGAAGGCGGCCTCGCCCGAATACAAATACAAGCAGGCTTGCCGCTGCACCAGTGGCTCCAGCCCGGCTTGGGTGATCAGTTCCGCGTAGCCGCTGTACGCGCGGCCCAGCAGATGCGACAAGGCAGTGGCCGTGGCGTTGGAGCGCTGCTGCGTGGAGTGCAGCAAAAACCGCAGCAGCCAGGGCGTGAGTTCCGGCAGGTGCCGCCAGCGCACGCGAAAAGGGCTATCGGCCGACAACAGATAGCGCGGCAGGTCGCGGAACACCGAGGGGTTGTTGACCGGGATGCAGGCGTAGGTGGCAAAGGTACCGGCGTTGCCAAAGGACGCACCGCCGGCGCGGTGACCCACGCCCGCCGCGTCAAACAGCGTGACCTGGTGCCCGTCGCGCAGCAGCCAATAGGCGCTGGACAGGCCGACAAAACCGCCTCCGATGACCGCTACCTTTGCCATAGGGATTGCCTTTTGCGATGTTTAAGTCAGCAGTTGTTTGAGCGCAGCCAGCACCTCTTCCGGTGCTTCGACCATCATCTGGTGGCCCGCCGGAACTATGGCGGTGCGGGCGTTGGGGGCGAGCCGGAGCAGGCTTTGCGCGCCCTTGGGCGGTGCCATTTGGTCGGCGCTGCCGAGCACAAACAGCACCGGGCATTGCACCTTCGCCATCGCCGTTTCGCCGTCTGCGTAGCTGTCGCAGGCTTTGAAGCCGGTGTAGAACACATTGGTTTCGGTATTACTGGCCAGCACCCGGCGCATGAGCGCACGTGACGCGCCATAAATCCAGGTGCCTGGCCCCAGTGCCGAAGGTGGCGGGGCCAGCATGGAATGCGAGAACACATTGACCATGGCAATCGCTTTCTCTGGCGCGCTCACCGATGCGTCGAGGAGCGCCGCAGACACTCGCAGCGGATAGGCCACGCCCAGCAGTGCGAGGTGGCTGACGCGCTGCGGCGCGCGGGCAGCGGCTTCCAGCGCAATCAGTGCGCCAAAGCTGTGACCAATCAGCGCGGCCCGCTCCAGACCGGCCGCATCCAGTAGGGCCAGCACCACGTCGGCTGCTGCTTCCACGCTGACCGGGGGCGAACCCGCGCTTCTGCAGTGCCCCGGCAAATCGATGGCCAGTACGTTCCAGCCGTGATGCGCAAAAAACCGGGTTTGCAAAATCCACACGCTGTGGTCATTGAGCACGCCGTGGATGAAAACGGCGGTGGGTTGCGCGGGGTTGAAGGCTTTGCCGCCGGTGTAGGCGTACAGGCTTGCGCCGAGAACCTCGTACTTCATGCGGCGGCTCCTGCTTTTTCGGCAGCTTTCAGCGCCCGTTTCAAGTCCTCGATCAAATCATCCGGGTCCTCCAGGCCGATGGACAGGCGGATGGTGCCGGGGCCGATGCCGGACTTGCGCAGCGCCTCGTCGTCCATGCGGAAATGGGTGGTGCTGGCGGGGTGTATGACCAGGCTGCGGCAGTCGCCCACGTTGGCCAGGTGGCTGAAGACCTTGAGGGTTTCGATGAATTTTTGGCCCTGGGCGCGGCTGCCCGCGAGGTCAAAGCTGAACACCGAACCCGCGCCACGCGGCAGCAGCTTTCTGGCCAGCGCGTGCCCGGGATGGCTCTCCAACATGGGGTGGCCGACGCGCGAAACCAGGGGGTGGGCTGCCAGGAATTCGACCACTTTTTCGGTATTGCCCATGTGCCGCGCCATGCGCAGGGGCAGGGTTTCGATGCCTTGCAAAATCAACCAGGCGCTGTGCGGACTCATGCAGGCCCCAAAGTCGCGCAGGCCTTCGCGGCGCGCCCGCAGCAGGAAGGCGCCCACGGTACTTTCTTCGCTGAACACCATGTTGTGAAAACCGGCGTAGACCTGCGAGAGCTCGTCGAATTTACCTGAGCGCTCCCAATCGAAGCTGCCGCCATCGACCACCACGCCGCCGACCACGGTGCCGTGGCCAGAGAGGAATTTGGTGGCCGAGTGGTAGACCAAATCGGCCCCATGCTCAAACGGCTTGATGAGCCAGGGCGAGGTGAGCGTGGAGTCCACCAGCAGCGGCACGCCGTTGTCGTGGGCGGTGGCGCTGACTTGCGCAATGTCCAGCACGTCCAGGCCGGGGTTGCCCACGGTTTCGCCGAAAAACAGCTTGGTGTTGGGCCGCACGGCGGCGCGCCAGGCGTCCATGTCGCTGGGGTTCACAAAGGTGGTGTCGATGCCAAAGCGCTTGAGCGTGTAGTGCAGCAGGTTGTGGGAGCCGCCGTACAGCGCGGTCGAGGCCACGATGTGCGAGCCCGCGCCCATGAGCGTGCAAATGGCCAGATGCAGCGCGGCCTGTCCGCTGGAGGTGGTGATGGCGCCGATGCCGCCTTCGAGCGCCGAGACGCGCTGCTCCAGCACCGCATTGGTGGGGTTGCTGATGCGGCTGTAGACGTGGCCGGCGCGCTCCAGGTTGAAGAGTGAGGCGGCGTGGTCGCTGGACTCGAATACGAAGGAGGTGGTCAGGTGAATCGGCACCGCGCGCGCGCCGGTGGCGTCGACGCTGGCCCCCGCGTGCAGCGCCAGGGTGTCAAAGTGGGGGTCTGAATAGCCAGCCATGGTGGGAACTCCGGGTCGTAAAGGCCCCGGTCGCGGGGCAGGGCGGGGTGCTTGATCGGCTATTGTGGGCTATATTGGACGCACGATTCACCCCTGTAGCGCACATGCGCAGCTCACGGTTCGAGGGACACACCATGAAAGTCAGCGATATCCTGCGCCTCAAGGGCGGCACCTTGTTCACGGCCCGCCCGGATGAGCCCCTGGCCGAAGCCGCCGCCTTGATGGCCGAGCGCGACATGGGCTCGCTGGTGGTGATGTCGCACGGCGATCTGGTGGGTATGCTGACTTTCCGTGAAGTGATACAGGCCATCGTCAAGAACGGCGGCAATCTGGGCAGCACCTTGGTGCGCAGCGCCATGGACGACGCCCCGTTGACCTGCACCTTGGAGACCGAGATGGACGAAGTCCGCCGCATGATGCTGGAGCGCCACGCCCGCTACATGCCGGTGATGGACCACGGCATGCTCATGGGCGTGATCAGCTTCTACGACGTCGCCAAAGCCGTGGTCGACAGCCAGAACTTCGAGAACAAGATGCTCAAGGCCTACATACGCGATTGGCCGGAAGCCGATAAAGACGCTCAGGGATAATCCCCCGCATGAGCGGAAACACTTTCGGACAACTTTTTGCGGTCACCAACTTTGGCGAATCCCACGGTCCGGCCATCGGGTGTGTGATTGATGGCTGCCCTCCGGGCATGGAACTGTCGGAGGCGGATATCCAGGGCGACCTGGACCGGCGCCGCCCCGGCACCAGTCGCCACGTCACCCAGCGCAACGAGCCCGACGCCGTGCAAATTCTGAGCGGCGTGTTCGAGGGCCGCACCACCGGCACGCCGATTGCGCTGCTGATCCACAACACCGACCAGCGCAGCAAGGACTACGGCAACCTGCTCGACACCTTCCGCCCTGGGCACGCGGATTTCACCTATTTTCAAAAGTACGGCCTGCGCGATCCGCGTGGCGGTGGGCGCTCCTCGGCGCGCATGACCGCGCCCATGGTGGCCGCCGGTGCGGTGGCCAAGAAGTGGCTGTTCGCCCAATACGGCACGGTGTTTCGGGGTTGCATGACGCAGCTCGGCGAGATGCCGGTGGCTTTTGAATCGTGGGAGCATGTGCCCCACAACCCGTTTTTTGCCCCCGTGGCCAATGTCGATGCCTTGGAGGCCTACATGGACGCGCTGCGCAAATCCGGTGACGGCAGCACGCACGGCGATTCGCTCACGCCGTCCGGTTTTGCCAGCAACAACGCGGGTGGTGTGCTGGGCGGCATCAGCACCGGGCAGGACCTGGAGGTGAGCATTGCCATCAAGCCGACCAGCTCCATCCTCACGCCGCGCGAGTCGGTGGACCGCGCCGGGCAGGCCACGCAGGTGGTGACCAAGGGCCGCCACGACCCCTGCGTGGGCATACGCGCCACGCCGATTGCCGAGGCCATGCTGGCGCTGGTGGTGATGGAGCATGCGCTGCAACACCGCGCCCAATGCGGCGACGTGCAGCCCACGCTGCACATCCCCGGCTGAATCGTCCCATCTTTTTCCCGGAGCGCTTATGAAAACCGTGCTGATCTTGAACGGCCCCAACCTCAACCTCTTGGGCACGCGCGAGCCCCAGGTCTACGGCAGCCAGACCCTGGCCGACGTGCAGGCGCTGTGCGAGCGGTCTTGTGCAGCCAACGGCTTTGCGCTGGATTTCCGACAAAGCAACCACGAGGGCGAACTGGTCGACGCCTTGCACGAAGCCGGACGCCTGCACGCCAAGGGCAAGCTGGCCGGTGTGATCTTGAACGCTGGCGCGTACACGCACACCAGCGTGGCGCTGCACGACGCCATCAAGGGCACAGGTGTGACGCTGATTGAGCTGCACATCAGCAACGTCCATGCCCGCGAGGAGTTCCGCCACCATTCCTATATTTCGCCGGTGGCGAAAGCCGTGATGTGCGGTTTTGGCGTCAATGGCTATGCGCTGGCAGTGGCCGGGCTGGCGGGCATGCAGGCCGCTTGATTTTTCAACCTACCAAAGGCTTCTCTGTGACTGCCCAACTCAAAATTGATTTCGTCTCCGACGTGGCCTGCCCGTGGTGCGCCGTGGGGCTGGGTGCGCTGGAGCAGGCGATTGTCCGCCTCGGTGACACAGTAGAAGTGGACATGCACTTCCAGCCCTTTGAGCTCAATCCCCAGATGCCGCCCGGCGGGCAGGACCTGGGCGAGCACCTGAGCGAAAAATACGGCTCTACACCCGAGCAGCGCGCGCAGATTTACGAGACGATTCGGCAGCGCGGTGAGGACGTGGGATTCACCTTCAGCGCGGAGGGCCGCAAGCGCATTTACAACACGCTGGACGCGCACCGCTTGCTGCACTGGTCCGGCTACGCCGGACCGCGCGGCGCGCAATACGCCCTGAAAAAAGCGCTGCTCCAGGCCTACCAGGGCCGGGCGGAGAACATCGAATCGCACGCCGTGTTGCTGGCGGCTGTGGCCGAAGCCGGGCTGGATGTGGCGCAGGCACGCGCGATTTTGGAGAGTGGCGAATTCAAAGCAGAGGTGCGGGCGCTGGAGGGCTATTACCAGCGCGCCGGTATCAACGCGGTGCCGGCGGTGATCATCAACGACAAACACCTGATCTCGGGCGGCCAGCCGGTCGAAGTGTTTGAGCGCGCGCTGCGCGAGATCGCCGCGCAGCCAGCCCAGGCGCACTAACCCCCACTTACCGCGCGCCCGGATGAATCGCCTTCCTGAGGCCTACCGCGCGGTGGTGCTCGGTGCCAGCGGGGCTATTGGCTCCGCGCTGGTAGCCGCCTTACAGGCCGATGCGCGCTGCGCGCAGGTCTTGGCCTATTCCCGCGGCAGCCACCCCGGTTTTGATTTGGAAGATGAAGCCAGCATCGCCTTGTGCGCCGCGCACGCGGCGTCCCATGGCCCGCTGCATCTGGTGCTGGACGCCACCGGTGCCTTGCATATTGACGGGCATGGGCCGGAGAAGCGGCTGGGCGCGCTCGACCCGCAGCGCTTGGCCCGTGCGTTTGCGGTCAACGCCATAGGCCCCGCCATGCTGCTCAAGCACTTTGTGCCCTTGCTGGCCTTGGACGCGCCGGTGGTATTCGCCACCTTGAGCGCGCGCGTCGGCAGCATTGAGGACAACCGCACAGGCGGGTGGTACGGCTACCGCGCCTCCAAGGCTGCGCTGAATATGCTGCTGCAAACCGCAGCGATTGAAGCTGCCCGCACGCGTCCGCTGGCGATGTTTGCGGCGCTGCAACCGGGTACCGTCGCATCCAAATTGAGTGGTCCTTTCGTGCCGGTTGCCGACGCGCTCACGCCGGCCGCTTCGGCTGCGGGCATGCTGGCGGCATTGGACGCTTTGCAGCCGACGGGCCGTGCGCAGTTCGTGGATTACCGGGGCGGCACGATTCCCTGGTGAGTTTTCAGCGCGCTGTCAGCGCGCGGGCAATAAAGCTGCGCGGCACTTTGGGCTTCGGGCAGCGGCCCTGCGGCAAATCGAACCAGGTGCGCACGTCTTCCTCCAGCCCAAGCCCGTGCATGTAGTTGTAAATCGCTTTTTTCAGACCCAGGCCCAACTGGTCGTGGTCGACGCCGCTGGGGTCATGGAACAGGATGTCGTTTTTGGCGAAGGTCACCGGCGGCATCGGCAGCAGCTCCACCCCATAGGCCGTCGGGTTTTGCCCCACCGGTGAATGTGTGGTGCAGGTGAAGCGGTGGAAAAAGCCGCTTTGGATGCAGCCGTTTTCAAACAACTGGCGCACGTACTCCAGCGCGTCCACGGTGTCCTGCACGGTCTGGGTCGGAAAGCCGTACATCAGGTAGGCATGAACCAGAATGCCGGCCTCGGAAAAGCTTTTGGTGACACGCGCCACCTGCTCAACGGTGACGCCTTTTTGCATCAGCGCCAGCAAGCGGTCGGATGCGACTTCCAGGCCGCCGGACAGCGCAATGCAGCCGCTCTCGGCCAGCAAGTCGGCTAATTCCGGGGTGAAGGTTTTTTCAAAACGGATATTGCCCCACCAGGAGATGGACAGCTTGCGGCGCAGCAGTTCCTGAGCCAGCGCCTTGAGTGCTTTGGGCGGCGCGGCTTCGTCGACAAAGTGAAAGCCGGTCTGGCCGGTCTCGCCCACGATGCGCTCGATCCGGTCGGCGAGCGTGGCGGCAGTGGCGGTCTCGTAGCGCGCGATGTAGTCCAGCGTCACGTCGCAAAAACTGCATTTTTTCCAGTAGCAGCCCTGGGCCACGGTCAGCTTGTTCCAGCGCCCGTCGCTCCACAGACGGTGCATGGGGTTGAGCATGTCCAACAGCGAGAGGTAGCGGTCCAGCGGCAGGCCGTCCCAGGTCGGGGTGCCCACGTCTTCAAACGCGACGTCGGGCTCGGACCAGTTGATGTATTTGACCTGTCCGCTGGTGGCGTCGCGCACATAGGTGCGCACCAAGCGGCTGGTACCCCGCTTGCCTTGCAGGTGCTCGAGCAAAGCCAGCAGCGGGCGCTCACCGGCGTCCAGGCTGATGAAGTCCACGAAGTCAAAGATGCGCGGTTCGGTGAGCTGGCGTAACTCGGTATTCACGTAGCCGCCACCCATGGCGACGCGGATATGCGGGTGCTCGGCTTTGATGCTTTGCGCGATCCGCAGCGCGGCATAGACCGCGCCGGGGAAGGGGACGGACAGCAGCACCAGATCGGGCTGGTGGCGGGCAATGCAGTCCAGCGCGAGCGTCTGTAAAACCGAATCCACCAACGTAGCTGGGGCGGCCAGGGCCTGCGCCAGGGGCTCAAACGTCGCCTGGCTGCCCGCCAGCGATTCGCCGTAGCGCACAAATTCAAAGCGTGGATCGACCGCTTCGCGCAACACATCAGCCAGGTCATTGAGGTAGAGCGTGGCCAGATGGCGGGCACGGTCGTTCTGGCCCAAGGCGCCGAAAGCCCAAGCCAGCGGGTCGGCGGCCTCGGCGTCGCCGTAGACATCCAGTCCGGCAAAACGCGGACCCTCGGGCAGAAAGCCGCGCCCGGCGATGCGGTGGCTCAGCGTGGAATCGCGACCCTGCAAAAACGCGATGACCGGGGCGATGGTGGCGGCGTAGCGGTCAAAGTGCTCGACAAAGCCCTGCACGCTGGGGCTGCGTTGGCCCAGGGCCATTTTCAAGGCGACATCGTTGATGCGCGTCAGGCCTTCAGGGGTGAAAAGCGCCAAGACGAGCGCCAGGGCCAGGTCTTCCTGCACCGCGTCCACGCCCTGGGCGCGCAGAAAGCCGGTGATGTAGGCGGTGGACGGGTAGGGCGTGTTGAGCTGCGTCATCGGCGGGATGACGCTCAAAACCCGCAGCCCGCTGGCTGCCGCCGTGGGCGCTGTGTTCGCAGTCAGCGTCACATACCCGCGTAGTTGGGGCCGCCTCCGCCCTCGGGCGTGACCCAGACGATGTTTTGCGTGGGGTCTTTGATGTCGCAGGTTTTGCAGTGCACACAGTTCTGCGCGTTGATTTGCAGGCGCTCGCTGTTGTCGTCGTTCTTCACAAACTCGTACACACCCGCCGGGCAGTAGCGCGCCTCGGGACCGGCGAACTTGGCGAAGTTGATGCCCACGGGAACCGAAGCGTCTTTGAGTGTCAGGTGCGCGGGCTGGTTTTCCTCATGGTTGGTGTTGCTCATGAAGACGCTGCTCAGGCGGTCGAAGGTGATCTTGCCGTCTGGCTTGGGGTACACGATGGGTTGGCACTGGTCCGCGGGCAGCAGGTGCGCGTGGTCGGGTTTGTCGCGGTGCAGGGTCCAGGGGATGTGGCCACGCAGGACGAATTGCTCCACGCCGTTCATGATGGTGGCCACTGTCAGGCCTTTTTTGAACCAGTTCTTGAAGTTGCGGTCTTTGTTCAGCTCGGTGTAGAGCCAGCTTTTCTCAAACGCCTCGGGGTAGGCGCTCAGCTCGTCATGGGCGCGCCCTGCGACCACGGCCTCAAACGCCGCTTCCCCGGCCAGCATGCCCGACTTGATGGCGGCGTGGCTGCCTTTGATGCGGCTGACGTTCAGGTAACCCGCGTTGCAGCCCACCAGCGCGCCGCCGGGGAACACGGTTTTGGGCAGCGAGGACAAGCCGCTGGCGTTGATGGCCCGGGCACCGTAAGACAGGCGCTTGCCGTGGGCAATTCCGTGTGCCGCATCGCCTTCCAGGTACCAGCGCACGTTGGGGTGGGTTTTCCAGCGCTGGAATTCTTCAAACGGGCTCAGGTAGGGGTTGGTGTAGCCCAGCCCGGTGATGAAACCCATGGCGACTTTGTTGTCTTCCATATGGTAGAGGAAGGCGCCGCCGTAGGTCATCTCGTCCATGGGCCATCCGGCGCTGTGCATCACGAAGCCGGGTTGGTGGCGCTGGGGGTCGATCTCCCAGACCTCCTTGATGCCAATGCCAAAGCTTTGGGGATCTTTGCCTGCGTCGAGTTTGTACTTGGCGATCAGTTGCTTGCCCAGATGACCACGCGCGCCTTCGGCGAATACGGTGTACTTACCCAGCAGCGCCATACCGAGCTGAAAGTTGTCTGTCGGCTGGCCGTCTTTGCCAATGCCCATGTTGCCGGTGGCCACGCCTTGCACGCTGCCGTCTGCGTTGTAAAGCACTTCAGCAGCCGAAAAGCCTGGAAAAATCTCCACGCCCAAGCCTTCCGCCTGTTCGGCCAGCCAGCGTGTGACCTTCCCCAGGCTAACGATGTAATTGCCAGCGTTGTGCGCGAAGGGCGGCAGCAAAAAGTTGGGCATGCGAAACGCGCCTTTTTCGCTGAAAAACATGATGGCGTCATCCGTCACCGGTTGGTTCAACGGGGCGCCCAGCGCCTTCCAATCCGGGATCAGCTCCGTCAGCGCTTTGGGGTCCATGATGGCACCGGACAGAATGTGCGCGCCCGGCTCTGAACCTTTTTCCAGTACCACTACAGAGACGTCTTTTCCTGACGCGGCGGCCAGCTGCTTGATGCGGATGGCGGTGGCCAGGCCTGCTGGGCCGCCACCAACGACGACCACGTCGTAGTCCATGGATTCACGGGGCCCGAACTGGGCCAGGATGTCTTGGGATGTCATGCGTTGATGCGGTGAAAAGGGTCGGTGGGGACGTTCTGATGGCGGGATCAGCGCGGGGCCAGGCGGATCGCGCCATCTAGGCGGATCACTTCGCCGTTGAGCATGTCGTTCTCAAAAATGTGCAGCGCCAATTTGGCGTAATCCTGGGGCGTTCCAAGACGCGAAGGGAAGGGCACCCCAGCGGCCAGTGCGTCCTGCACTTCCTGGGGCATGCCAAACAACATGGGTGTGCCGAAAATGCCGGGAGCAATGGTCATGTTGCGAATGCCATTGCGCGCCAGATCGCGGGCAATCGGCAGCGTCATGCCCACGATGCCGCCCTTGGAGGCGCTGTAGGCGGCCTGGCCAATCTGGCCGTCATAAGCCGCGACCGACGCGGTAGAAATCAACACACCACGCTCGCCGGTTGCCTCTGGTTCATTGGCGCTCATGGCCTCGGAAGCCAGCCGGATCATGTTGAAGCTGCCAATCAGGTTAACCGTGATGCAGCGGGTGAAGCTGGCCAGGGCGTGCGCGCCATTCTTGCCAACTGTTTTTTCTGCCGGTGCGATGCCGGCGCAGTTCACCAGACCCATCAATTTGCCCATGGACACGGCTTTGGCAACCACCGCTTGGCCATCGGCCTCGTTGCTTACGTCGCAGCGAATGAAGGCGCCGCCAATGTCCCGTGCTATTGCCTCACCCTTGTCCGCCTGCATGTCGGCGATGACAACTTTGCCGCCACGCGCGGTCAGGGCACGCGCTGTGCCTTCGCCCAAACCCGAAGCGCCGCCAGTGACGATGAAAACTTTGCCAGCAATGTCCATGGGAGATTCCTTGAGAGGTAAAAAAGCCGTTGCCTGCCCCTCAGAAAGGCAGGCCGGTAATTATCTCGCAGCGCCGCTGCTGCTAGAATTCGAGGCGGTAGACATTCAACAGGCGCATAGCTCAGCTGGTTAGAGCACCACCTTGACATGGTGGGGGTCGTTGGTTCGAGTCCAATTGCGCCTACCAACCCCCGTACGTATCGAGTTCCATGCAGGCCGCGACCCTGCAAGCTGTAACGGTACAAAAATCTTGCCGATACATTGAAATTTGGTAAGATTTCTGCAACAATTTGCACCAATATTAATTTTAAGGAACTAAGTTGGACCAAGATAATTTTGCCAAACGCTTGCAGGAAGCCATCAAAGCGAAATACGGTGCGCGGGTTTCTGCGGCCCGTATCGCCCGCGATTTGGAGCATGCCAGCAAATTTCAGATCCAGGTGACATCGGAGGGTGTTCGCAAGTGGCTGCTGGGGCAGTCGATTCCGCGCGCACAGACGGTTGCGCACCTGGAGTTGATGCTGGGAACGCATCTGGTTTTCGGACATTCGGTTTCCCGTTTCGCTGACATGAGTGAAGCCGAATTGATCGCGTGCCGCGAACAGATCGACCAGGCGCTGAAAGCCAAAGCTGAAGCAGCTTGAACGCCGGCCCGGTTGCCGGGCTCACGCCTGTTGATGCTCCGACGATGTCGGAGCGCCAGTTCAGGGCGAAGGTCAGATCCGGAGATCCGGCGCGATCTACAATGGATCTCCATTTCCAAGGTGCCTTTGGTGCCTATTGAATGCATTCATGCATAAGTCCAAAAACGCACCGCCTCCCGAGTCCGCAGAACCTGCGCAGGAACTGCCCGCTCAGCGGGTCATCAAGAAGTACCCCAACCGCCGGCTCTACGACACACGGACTTCCAGTTACATCACGTTGGCAGAGATCAAGCAACTGGTGATGAACAGCGAGCCTTTCTCGGTGGTGGACGCCAAAACGTCCGAGGACATCAGCCGCAGCATTTTGTTGCAAATCATCCTCGAAGAAGAGGCCGGGGGCTCGCCCATGTTCACAGCGCCTGTCCTGGAAAACATCATCCGCTTTTACGGCAACACCATGCAGGGTTTCATGGGCGGCTACCTGGAAAAAAATATGCAGGCCTTGGTCGATTTGCAGCGTACCGTGATCCCTGCAGCCATTGCCAACCCGCTGGCCAATCCTTTGGGCAACAATGTATTTTTGCAGATGCAGGAGCACATGCAAAAACAGACCGAGCAGTTTTTATCCACATTTGTCCCTAAACGCTGATTGCCATCGGCCGCAGGCGCTCTCCAGTTATGTCCCAAACCACTGCGGCTGCAGCTTCTGCTCAGCAAGCCTCGCCCACCATCGGTTTTGTCAGCCTCGGCTGCCCCAAGGCCCTCACCGACTCGGAACTCATCCTTACCCAGCTCAGCGCTGAGGGTTATCAGACCACCAAGACCTTTGCAGGCGCAGACCTGGTCATCGTGAATACCTGCGGGTTTATTGATGATGCGGTGCAAGAAAGCCTGGATACCATTGGCGAGGCCTTGTCCGAAAACGGCCGCGTGATTGTCACGGGCTGTCTGGGTGCCAAGACGGCAGGAGACGGTAGCAATTTGGTTCGCCAGATGCACCCCAAAGTGCTGGCGGTAACCGGACCACATGCCACCCAGGAAGTGATGGACGCGGTCCACCTGAATTTGCCCAAGCCGCACGATCCGTTTCTGGATTTGGTTCCCGCATCATTCGGCGTGGCCGGCATCAAACTGACGCCGCGCCACTATGCGTATTTGAAAATCAGCGAAGGCTGTAACCACCGCTGTACCTTTTGCATCATTCCCTCCATGCGCGGCGATTTGGTGTCCCGCCCGATTGGCGATGTGTTGAATGAGGCGCGTGCCTTGTTCCAGGGCGGGGTAAAAGAGTTGTTGGTGATTAGCCAGGACACTTCTGCGTATGGCGTTGATGTGCAATACCGCACCGGTTTCTGGGACGGAAAACCGATCAAGACCCGCATGTTGGATTTGGTGCAGGCCTTGGGCGAACTGGCCCAGCCTTTTGGCGCATGGGTGCGCCTGCATTACGTCTACCCCTACCCCAGTGTGGACGCCGTGGTGCCGTTGATGGCATCGGGCCTGGTTTTGCCTTATTTGGATGTTCCGCTGCAACACAGCCACCCCGATGTGCTCAAGCGCATGAAACGCCCGGCCAGCGGTGAACGCAACCTGGAGCGCATCGCCCAGTGGCGCAAAGAGTGTCCGGAGATTGTGGTGCGCAGCACCTTCATCGCCGGGTTCCCGGGTGAGACAGAGGCCGAATTTGAAGACCTGTTGGCTTTTGTGCGCGAAGCACAGATCGATCGCGCAGGGTGTTTCGCGTACAGCGCGGTGGACGGTGCGCTTGCCAACCAGTTAGATGGCATGTTGCCGATCGAACTGCGCGAAGAGCGCCGCGCGCGCTTTATGGCGGTGGCCGAGCAGGTGTCGGTTGACAAGTTGAAAAAGAGAATCGGTGCCAACATGCAAGTGTTGGTCGATTCAGCCCCCGGCCTGGGTAAAAAGGGCGGGATTGGGCGCAGTTATGCGGACGCGCCAGAGATCGATGGGGTGGTGCGTTTGCTGCCGCCGGAGAAGGCCAGCAAAACCATGAAAACCGGTGAATTCACGCGCGCCCGTGTGGTGGGATCGCAAGGACACGACCTCGTCGCAATGCCGGTATAGGCTGCGAGGGCTGTGACACCAAGCCGCTTAACAAAAATGAATTCCCGGGAAATTTGCCTGACAATGCGGCGTTTGTGCCGCGGTATAGATGGTGCCCAGGAAGGGACTCGAACCCCCACGAAGTTACTCGCTAGTACCTGAAACTAGTGCGTCTACCAATTCCGCCACCTGGGCTTTCAGGAAAGAGAGAAATTGTATCAAAACCCCCCCGACCCCCCTTAACGCCCTGGATGAAATCGAAGGCGTAGTCCTTGGACACCGTGATGGCCACGGATTTGTTTCGCGTGACGACGGCGCCCCCGACATCTATTTGCCGCCCAACGAGATGCGCGCGGTGCTGCATAAAGACCGCGTCAAGGCGCGCGTCGTGCGCAGCGACCGCAAAGGCCGGCCCGAAGGCCGTGTCGTGGAAATCATCGAACGCTCCAGCCAGCCCATCATCGGCCGCTTGCTGCACGAGAGCGGTGTCTGGCTGGTTGCGCCCGAGGACAAACGATACGGGCAAGACATTCTGATCCCCAAGGGCGCTACCGGCGTGGCGCGCGTGGGCCAGGTGGTGGTGGTCGAGTTGGTGGAGCCGCCGGCCTTGTTTGGCCAACCTGTTGGTCGAATCAAAGAGGTGCTGGGCGAAGTGGACGATCCGGGTATGGAGATCGAAATTGCCGTGCGCAAGTACAGCGTGCCGCACGAGTTTTCGCCCGCCTGTCTGGCGCTGACCCGCACCTTGCCGGACAAAGTCCGCGAGCAGGATTGGGCCGACCGGGTTGACTTGACCGATATCGCGCTGGTCACGATTGACGGCGAAGACGCGCGCGATTTTGACGACGCCGTGTACTGCGAGCCGATTAGCAAAGGCCGTGGCAAAAGCGCCGTCAAAGGTTGGCGTTTGCTGGTAGCGATTGCCGATGTGAGCCACTATGTGGAAAACGGTTCCGCGATAGACATCGACGCCTATGACCGGGCGACCAGCGTCTATTTCCCGCGCCGCGTGATTCCCATGTTGCCGGAAAAGCTCTCCAACGGCCTGTGCTCGCTCAACCCCGAGGTGGAGCGGCTGTGCATGGTCTGCGATATGTTCATCAGCATGGATGGTGAGGTGCAGGCGTACCAGTTTTACCCGGCCGTCATGTGGAGCCAGGCCCGCCTGACCTACACCGAAGTAGCCGCCATTCTGGGCAATACGCGCGGCCCTGAGGCAACGCGCCGCAAAGCGGTTCTGCCGCACCTGCTGAACTTGCATGGTGTGTACCAGTCGCTGCTGACCTCGCGTCAAAAGCGTGGCGCGGTCGACTTCGAGACCACGGAGACCCAGATCGTCTGCGACGACAACGGCCGTATCGAAAAAATTGTGCCGCGCACCCGCAACGTGGCGCACCGGCTGATTGAAGAAGCCATGCTCGCGGCGAACGTCTGCAGCGCCGACTTCATCGCCCAAAGCAAGCACCCCGGCCTGTTCCGGGTGCACGAAGGCCCTACGCCGGAGAAAAAAGAGATCTTGCGCAACTACCTCAAAGCCATCGGCCTGGGTTTGACCATCAGCGACGATCCCAAGCCCGGTGAGTTCCAACACATCGCCCAGGCCACCAAAGACCGGCCTGATGCCGCGCAAATCCATTCCATGCTGCTGCGCTCCATGCAGCAGGCGATTTACACCCCGCACAACAGCGGGCATTTCGGTTTGGCCTTTGATGCCTACACCCACTTCACCAGCCCGATCCGGCGCTACCCCGACCTGCTGGTGCACCGGGTGATCAAGGCGGTTTTGGAGAAAGACAAATACCGCCTGCCGGCCTTGCCTACTCCGGGTGAGGCACACGCCAAACTGGCGCGCCGCTTAGAGAAAAGTCTGGCCTCCAAAGTCGCCGATCCGTCTATCAAGCCGAAAAAATCCAACGCCGAAGGCCTGGGTTGGGAGGCTGCCGGCCTGCATTGCAGCGCCAACGAGCGCCGCGCCGACGAGGCCAGCCGCGACGTGGAAGCCTGGTTGAAATGCAAATACATGCGCGAGCACCTGGGCGAGGAATACGGCGGTGTAGTGAGTGCCGCCACCAGTTTTGGCCTGTTTGTCACGCTGGATGCCATGTATGTCGAAGGCCTGGTCCACATCACCGAATTGGGCGGCGAATACTTCCGTTTCGACGAAGCCCGACAGGAGCTGCGCGGTGAGCGCACCGGCATGCGCTATGCCATCGGTACCCGGGTCCGCATCCAGGTCAGCCGCGTCGATCTAGACGGCCGGAAAATCGATTTCCGTCTGGTGCCGGATGATTTGGCCGGTGCTGGTCGCGCGATACCGGAAAAGGGAAGCGATCGCGGCGACCGTGGCGACAAATCCTCCCGCCCATCTGCCAAGCGCGCTGCGCCTGTCAAGGCGTCGGCCAAAGTGCCGGGCAAGCGTTCGGCCAGTGCAGCCCGCGCTGCTGCCCGCAGCGCTGAGCCGGCCGCCGCGCCGCCAGGCAAACGGACCGCACGCAAGGCCGCCGCCAAGCAGAGCAGCCGCAAGAAACGCTAATCCAGCGGGAACACCGCGCCCTGCGGCGCGCCCAACAGGCGCTTGAGCAGCAGGCGGTAGGTATCCACGTCAAAGGCCAACGGTGCGGCGTCGCCGCGGGATTCCCTGGTGGACGCCAGCGCCTCCTCGTCCTGCACCGTTGCCAGGTGGCACCATTGGTCGAAGATGTGCACGTCGGTGCGGCCGTTGTGGGCGTTGTGTTCGCGCAGTGCCACGCGCCCGCGATAAGGCCAAGCCTGTAGACGCTGTGCCGCCAGCGCGAGTTGCAGACGCAGGTGGTGCACGGTAGCACTTTCGCGGCCGGCGCACACGCCTTTGCATTGCCCGATCTGGCTGGCAAAACAGGCTCCCTTGCCGGATTCCAGCCCCAATCCTTGGGGACACAGGCTGTGGTTCGTTGCCAGCTCGCGCAGGGATTCCAGCGCCTGCCGCTTGCTGCGGTACACGCCGTAAAGCTGGCCCAATTCAGCGCTGTCGACCGCGTCCATGCGCACCAGTTCCAGCAAGGGCCGCGCTGCCGGGTCGGCATCCAGCCGCCAGGCGCACAGCTGTTTTTCACTGCGCAAGCGCCGGTTCAGCACCGGTTGCATTTCTTTGACCAGTCGGGACTCCAGCAGCAGCGCGCCGAGCTCGCCCGCCGTTTCGCGCCACTCCACGCGCCGCACCTCTTGCACCAGCCGCATCTCTTTGGCCACCCGCGCCGAGGCCTGGAAATGCCACAGCACGCGCTTGCGCATGGTGATGCTTTTACCGATGTACAGCGGCAAAGGCCCTTCACCGTACATCAGGTACACGCCGGGCCCATCGGGGATGTCATGCACGGCGGTTTCGAGCTGCGGCGGCAGGCTGGCGCTGCCTTGCAATAGCTGCTGCGCCGCGCGCTCCAGCGCCTCGGTACCCAGCTCGGCGCGTGCGATGTCCAGCCAGGCCAGTACGACGTCCACATCACCCATGGCGCGGTGCCGCGCCAGTGTTTGCAAGCCGTGGCGGCTCAGGATCGCGTCCAGCCCGTGGCTCTTGAATTGCGGGTACAGCGCACGCGAGAGCCGCACCGTGCACAAGGTTTTGATCTGCAGCTTGCGGTCCAGGCGCTGCAGCTCGTTGACGATGAAGCCATGGTCAAAGCGCACGTTGTGCGCCACCAGGACCGCGCCGTCCAATATGTCCAGCAGCGGGCGCGCTACCTCGTCGAAGGTGGGTGCAGTCTGGACCATGGCGTCGCTGATGCCGGTCAGGCTTTGGATAAAGGGCGGAATCCGCACCCCGGGGTTGACCAGCGTGCTCCAGCGCGCCACCTCAGCGCCGCCCTCGACACGGACGGCGGCAATCTCGGTGATGCGATCCACCGTGGCGTTGCCGCCGGTGGTCTCCAAGTCCAGCAGGACGTAGCAGGGCAGCACCAGCGCCCGCCTTCAAATGTCCAGGGCGTGGAAGCCGAAGTGGCCCGCGGCGCGGTCGGCAAAAAAGCAGCGCAAGGTTTCCTGCACCGTGTGGAAGGCCAAATCACCCCAGGGAATATCGGCCTCGTGGAAGAGCTGCGCTTCCATGGTCTCGGTGCCCGGGTCAAATTCCGCGCTGGTCAGCTGCGCGCGGTAAAACAAATGCACCTGTCCGACACGCGCCACATTGATAAGCGAAAACAGAGGCCCCATGGTGAACTGTGCGCCGGCTTCTTCCACCGTCTCGCGGGCGGCACCTTCGGCCGTGGTTTCCTGCAGCTCCATGAAACCGGCCGGCAGCGTCCACTTGCCTTTGCGTGGCTCGATGTTGCGCTTGCACAACAAAACCTGCTCTCCCCAGACCGGAATCGTGCCCACCACATTCAAGGGGTTTTCGTAGTGCACCAAATGGCAGGCGCTGCAGACGGCGCGCTCTTTGGTGTCGCCGTCGTCGGGTATCCGGTAGCGCGTGGATGCGCCGCAGGATTTGCAGTGCTGGATGGCCGGACGCATCAAGGACGCTTCTTAAACGCCGTCAAGCAGCACTTGGAAATGTTCCACCAGCGGTGGTCCCGCAAAAAACGGCCCGACGATGCCGCGCCATTGCGTAAACGCCTCCGACTGCCGAAAGCCCACCGTGTGGTCTTCCAGCGTGTCCCAGTGGATTTGCAACACGTAGCGTTCCGGCGTTTCCATGCATTTGTGCACGGATGCGGTACGAAAACCATGGGCTCCGGAGACCACGGTGCGCAGGCCGCGGGCGATGGCTTCGTCAAAAGCGGCGTTTTGGCCGGTGTGGATGCGGATGTCGGCAATTTCCAAAATCATGGCGGGGTTTCCTGTGGATGTCGGGTCGGATGGTAACGGGACGCGATGACGCGCGGATAGCCTGGGGCTTTGGGTATGCTGTGTCGCATGGCGCATCCCCCTTTTACTGACCGGCTGGACCCGGATTGGCTGCGCCCGCAGTGGCCAGCGCCTGCCCGCGTTCGGGCGGTCTGCACCACGCGTGCTGGCGGTACCAGCCCAGCGCCTTTTTACAGCTTCAATCTGGGCGAGCGGGTGGGCGATGACCCGCGGCGCGTGGCCGCTCACCGGGCGCAACTGGGCGCCGCCTTGGGCGCGAGGCCGGTTTTTTTGCACCAGGTACACGGCTTGGAGGTCATTGAAGCGCGCGCCGATACGCCCGATAGCATGCAGGCCGACGGCGCGCAGACCCGCATCCCCGGTGTGGCCTGCACCGCGCAGGTGGCCGATTGCCTGCCGATCTTGTTGTGTGACCGAGCCGCAGAGCAGGTGGCGGCCCTTCACGCCGGCTGGCGCGGGCTGGCGGGTACCGGGGCAGAGGGCGTGGTCGAGCGGGGCGTGAGCGCCATGGATGCCGGCCCGGGACAGCTCCTGGCATGGATGGGCCCGTGCATTGGCCCGCAGGCGTTCGAGGTGGGCGATGACGTGCGGCAGGCTTTTGTGGCGGTGGATCCTGTTGCCGCAGCCTGTTTCAGCGCTGTGCGTCCGGGTAAGTGGCTGGCGGACTTGCCGGCGCTGGCGCGCCAGCGTTTGCGGGCGGCGGGGGTGCAGGCGATTTACGGCAACGACGGTTCGCCGGCTTGGTGCACGGTGTCACAGCCCGGGCGGTTTTTCTCGTTCCGCCGCGACGGAGTCTGCGGGCGCATGGCTGCTGCTATCACCCTGGTTTGAATCATTTTGCTCGGCCTGCCGGTTGGCGCGCCTGCGCGCCGGGGAACCCATGAAGTACAGAATCAGTCCCACCGGGAGCAGTCCATAGAGCACAAAGGTGATTCCTGCCCCCAAAAGCGTGCCGATCGGGCTGGTGGCTTCGGCCACGGCCATCATGAAAGCGACGTACAACCACACGAAGGGAACGATGTACATAGACAAATTTGTTTGTGAATAACGCCCAATAAGCTGGCGCCGTAAGGAAAGCACATGCCGGCCCTGAGATACTC
The DNA here is from genome assembly GCA_009924455.1 of Betaproteobacteria bacterium. GTDB lineage: Bacteria > Pseudomonadota > Gammaproteobacteria > Burkholderiales > Burkholderiaceae_C > Allorhodoferax. The sequence goes on from RFRO01000009.1 coordinate 21,113, forward strand.
GGGGCAAACCGAAGGAGTATGCATGCCCGTTGATCCCCCGGCCTCCCAGCCCTTGGAGGCCTTATTTGCTGGTTGGCGTCAGTTGGTCGACCACATGCCGCCGGTGCACATGGAGCCCGCCAAGCTGGCGGCGGTGCAAGCCGACTTTCAGGAACAGATCACGGCTTTGATGGCCATGGGGCCACAGGCCACGGGCATCAGTGCTGACCGTCGCTTTGCCGATGCGTCCTGGGCCCACAACCCTCTGGCCTCGCACGCTGCTGCCGCGCATTTGATTCAGACCCGCGCGCTGACAGGTCTTGTCGACGCAGTACGTGCCGATGCCAAAACCGTGGCGCGCCTGCGTTTCGCGGTGGAGCAGTGGGCAGCGGCCAGTGCGCCCAGCAACTTTCTGGCTTTCAACGCCAAAGCGCAGAAGCTGGCTATCGAGACCCAGGGCCAAAGCATTGCCAAAGGGCTGCAAAACCTGATCCACGATCTCGGCCAGGGCCATGTGTCCATGACCGATGAGAGCGTCTTCACGGTGGGCCAGAACGTGGCGACGACCGAGGGCGCGGTGGTCTTCGAGAACGAGCTGTTCCAACTGCTTGAATACAAGCCTTTGACGGCGCAGGTGTTTGAGAAGCCTTTCCTGATCGTCCCGCCGTGCATCAACAAGTTTTACATCCTGGACCTGCAACCCGAGAACTCGCTGATCCGCTACGCCGTGGCCCAAGGCCATCGCACATTTGTGGTCAGCTGGCGCAATGCCGATGAATCCGTGGCGCACAAAACCTGGGACGACTACATGGAAGACGCGGTCATCCGCGCCATCGAAGTCACCCGCGCTATCGGCTCCAAGTCCAAAGGCGACGGCGCGATCAATGCGCTGGGCTTTTGCGTGGGCGGCACCATGTTGGGAACAGCCCTGGCCGTTCTGGCGGCGCGTGGCGAAAAGCCGGTGGCTAGCGCGACGTTTTTGACCACGCTGCTGGATTTTTCCAACACCGGCGTGCTCGACGTGTTCATCGATGAATCCTTCGTGGACTACCGCGAGCGCGAGATGGGGCAGGGCGGCTTGATGAAGGGCCGCGATCTGGCCACCACCTTTAGCTTTTTGCGCCCCAACGAGTTGGTGTGGAATTACGTGGTCGGCAACTACCTGCAAGGCGAATCGCCGCCGCCGTTCGATTTGCTGTACTGGAATTCAGACGCCACCAACCTGCCGGGCCCCTTTTACGCCTGGTACTTGCGCAACACCTATCTTGAAAATAAGTTGGTCGAGCCCGGTACGGCCATGGTCTGTGGCGAGCCGATTGACCTGGGTTCCATTGATATCCCGGTTTATCTGTACGCGTCGCGCGAAGACCATATCGTGCCGGCCGACGGCGCCTACGCCTCTACGCAGGTGCTGGGCGGGCCGGTCCGTTTTGTGATGGGTGCTTCGGGCCATATTGCCGGGGTTATCAACCCGCCTGCGAAGAAAAAGCGCAGCCACTGGATCCGTGCTGATGGCCGCCTGCCTGCGACCCATGCCGCCTGGATGGAGGGCGCGACGGAACATCCGGGCAGCTGGTGGACCGACTGGTCTAACTGGTTGGACAGCCACGGGGGCAAACGCATTCCTGCACCCAAAACCTACGGCAAAGCGGGCTTCAAGCCGCTGATGCCCGCGCCCGGCACCTACGTTCTGGCAAAAGCCTGAGTTTTTTCATAACTATTTTTGGAGTACACCATCATGGAAGATATCGTCATCGTCGCCGCCACCCGCACCGCTGTGGGCAAGTTCGGCGGCAGCCTGGCCAAAGTGGCCGCGCCGGAGCTGGGCGCGACCGTGATCAAAAACCTGCTGGAACGCACTGGCGTGGGTGCTGACCAGATTGGCGAAGTCATCATGGGCCAGGTGCTGGCAGCGGGCGCAGGGCAAAACCCGGCGCGCCAGTCGCTGATGAAAAGCGGTGTAGCTAAGGAAACCCCGGCGCTGACCATCAACGCGGTCTGCGGTTCCGGTTTGAAGGCCGTGATGCTGGCTGCGCAGGCCGTGGCCTGGGGTGACAGCGAGATCGTGATCGCCGGTGGCCAGGAAAACATGAGCGCCTCGCCCCACGTGTTGCTGGGCAGCCGCGACGGCCAGCGCATGGGTAACTGGAATATGGTCGACTCGATGATTGTTGACGGCCTGTGGGACGTCTACAACCAGTACCACATGGGTATCACCGCCGAAAACGTGGCCAAAGCCCACAGCATCAGCCGCGATATGCAAGACGCGCTGGCCCTGGCCAGCCAGCAAAAAGCTGCCGCAGCGCAAGACGCAGGCAAGTTTGTCGATGAGATCGTTCCGGTCAGCATCCCGCAGCGCAAAGGCGATCCGGTTGTATTTGCGGCCGATGAATTCATCAACCGCAAAACCGATGCGACGGCCCTGGCCGGTCTGCGTCCCGCGTTTGACAAGGCCGGTGGCGTGACTGCCGGTAACGCGTCGGGCATCAACGATGGTGCGGCTGCCGTGATGGTGATGACGGCCAAAAAGGCTGCCGGCTTAGGCTTGACGCCGCTGGGCCGCATTGCCAGCTTTGCTACCAGCGGACTCGATCCCGCCATGATGGGCATGGGCCCGGTCAGCGCCTCGCAAAAAGCGCTGGCGCGCGCCGGTTGGAGAGCGCAGGACCTGGATCTCCTGGAAATCAATGAAGCCTTTGCCGCGCAGGCCTGTGCGGTGAACCAGGCCATGGGCTGGGACACCTCCAAGGTCAATGTCAACGGTGGCGCGATCGCCATCGGCCACCCGATTGGTGCGTCCGGCTGCCGCATTCTGGTGACCTTGTTGCATGAGATGGGCCGTCGCGGTGCGAAAAAAGGCATCGCCAGCTTGTGCATTGGCGGTGGCATGGGCGTTGCGCTCACCATCGAGCGTTAATCTTCAGGTTCGGTTGTTATTTACAAAAAGGAGACAGTGATGAGTCAAAAAGTTGCGTACGTGACCGGTGGCATGGGCGGCATCGGTACCGCCATTTGCCAGCGCCTGCACAAAGAAGGCTTCAAAGTGATCGCAGGTTGCGGTCCTACCCGGGACCACGCCAAGTGGCTGGCCGAGCAGGCTGCACTGGGCTACACCTTTTACGCCTCCGTGGGCAATGTGGGTGACTGGGACTCCACCGTTGCGGCCTTCACCAAGACCAAGGCCGAGCATGGCGTGATCGACGTGCTGGTGAACAACGCCGGCATCACCCGCGACCGCATGTTCCTCAAAATGAGCCGCGAGGACTGGGATATGGTGATCGAGACCAACCTCAATTCCATGTTCAACGTGACCAAGCAAGTGGTCGCCGACATGGTCGAAAAAGGCTGGGGCCGCATCATCAATATCTCGTCGGTGAACGGCGAAAAGGGCCAGGCCGGTCAGACCAACTATTCGGCTGCCAAAGCCGGTATGCATGGTTTCTCGATGGCGCTGGCCCAAGAGCTGGCCACCAAAGGCGTGACCGTCAACACGGTGAGCCCCGGCTACATCGGCACCGACATGGTCAAAGCCATCCGCGAAGACGTGCTGGCCAAGATCGTGGCGACCGTGCCGGTCAAACGCCTGGGCGAGCCCAGCGAGATCGCATCCATCATTGCCTGGCTGGCGTCCGAAGAAGGCGGCTACGCCACCGGTGCGGACTTCTCGGTCAACGGCGGATTGCACATGGGCTAAGTCCCGGTGTGTCCGCTGATAAAAAAACCCGCTTCGGCGGGTTTTTTATTCGTCTGACAGGCCTTTGTGCAGCATGTAAGCGCACAAACCGTACAGCAGCACCGCAAAAATCCGTCGCAGCATGGCCACGGGCAAACGGTGCGCCATTTTTGCGCCCAGGGGCGCGGTCCAGACGCTGCACGAAGCCGTCACCAACAAACCCGGCAGCCAGATGTAGCCAAGCGACCACGGCGGCAGACCCGGTGCGTCCCAGCCTCCGGCGATGTAGCCCAGGCTGTTGAAAAACGCAATGGGAAAGCCCAGGGCTGCGCTGGTGCTCACCGCGTTGATCATGGCCACGTTGTGCGCCAGCATGTAGGGCACGCTGACAAAACCGCCACCCGCACCCACCAAGCCGGACAAAAAGCCGATGGCCACCCCGGCGGCGCTCTGTCCCACCGCACCCGGCAACCGGCGGCTGGCGCGCGGTTGTTTGTTGAGCAGCATCTGGGTTGCTGAAAAGCCCACAAAGGCAGCAAACACCAGCGACACGGTATGGCCCTTGAGCACCGCGAATACCCCCGCGCTGGCCAGTGCGCCACCCAGCGCAATGCCCGGTGCAAGGGATTTGACAATATCCCAGCGTACCGTGCCCCGTTGGTGGTGCGCGCGCAGGCTCGACAGGCTGGTGAATGCAATCATGGCCATGGAGGTGGCAATTGCGACCTTCACGCCCGCGTCTGTTCCGACACCACGCTGTGCCAGGATGATGGTCATAAAGGGTGCAATCAGCATGCCCCCGCCGATGCCGAGCAGTCCGGCCATGAATCCTGCGCACAGCCCCAGCGTCGCCAGTTCAGCAATCAGTTGCGGCTCAAACATGGTTCCGGGCTGGAGGTTCGGGTGGGGAGGGAGGGGTGCGGTGCGGGAAAAGTGTCTGCGGAAACCACCGGACCGGCATCCTAAACCGCAGTTTAGGTGGGCGAGGTCAGCACCCCATCGGGTTCATCTGACGCGAGATGATCGCGCTAGGGGGGCGATGTTCCAAGCCCTGGCTCAATGAGCATTGGTAAAGGAAATCAAAAGCCCAACGGTTCCGCAGACAGGCTCATTGTAGGCCGCGGATATCCCGATTTAAAAGAGCTTTCCGTCGTCACCCAGGACTTTGTCTAAGCGGCGCAGCAGCGGTTCGAGCAGTACGTCGCTTTGGCGGCGGTTCAGGGTCAGCGGCATCGGGTCTGCCGTGCTGGGTTCACCGCCGCTTTCTGTGTTGTTGGCGTTGGCTTCAAAAGCCAGGTTCAGAGCCGCCAAGACCGCAATCCGGTCGCGGGCCTTGATTTTCCCACCGTCCCGGATCTTGCACATGGCGGCGTCCACCCGGTTGACTGCGGCCATCAACTTGGCCTCACCGCCCTCGGGACAGCCCAGCAAATAGCCGTGACCCATGATTTGAACTTCCAGCTGTTTCATCCGGCGCGACGCTGGTCTACAGGTGCCAGCGATTCAGAATCGGGTGCGTTTGTGGGCAGCCGGTCTAAGAGGGCTTCGATACGCCCACGTGCTGCTGCCAGGCGCGAACGCAGCGAGTCGCGTTCCTGGGTCAGCGTCTGCACCTGCCCGGCCAGCAGTGCGTTGGTGCGTTGCAGCTCCTCATAGCGCACCAGAAGCCGCTCGACGCGCTCGGCGATCTGTTCGACGGTGGACTCGGGGTGCATAGCGCCGCATTGTAGGTCGCATCCGCAACACGGCTGCGCCGGCCCCCACCTACAATGCGCCCGTTGGTGCTCGCGCTGTGGTTCGCATGGCGCAGTTCAACGGGAAGCAGGAGGGACGGCGGTACATCCGCCAACCTAACCTGCGCTGCCCCCGCAACGGTAAGTGGACGAACCGACCCCGGTTCCGGCTCCATTATGGCCACTGAGCGTCTTGTACACGCGCTTGGGAAGGCGATGGCGTTTGTTCCACCAGCCCGGATACCGGCCAACACGGTGGTTGTGCGCGCGTCGCACAGCCGTGACGTCCATGCGCTGTCGGGGAAGACGGCGAGGGCTTTAGTCGTTGGTTCAATTGGTATGAAAACTGGATTTTTTCTTGCGCGCTGTGGCGCGGTTGCGGCGTTTGGCGCGCTGTCCCTGTGTTTGTCTGTCTACGCGCAAGATGCCGCTGAGACCGCGTCCTTGCAAGAGGTGGTGGTGACGGCAAGTCGCTTTGCCCGCCCGGTCAAGGAGGTGCTTGCCGATGTAACGGTCATTGACCGGCAGCAGATTGAGGAGAGTGGGGCGATTACCGTTCTGCAGCTTTTGAACGGGCAGCCCGGCGTGCAGGTTGGCGGTTCAACGGCTGGTGGTGACAAAGTCTACATCCGAGGCGGTGAGGCACGCATGACCGGGTTGTTCATCGATGGCGTTCGTATCGGCGGGCAGGATGGCAACCAATTAGGCGGTGGTGTTAACTGGGAGTTGATTCCTCTGGGCGATATCGAGCGCATTGAAATCGTGCGTGGCCCCAGCAGCGTCTTGTACGGCGCCGACGCCATGGCGGGCGTTGTGCAGATCTTCACCCGCAAAGGTCAGCAGGGCTTCCATCCGACGATATCGGTGGGCGGTGGCAGCTACAGCGCGCAAAAGGTGTCCTTTGGTGCGCGCGGGGGCGTGGGTGACTGGGATTACGCGATGAACATCGCGTCCTCACAGACGGACGGATTCGATAACTATAAAACGGTCAGACATACGCCCAGCACCGAAGGCTCCTTCAACACCGATGCCAACGTGCGCTTGGGGTACCAGATCAACGACGCCCACCGATTGGATGCGAGCAGCAGCCAAAATCGTCTGCAGTACCGGTCTGTGGACGTTTACGGCTCCAACAACTATGTGGATACTACGACGAGCGGTATCGTGCAGGCCTCTGGCGTGGCGTGGGCTTCCCGCTGGTCGGACACCTTGAGCAGCACCGTCCGCATGACGCGTTCGCTGACGTCGGCCATGAGCAACACCGATCCCAGCTGGGACTATTTCACGGTGTTGGACGGTATCAGCGCGGACGCACAATGGAAGGGTTTGGGCGGGTTGTGGAGCCCCTTCATCGAGCAGAAAAAAGACGCATTTTCAGCCGCAAAGAATGCCTACAACACAGCCGTCAATGCCAATAGAACGGTAGCCGCGACCGGACTGGGTTACGCCACAACGCTGGGCTCCAGCGAGTTCCAGTTGAACGCCCGGCGTGATGCCGACAGCGACTACGGACCGAACACTACAGGTGCACTGTCTTACGCCTATCTCCTGACGCCTGCGCTGCGTGCCGGCGTGTCCACAGGAACGTCCTACCGCGCGCCGACCTTGGAGCAGTTGCGTGGCTACTACGGAAGCACCTCCCTCAGCTCCGAGAGTAATCGCAGCAATGAAGCCAGCCTGTCCTACATTCAAAAGGGCACCGAAGCGCGCTTTGTGTATTACACCAATACCTATGAAAACCTGTTGTCCTCCGCAGCGAGTTCGACCTCGTGTTCCGCGGGTTCTTTCTGTTGGTACAACGTGAACCGCGCATCGGTTGAAGGCGTGACCCTGTCCGGGGCGCACCGCCTGGGCCCGGTTCGATTGACCGGATCGGTCGATCTGTTGAACCCCCGCAACAATGTCACCGGCAAATACCTCACCTTGCGGGCGCAGCAGATGATGGTGCTGGGTGCTGAATTTCCCTGGAATGATTGGGTTCTGGGCGCCGAGATGCAGGACGTGGGCGCGAGCTATGACAATGCGGCAAACACCACCGTCAACCGCGGCTATACCTTGCTCAATGTGCGCGCGCTCTACAACGTGGACAAAGATTGGACATTGGCCATGCGCATCAATAACGCCACCGACCAAACCTACCAACAGGTCAGCGGCTACGCGACGCCGGGTTGCAATTTCTACGTGACGTTGCAATGGAGTCCCAAATAGTCTCCCCCCGGTACTGCGCCCCATGACCCTCACCCCCCAACGCATCGTCTGCCTCACCGAGGAAACCACCGAGTGGTTGTACTTGCTGGGGCAAGAGGCGC
>RFRO01000081.1 GCA_009924455.1 Betaproteobacteria bacterium
GATGTCTTTGTCAGCAGCGAAAAAGACAATGCCATCATGGTGTTGCAAAACGATGGGGCCTTCATCAAGAACATACCCACCTGCAAGCGCCCACGCCACATGGCATGGGCCAACGGGGGCAAGAACATCATGGTGGCCTGTGGAGACAGCGACCAGATTGGTGTGGTGGACATCGCAGCCGGCAAGCAGGTGGACACGCTCCCCACCGGCGAAAGCCCTGAAATATTTGCACTTTCACCCGACGGCAAAACCGCCTACGTCTCGATTGAAGAAGGCAGCCAAATGATTGCCTATGACGTTGCCAACAAGAAGCCGGTTTTCTCGGTGAAAACCGGGGCCGAGCCCGAGGGCGTGCTGGCTGCACCCGATGGCAAACTGGTTTATGTGACCTCCGAGGTCACCAACTCTGTGCACATCGTGGATGTGGCCACCCGCAAACAGGTCGGAATGGTCAAAGTGGGCAAACGCCCCCGTCGATTTGCGCTGACGCCCGACGGCGCGGAGCTGTGGGTAACCAATGAACTGGGCTCCAGCGTGAACGACATCAGCCCGGTCGGCATGTTGATCACGCCCGATGGCAAAACTGCGTGGGTGGCATTGGGTCGCGCCAACCATGTGGCCGAAGTGGACGTGGCCACGCACACGGTGCGCAAAGTCATTCTGGCGGGCAAGCGCACATGGGGCGTGGGCCTCAATGGCGATGGATCGCGGCTGTACGTGGTCAATGGGCTTTCCGACGACCTCACCATCGTCGACGTGGCCAGCGGCAAAGCCATTAAAACCGTGCCCGCCGGCCGCGTACCCCATAGCGTGATCACCAATTGATGGCGGCCACGCGCTCAGGCGTCATACGCCGCTTGTTGGGCTGGGTGGCACTGCTGCTCATGCCGGTTTCGGTCTGGGCTGCGAGCTGGCAAATTCTGGTGGTCGGACTGCGCGACGACCCGCGCTATGAACGCAAGACGCTGGAGCAAGCTTTCATTGGCAAACCGACCGGAAGGCCATTGGTTGCAGCACAAATCGCCATCGACGAGCTCAAGGACAACCTCCAAGACTCCGGCAACCAGCTGAAATTGCAAGACCTGCAGTGGGACGGCAAAAGCACTACTGAGCTGCTGGGGGAGATCAATAAACGCAAGGCCCAGGTCCTGCTGCTGGACCTGCCGGTAGAGCAACAGAAGGCACTGATGGACGCGTTCGCGAAAATTTCCACGGCGCCCATCGTCTTCAATATCAGCGAGAGCAGCGATGCCTTGCGTGGCGCCTCCTGCCACCCGCACTGGCTGCACACGCTGCCCAGCGATCGCATGCTCGCTGACGCGATGGCCCAATGGCTGGCTGCACGCAACTGGCGGGACATGATTCTGCTGGTGGGGCCTGAGCCGCAGGACCAGGCCTTGCGCGACATCTGGACCGCGTCGATCAAACGATTCGGTCTGAAGGTCAAAGCCGAACGTAAATTTGTACTTTCCGGTGACCCGCGCCAACGCGAAGCCAGCAACCCGAAATTACTGACTGCCGAACCTGCCCATGATGTGGTGATGGTGCTGGATTCGGTCGGTGAATTTGCCAAAGGCCTGCCCTTTAACACCGCCCTGCCCCGCCCGGTGGTGGGCAGCAGCGGGCTGGTGCCGCTGGCCTGGCATACATCGTGGGAGCGGTACGGCGCACCGCAGCTCAGCCACCGCTTCCAAAAGCTGACCAACAAGCAAATGGCCTCGCAAGACTGGGCGTCATGGATGGCCGTGAAAAGCTTCGCGACCGCGCTGGACGAGGAACCCAAAGCCACCCTGGCGCAGCTGCTGAACAACCTGCGCAGCGGCAAAACCACTTTGGACGGATTCAAAGGCACCGCTCTGAGCTTCCGGCCCTGGGATGGGCAACTGCGCCAGGGGATTTTTATGGCCCACGGCCAAGCGGTCGCGGGTATGGCGCCGGTGGAAGGCGTGTTGCACCCGAAGGAGATTCTGGACACCCTGGGTGCCGACGAGCCCGAAAGTCTTTGCAAGCGTCGCTGAGCACGCTTGCAGCAGACCCCCCCGCTATACTCCGGCCGACTTTTCAGACGGGTTGCCCATGCACTTTCGATTGGATTCGACCTACGGCCGGGTTATGGCCTGGCTCAACATGCACCTGGTCGACCATGGCTTCATCCGGGCCATTTACAACAACATGTATGCGATTGGCGGCGGCATGCACCGCTCCAGCCAACCCAGCCCCTCCCAAATCCGCGATTACAAAAAGCGGCTGGGCCTCAAAAGTATCTTGAATTTGCGCGGCGTCAACGAGTTCGGCTCGTATGCGCTGGAAGCCGAGGCCTGCGATGCGCTGGGCATTCGCCTCGAAACCTTCCGCCTGTATTCGCGCCAACCGCCCACGCGCGACGAGATCCATGGGATCAAAGCCGTTTTTGCAAACCTGGAATACCCTGCGCTGTTGCACTGTAAATCGGGCGCGGATCGCGCCGGTATTGGCGCGGCGTTGTTCCGCATCCTGCACTTGGGCCACGACGTACGTGACGCGCTGACTGAACTCAACTGGCGCTACGGCCACTTCCGCCGCTCACAGGCTGGCGTACTCGAGTACGTGCTGGAAACCTACCTCGCGCGCAATGCGCGTGCGCCTATCGGCTTCATGGAATGGGTCGATAGCGAGTACGACCCCAGTGCGCTGGAAAAACAATACATCGCCGAGGGCTGGGCCGCACTGCTAAACGACAAGCTGCTGCAGCGCGAATGAAAAGCTCACTGCAACTGTACGGGCGGCTGATCCAGACGATCCGGCCCTACCGTTCAGTGGTCGCCCTGTCGGTGCTCGCCATGGTGGTCGCCGCCGCCTTGGAGCCAGTCTTGCCGGGCCTGCTCAAGCCCCTGGTCGATCAGAACCTGATTGCCAAAAACAGCCAGACCCAATGGTGGGTACCACTTGCGCTGGTGCTGTCATTTCTGGCCAAAGGCGTGGCTGAATACGCTGCCAACGTTGCCAGCCAGTGGATTGCCAACAAAGCGATTACCGACTTGCGCCGCCAGGTGTTTGCCCACCAGATGGAATTGCCGCTGGCCGAGCATTTGGCGCAGTCGCAAGGGCGCATGCTCTCGCGCCTGTTGTATGACATCCCGCAAGTCGGCGCAGCGCTGTCGTCCGCCTGGATTGTGGTGGTGCGCGACACCCTGATCATCATCGGCCTGACCGGGTATTTGATCTACACCGCCTGGGAGTTGACGCTGCTGATTCTGGCGATTGCCCCCATCGTCGCCTGGCTGATTACCCTGGCCAGCAAAAAGCTGCGCGGCGGCAATCAGGCCATGCAGGAGAGCGCGGGTGCCATGACCGGCGCCATCGAGGAAAGCCTGGCGGGCGTGCGGGAAATCAAAATTTTCGGCACCCAGGCCCACGAGGCGCGGCGTTTTGCTGACACCACCGAAAAATTGCGCGCCCAGACCATGCGCACGGTGCGCATCAGTGCCCTCAATGTGCCGCTGGTCCAGGTTCTGGCCGCGCTGGCCGTCGCCGCCGTGATCTGGCTGGCGTCCAACCTGTCAGCACAAGACCGCCTGAGCCCCGGCACCTTTGTGGCCTTTGTGGCTGCCATGGCCATGCTGTTTGAACCCATCCGCCGCCTGACCAACATCAACGACGTGATCCAGCGTGGCCTCGCCGGTGCCCAGTCCCTGTTCGATCTGCTGGATACACCGCCCGAGCCGCCTAGCATCGCTAACAACCGGCCGCCGCGTGCGCGTGGGCATGTGCGCTTTGAGGGTGTGAGTTTTCGGTATCCAGGGCAGGAGTCCTGGGCGGTACAGGATCTGGATCTGGAATTGCGCGCGGGCGAAACCGTCGCACTCGTCGGCGCCTCGGGCAGCGGGAAAACCAGCGTAGTCCAGCTGATGGCGCGCTTTTTCGAGCCCACCCATGGACGCATTCTTCTGGACGGCCAGGACATCGCACACATGGATTTGCAGGCCTTGCGGGCGCAGCTGGGCTGGGTCGGGCAGCATGTGGTGCTGTTTGATGACACCATTGCCGCCAATATCGCCTACGGGCGTCCGGATGCGACAGAAGCCCAGATTGCGCAGGCCGCCGCGAGCGCCAATGCCTGGGACTTTATTGATGCGCTCCCGCAGGGTCTGCAGTCGCGCGTGGGCGTTAACGGCAGCCAACTGTCGGGCGGGCAGCGCCAGCGGATTGCAATTGCCCGCGCGTTTGTCAAAGACGCCCCCATTCTGCTTCTCGACGAAGCCACTTCGGCGCTGGATAACGCGTCTGAACGCGCTGCTGGTGGTGGCACACCGCCTGTCAACGGTGCGCGATGCAGACCGCATCGTCGTGATGGAACATGGACGGGCCCGCGAGTCGGGCACGCATGAGGAATTGGCAGCTGCCAACGGCATCTACGCCCGCTTGCTCGCCAGCGGCACCGATACGCTCGCATCCTGAAACACGCATGCATCCATCCCCTGACAGATTTGCCCCGACGTGGCGTTATCTTGTTGCAGGCCTCGTCTGCTGTGTCTTGGTCGCCGTGGAGCTGGCCTGGCGCGACAATCCGCTTCCACCGGCGAAAGCACTCGTGCCGGAGCCCACTGTCAAGACTCCGTCGCAATTGGTGCGCACGGGGCAAGGCCATATTCCCATGCCCGAAGGTGCCTTAAGCGCGCATGCCTGCGACCTGCTGGTCATGCCCGAAGGCCACCCCTGGTCACTGATGGCTTTCTGGTTTTCGGGTTCCCGAGAAGCAGCACCGGATGTCCAAATTGCCAGCGCCCACCTGGTGCGTGGCAGCGACAACTGGAGCCCCGCCTACTACGCCGTAGGGCGTCACAACCTGGGCTTTGGCACCACCCGGCTGGGGAATCCGGTTTCCTGGCTGGACAAGGAAGGGCGGGTGCATTTGTTCGTGGTCGCCACGGGCCTTGGCGGCTGGGCGGCGGCGCGCATCGTGCACCTGCGGCAGCAGGATGCGCAATCCATCGCCGAGCCGCACGGTTTTGAAGTCCAGCAGGTGCTGCCACTGTCTTGGCTATGGAACTACAGCCATCTGGTGCGAAGCACCCCTCTACCGCTCAGCGACTCCGGGATGGTGTTGCCAGCCTACTTTGAAATGGGCCATCCAAGCTTCCCGCTGGCCCTGCGCTTCGACGCGGAAGGCCAGTTGCGCAGCATGACCCGCATGGCCCAAAGCCAGCACATGTTGCAGCCTGCGCTGATGCCCGTGAACGCCACCCGCTGGCTGGCTTTGATGCGCGACGGCAGCCCGCAGCGCCGGATCCGGGTCAGCCAAACGGCTGATGCCGGCGCGAGTTGGCAGGATGCACCCGACCTCGATCTGCCCAACCCCGATTCTTCCATTGCCACTCTGCGCTTGCCCGACGGCACGATGCTGCTGGCGCATAACAACACCTCGGAAGGCCGGCATCGGCTGGACCTGAGTGCATCTCTTGATGGGCGCGAGTGGCAGCACAGGATGACCCTGGCCCAAGGCGACCCCGGCGCGGAATATTCCTATCCCTCGATGGAGTGGGCGGGCCAGCAGGTCTGGGTCAGCTACACCGACCAGCGCCACGCCATCGCCTGGCAGCGTTTTTCGGTTGCTCCCCACAAGCCTTGACATATGGTGATCGCGCCTGACTTCGCCTTGCTGTTACAGCCCTTGCTGGATCTGGATAGTCCGGTGTTTCCGCCGGCGCCGGTCCGCCAGGTTTGGGTGCACGTGCTGTGGGGCGTGGTGTTGGCAGCGGCCGGCTGGCGTCTGGCATCTGTGTTGCAGCCGCCTTGGCGTCTGGCATGGGCCGCCCTGGTTGGGATAGGTTCGTCCCTTCCCGGGCCTCTGTCTCCTGCTTACTGGCTGGAACTCGCATTTGCGTCACCCAGTTGGACCAGCGTACTGCTATGTGGCCTGTGGTTATGGCAGCAAACCCGTTCGCACGTTCAGGCCGGCGACCTCCGGACGACAAGCGCATCACACCCTATTCCCCTACCCTGGGTGCTATGCGGCATCGCGATGGGGTGGGTGCTGGCGCTGGACACGTTTGCGGCATTACCGATACCGCATTCCATCTATGCCTTGGGTCTCAGTCCGCTAGCAAGCCTGATCCTGATGGTCGCCGCAGCGGCAACATGGGTGCTTTCTGCGCGTTGGGTCCACGCGCTGCCACTGGTGGTACTGGCTCTATTTGTACTCACCCGCTTGCCCAGTGGCAATGTGTGGGACGCGGTTCTCGATCCGCTGCTCTGGCTGTATCTGCACATCCACCTGGCCGGCAGGGGATGGCGGTCCTTACGCGCCAGGTGACTCACGCACGCGCGTGGCCGGCCTGCTCATCCGCGTGGTAACTGGAGCGCACCATCGCGCCGACTGCAGCGTGCTTGAAGCCCATGGCATAGGCCTCTTGTTCAAAGAACTTGAACTGATCCGGGTGCACGTAACGGCGAACCGGTAAGTGGCTGGCAGTCGGAGCCAGATACTGACCGATCGTGAGCATGTCGATGCCATGGGCCCGCATATCGCGCATGACCTGCAGCACTTCCTCGTCGGTCTCCCCTAAGCCGACCATGATGCCGCTCTTGGTCGGAATGTCGGGAAACAAGGCCTTGAATTTCTGCAGCAAGTTCAAACTGAACGCGTAATCCGATCCGGGCCTGGCCTCTTTGTACAAACGCGGAACGGTCTCGATGTTGTGGTTCATCACATCCGGCGGGGCGGTACGCAAAATCGACAAAGCCCGGTCATCGCGGCCGCGGAAATCGGGCACCAGTACCTCAATTTCCGTAGAGGGTGAAGCGGCACGAATAGCTTCAATGCAGGCAACAAAATGCGCAGCGCCTCCGTCGCGCAAATCGTCACGGTCCACGCTGGTAATCACCACATAGCGCAACTGCAAGGCCGCAATCGTTTTAGCCAGATTGGCGGGCTCATCGAGGTTCAACGGGTCGGGGCGGCCATGGCCCACATCGCAAAAAGGACAGCGCCGTGTGCATTTGTCACCCATGATCATGAAGGTCGCAGTGCCATTGCCAAAGCATTCGCCGATGTTTGGGCACGACGCTTCTTCGCAGACGGTGACCAAATGGTTTTTGCGCAAAATGTCTTTGATTTCATAAAAGCGCGTATTGGGTGAGCCCGCTTTAACGCGAATCCAATCCGGCTTTTTCAGGACCTCGCCGCCGTGCTCCACCTTGACTGGTATGCGCGAGACTTTGTCCGAAGACTTTTGTTTGGTGCTCGCGTCATAAGCGCAGGCGGTGTCAGGAACGTGTGGTGCTGTCATGCAATCCTTGGGGTTAAGGCATTAAAGAGGTGGCAAGTTTGCTGCCGAGCACATCAGCCACCTCTTGCCAACTGACTTGAACACCTATTGTAAAAAGATCGGTGGTCGCAAGCCCAGCGTAGCCACAGGGGTTGATGTGTTCAAAAGGCGATAAATCCATACACACATTCAGCGCCACCCCATGGTAAGCGCAACCACGGCTGACTTTCACGCCGAGCGCGGCGATTTTGGCCAGGCCCGAGAAGTCCGCCGTGGCCGCACGCTGACCGTGTTGCGGTCTTGAAGGCAGCCGCGCGTGCTCAAACGGCGCATCAGGGCGAACGTAAATCCCAGGCGCGCCAGCAACCCGGTGGCCGGTGACGCCTACATGTGACAGCGTTTTCAACACAGCCTCTTCTATGCGGTACACATATTCTTTGACGAAATACCCGGCGCGTTTCAAATCAATCAGCGCATACGCCACCACCTGGCCCGGTCCGTGAAACGTGATTTGTCCGCCGCGGTTGCTGGCTATCAAAGGAATATGGCCTGCCAATAAAAGATGCTCGGGTTTACCGGCTTGACCTTGGGTGAACACAGCAGGGTGCTCGCACAGCCAGATTTCATCCGCTGTGGCAGCATCCCGCTGTGCAGTAAAATGCTGCATGGCCAGCAAACTTTCGGTGTAAGCCACCAAGCCTAGCTGGCGAATCTGTGCAGCGGCACAATTATTGGGTGACAAAAGCGGTTTCAAAGCACGACTTTGACCATGGGGTGCGAAGTAAAGGCAAGGTAAAGCCCGTCCAGCTCTTCGCGGTTGTTGACGTACACATGAAAGGTCAGCCCCAGGTATTTGCCATTGCTGCTGCTGCGCTCTTTCAGGCCGCCGCATTGCCAGCCCGGATCAAAGCGCTGCACTATCGTCTTCATGGCTTGTATAAAGTCTTCATTATTCAAGCCCATGACTTTGATGGGAAAGGTACAGGGGTATTCGATCAAGCTAGCTTGGGTGGCCGGGGTCTTATTCATGGTCGTGACTTAATTCCATCAGCATATTTGCATATGACCAAGCATTCTGCATCAAACTCCTACAGCGACTCGCCTCTGCAATGGCATCAGCTCAGCGCCCAAGAGGCTGAGCTACTGCGGCAAAGCCAGCCTGGCATCAGCATTTGGCAAGTGCTGGGCCTGCAGTTTTTGATCAGTCTTTGCGGCACGCTGCTGCTTTGGGCAGCGGCCTCAAATGTGCTGGCCGCCTCTTGGGCCTATGGCGCCATGACTTGCCTACTGCCCAATGTGGTGTTCGCCCGTGGCGTCACGCGGCGCTGGACAGCGCATGACGCGCTGACTTCCACGGCCAGCTTTTTTCTCTGGGAATTGGTGAAATGGGCCTTGGCACTGGCCATGATGCTGGCGGCGCCGCGCGTGCTAAACCCGCTGAATTGGCCAGGGTTACTGCTTGGGTGCTTTGTGGTTTTCAAGGTCCAATGGGTGGTTATGGCTTGGCCATATGCTAAGATCCAAGGCTTTACCAAACTTTGATTAACCGTTATGACTTCAGAATCTGGGCCAACAGCTGGTGACTACATCGGTCACCACCTGACCCACTTGCAAAACAAGTCACCAGCCAGCGTACTGGATTTTTCCGTATTCAATCTGGATACGATCTTCTGGTCTGTCTCCTTAGGTGTTCTTGGCTGCTTTTTGATGTGGCAGGTTGCCCGCCGTGCCACTTCGGGCATTCCCAGTCGTTTTCAGGCCGCGGTTGAGCTCTTGGTTGAAATGGTCGACAGCCAGGCCAAAAGCATTGTTAACAATGCGCAAAGCCGCAAATTTGTGACCCCGTTGGCTTTGACTGTGTTTGTCTGGATTTTCATGATGAACGCCATGGACTTGCTGCCAGTAGACTTGATCCCGCTCATCTGGGAGCTCATTTTTCAAGCCCAAGGCCACGACCCGCACCATGCTTACATGCGCGTGGTTCCAACCGCCGATTTGTCTGGCGCCATGGGTTTGTCGCTGTGCGTGCTGATCATCTCCCTTTACTACTCCATCAAGATCAAGGGGTTGGGAGGCTGGGTACACGAGCTCTTTACCGCGCCTTTTGGCGACCACTTTTTGCTTTACCCATTTAACTTCGCCATGCAAATGGTTGAATTTGTCGCCAAGACCGTCTCACACGGCATGCGACTGTTTGGCAATATGTACGCTGGAGAACTCATCTTTTTACTGATCGCTTTGATGGGTGGCGCATTCTCACTCAGTTTCAGCGGAATCTCGCTGGGTCTGGCCCACGTGGTGGCCGGAACGGTCTGGGCAATCTTTCATATTCTGATCATCACTTTGCAGGCTTTTGTGTTCATGATGCTGACCCTGGTTTACCTGGGTCAGGCACACGATCACCATTGATTCTTTCTCAACTTTTATCTTTTTTCATCTAGGAGTCATCATGGAAATCATCGGACTTGTGGCCATCGCGGCTGGTCTCATCATCGGCTTGGGCGCTGCCGGCGCATGTATCGGCATTGGCATCATGGGCAGCAAATACCTCGAAGCCGCAGCACGCCAGCCTGAGCTGATGGGCGAATTGCAAACCAAGATGTTCTTATTGGTTGGTTTGATCGATGCGGCTTTCATTATCGGTACCGGCGTTGCCCTGTGGTTCACCACGGCCAACCCGTTCCTGAGCCAGATCGCCAACTTGCCTAAGTAAATTCCTGGCTCAACCGTGTGCATCGCGCGACTGTGCCGCTGCCATTGGTAAGCCTGAACCGAAAGGAATTGAAGTGAGCATCACCGGTACTTTGATCGTCCAGATGATTGTTTTCATGATTCTGGTCATCTTCACTATGAAGTTCATTTGGCCGCCTTTAACCAAGGCGTTGGATGAGCGAACAAACAAAATCGCCGAAGGCCTGGCTGCGGCTGAGAACGCCAAGATCGCGCTGACCAACGCGCATCAGCATGTGGAAGTCGAGCTGGCCAAAACCCGCAATGAAACGTCTGCGCGCATTGCCGATGCCGAGCGGCGCGCCACGATGATCATTGAAGAAGCCAAGCTGCGTGCCAGCGAGGAGGCCACCAAGATACTGGAGTCTGCTCGGCAAGACGCACACCAACTGACACTGAAGGCGCGTGAAGCCTTGCGCTCCCAAGTGGCCGAACTCGCCGTCAAGGGTGCCGAGC
>RFRO01000082.1 GCA_009924455.1 Betaproteobacteria bacterium
CAATTTTCTCGAACAGGCCTTCTTCGCAGCCTTTGAGGGCTTCGGCAGGCTCGAGGTCAATCACGTCCCATTTGATATTGCCGGTTTTTACCTGGGCAGCGATTTCGGAAAGCGCACCGCTGTAGTCCACCGAGGTGACTTTGACGCCGCTCTTGGCTTCAAAAGGCTTGTGGTAAGCCTCCACCTGGCTCACGGTATAAGCGCCACCCCAAGAGGCAACTGTTATCGCTTGCTGGGCGGCGCTGATGCCCGGGAGGAAAGCAATAGCTGCAGCGCCAACAACTGCTAGTGCACTTGAATTTATCCGTTTGAACATGCTGTTCTCCTGATGTAATTAAAAAGCCGCCCTTACTCACTATCGAGCAACCGGCAATCCACAGCACTCCAACCGAGGTTGATGGTGCTGCCGTTGGCCAGTGCGAGATCGCGTCCATCGTTGGGAAGCGTAACGATGAAATCTTCCAGCCCGCAAGCCTTGAGGCGCAAGCGGGCATATCTTCCTAAATAAGTGATGTCCACCACGGTGCCAACCACGCGGCTGTCATCCCCCTGGCTTTCAGGGTTCAGGCGCACCCGCTCGGGACGAATGGAAACCAAGGTGCCATCGCCCACTTTGGGCGTCGCCACCGACTGACCGGTAATCACAGTGCCATCGGAAAGCGTGACCTGGCAGCTGTTGCCCGATACCGAACTGATCTTGCCCGTTAAAGTGTTGTTCTCACCAATAAACTGCGCCACAAAAGCATTGGCCGGACGCTCGTACAACTGGGTGGGCGTGTCAATTTGCTGGATGCGGCCATGGTGAAACACGGCGACCCGGTCCGACATGGCCAGCGCTTCGGTCTGGTCATGCGTGACGTAGACGATGGTGATCCCCAAATCGTGGTGCAGGCGTTTGATCTCATATTGCAGTTGCTCGCGCAGCTGCTTGTCCAAGGCCGAGAGCGGCTCGTCCATCAGCACCAGCTGCGGCTCAAACACCAGCGCGCGGGCGACTGCCACCCGCTGTTGCTGTCCGCCCGACATTTGCGCGGGGCGGCGCGACTCCAGGCCTTTCAACCCCACTTTGTCCAGCGCTGCCATCACGCGGCTGCGCGCAGCGTCTCCGGTCACACCGCGCACGCTCAAGGGAAAGCCCACGTTTTCGGCCACGGTCATGTGCGGAAACAGGGCGTAGCTTTGGAACACCATGCCGATGTTGCGGTGCTCGGGTGCGATGCGGTTGATCGGCTTGCCGTCCAGGTAAATCTCACCGGCAGTTGCGGTCTCGAAACCGGCCAGCATCATCAACGTGGTGGTCTTGCCGGAGCCCGAAGGCCCCAGCAAGGTCAGGAACTCGCCTTGCGCGATGTCGAGTGTCAGATCCTGTACGACCAGGTTCTTGCCGTCGTAGCTTTTTTCAACGTGGTCGAATCGGACAAAAGGCTTCTGCATGTGCGAGGGGTTCCTGGTTCAGGTCAAGCCCGATAGATTAGCAAAGTCTATGTCTATCCGCGAATCACGTTGTGCTTCGGACCATAGGGGAAACCCGTGATGTTCTGGTGCCCCGTATCGGTGACGACCAGAATGTCATGCTCGCGGTAACCGCCCGCCCCCGGCATGCCTTCGGGCAACATGATCATCGGCTCGATCGACACCACCATGCCCGGTTCGAGCACGGTATCGATGTCTTCGCGGAATTCCAGACCTGCTTCGCGCCCGTAATAGTGCGAGAGCACACCAAAAGAGTGCCCGTAACCGAAGGTGCGGTACTTCAGCACGCCGTACTCTTCATAAATTTTGTTGAGCGCATGGGCCACGTCGCAGCAGCGCACGCCGGGCTTGACCAGCTTTTGGCCCTCTTCGTGCACGCGCACATTGATTTCCCACAGGCGCAGCGATGCAGGGCCCACATCACCGAAAAACAGCGTGCGTTCCAGCGCGGTGTAGTAGCCCGAGATCATCGAGAAGCAGTTCAGGCTCAGGATGTCACCGTGCTGCACTTTGCGGGTGGTCACCGGGTTGTGCGCGCCATCCGTGTTGATACCCGACTGGAACCAGGTCCAGGTGTCCATCAGCTCGGTGTGCGGGTAGCGCTTGGCAATTTCGCGCACCATGGCCTGGGTCGAGGCCAAGGCCACTTCGTGCTCGGGCACGCCCGCGTGCACGGCAGCTACCAAAGCGGCGCCGCCTACGTCGCACACCTGCGCGCCGTTTTTGATGAATTCGATTTCTTCAGCCGACTTGACCATGCGCATGCGCATGCAGTCGGCGGCGATGTTGACAAACTCCACGCCGGGCAGGGTGGCTTTGATCTTGTCCATGCGCTCCAGCGGCAGGTGGTCAAACTCCAGGCCGACCCGGCCCTTGTTGGGGATTTCTTGGGCCAGCGCACGGAAGTAATTGCCCTGCTGCCAGTCTGTGTAGATGACCGCGCGGTCGCACACGCCTTTGCGCCAGGGTTGGCCGCCGTCGATATTGGCCGCAATGATCACGGTCTTGTCCTGCGTCACCACCAGGCCGTAGAAGCGGCCGAAGGAGCAGTACAAAAAGTCGCTGTAGTAATTGATGTTGTGATAGCTGGTGAATAGCACCGTATCCACGCCCTTCTTGGCCATCATGGCGCGCAGCTTGCCGATGCGGTTGGCGTACTCGGCGTCTGAGAAGCTGTGGCGAACGCGCTCGCCGTTGTCGATATAGATGAGGTCGGGCATGGTCATATTCAATTCTCCTGAGGGTCGATGCAAAAGCGCTTCAGTATTACGGCAAGCCCGGCCGCAGTGCTTCTTGATTACGACAATATTCTTTCCTTAAATGCCAATCCTGCATCGCGTTTTTCGCGTTCTTTCAGCGGCGACGCACCGTAGCGGGGCGTGTAGCGCGCTGTGAGGTGCGACGGAGTAGCAAAACCGGTCGCCGCCGCAATGTCGCGGATGCTTTTGTCGCTGCGCTGCACCAACAGGCGCGCCTGCGCCAGGCGGATGTCCAGGTACACCCGCTCCGGCGTTTTGCCAAATTTGGTTTTGAACAAACGTTGCAAGCTGCGCAAGGCCATGCCCGTGAACTGCGCGACCTCGGCAACGGTCAGCGGTTCGGCCACATTGGCTTCCATCAAGCGCAGCGCCTCCACCGCCTTCGGGTGGGTGACGCGGCTCTGGTGGATGATGGATACGGTTTGCACATCGGTCAGGCTGCGCCGTTCGACCACCAGCAGATTGGCCACCTCGTTGGCCAGTTGGCGGCTGCCCGGGGCTTGCGTGAGCAGGTAGGTCATCAAGTCCAGCGGCGCCACGCCACCGCTGCAGGTATAACGGTCGCGGTCCACTTCAAAAAAATGCTGGGTGACGACAATTTTGGGGAACTGTTCGGCCAGCGCCTCGTGGTCTTCCCAATGGATGGTGCTGCGATAGCCGTCCAGCAAGCCGGCCTGCGCCATCAAATAAGCACCGGTATCGATGCCGCCCAGCGGAATGCCGCTGGCTGCCATTTTTTTCAGCCACAGGGTCAGCGGGCGCAAGCCCCGCTTGGGGATGGGGTTGGGCCCGATCACAAAGACCACGTCTAAAGCGGGCGCAACCGCCAGGCTGTGCTGCGTCATCACCTGAATACCGTCGCTCGAAGGCACCAGCCCGCCGTCAACCGATAGCAATACCGACCGGTAAGCGGTTCGCCCCAAGACCTGGTTGGCCAGTCGCAAGGGATCCACGCAGGCACTGAGCGCAATCAGCGAAAAATTCGGCACCACCACCAGCCCAAAGGCCAGCGACTGCCGTTGCTGCGCAGCGATGCGGCGATGCGGTGTTTCGGGGCTGGCATGCATGGCGGCTGGTAGGGTTTTTGACTGGAGCGAATGTAGCGCCCGGGGAGCGGTTGCGATGTTCTATTGGCGTTTCCGGCTGTGAATCAAATGATTCAGAAAAATAAAAGTTGATTTAAACATTTCATCTTGCTATCGTGTGGCTGCGTGGTGTTTTACAGCGCGTGGCAGTGGCAATAACCGTTTTCAAACCCAACTTGGAGTAATCAGCATGAAATTCAAACACCTTGCGGCGCGCTTGGCGCTGTCGCTTTTCACGGTAGCCGGCGGCGCAGCGATGGCCGCCGATTGGGTAGTCGGCGCCAACGTGGGCAATGTGCCCTGGGAGTTCCAGGACGCTTCGGGCAAGATCGTCGGCTTCGAGATTGACCTGGTCAACGAAGTCGCCAAACGTGCCGGCAAAACCGTGCAGATCGACAACATCCCCTTCAATGGCTTGTTCCCCGCCGTTCAGTCCGGGCGCATCCATATCGCGGTCTCGTCCATCACCATCACCGCCAAGCGCTTGGAGTCATTGGCATTCGCCCAACCTTATTACGACAGCGACCAATCCTTGTCGGTCCTGAAAACCACCAAGATTGACAAGCTCGAAGACCTGGCCGGCAAAACCGTGGGTGTGGACACGGCGTCCACCGGTGACATCTATGCCACCGAAAATACCGCCAAGCTGAAGATCGCCAAAATCTCCCGCTACGAAGGCCTGGCACCCGCCATGCTCGACCTGGCCGCCGGCCGTATCGATGGCTACATCAGCGACATCCCTGCTGTGGAGTACTACATCAAGGACAAGCCCCAGTACCGTGTGGTGGCCCGCATTCCGACCAATGAGCGCTACTCCTTCATGTTTGCCAAGAACTTTGCGGACGCAGCCAAAGTCAACGACATCCTGACCGCGCTCAAAAAAGAAGGCTTCATTGCCGCCACCCACAAAAAGTGGTTTGGCAGCACACCGCCTGACAGTTCATCCACTGTCAAAGTGATGGACGTTCCCAAGCTCTAATTCTGTAAATGACCACGCCTGCGCGGGCCGTATCCCCAGGGATGCGCGCCCGCGTAGGCGTTCAGAATGCCGCGCATGAGCCTGATTGAGACTTTTTTTAACTGGACCGTTTTTGTCGGAGCACTGCCAGCTTTGCTGGAAGGCCTGGGCGTCACGGTGCTGCTCGGTGCGGTCAGCATCGTGGCCGGCACGGTGAGCGGACTGGCGATGGCGCTGATCCGTTTGTATGGGCCCGCGCCGTTGCGCTGGCTGGCACGTGCGTACATCGACGCGTTCCGATCCATTCCCCTGCTGGTTTTGCTGGTGTTGGTGTACTACGCATTACCCTTTGTGGGTGTGCGTTTTTCTTCTTTTGTGTCTGCAGCCCTGGCCATCAGCCTGGTCTCGTGCGCCTACGCTGCAGAAATTTTCCGCGCGGGTATTCAGGCCGTGCCCAAGGGCCAGTTTGAGGCGGCAAACGCCATCGGGCTGGGATTTGCCAGCAGCATGCGCTACGTGATTTTGCCGCAGGCCCTGCGCATTGTGGTCCCGCCGCTGACCAGCAATTGCATCAACGTGCTCAAAGACACCGCGCTGGCCTCCGTGGTTGCGATGCCCGATTTGCTCAAGCAAGCCACGCAGGCGCAGGCACTTGCGGCCAACCCGACGCCGCTGATCGGTGCGGCGGTCCTGTATCTGTTGCTGCTCTTGCCGCTGGTGCGGCTGGTCAGCTATTTCGAATCGCGCCACCCCAGCCGCTGAAAGCCGCCCGAATGACCGCCCTGATCCACATTCGGCAACTGCACAAATCGTTTGGCGCGGTGAAGGTTTTGCACGGCATTGATTTGGATGTGCGAGTTGGCGAGGTGCTGGTGGTGGTCGGGCCATCCGGTTCGGGCAAGTCCACTTTGATCCGCTGCATCAACCTGCTGGAGGAATACCAGCAGGGCGATGTGCATGTCGATGGCGTGCGGGTACAAAAAGGCCCGCAGTTGGTCAAGGTGCGCACCGATGTGGGCATGGTGTTCCAGAGCTTCAATTTGTTTGCGCACCTGAGCGCCCTGGACAACGTCGCGCTGGGGCCATTGCGCGTGCATGGCCTTCCCCGCAGTGTCGCACTGGCGCGTGCCGCCGATGTGCTGGCCCAAGTCGGTATGGCCGCGCACAGCCATAAATACCCGGCAGAGTTGTCGGGCGGGCAGCAGCAGCGGGTAGCCATTGCACGGGCGTTGGCCATGCAGCCCAAAGTGCTCTTATTTGATGAGCCCACGTCGGCGCTGGATCCGGAAATGGTGGGCGAGGTGCTGGATGTGATGCAGCAGCTGGCCAAAACCGGCGTGACCATGGTGATCGTCACCCACGAGATGGGATTCGCCCGGCGCGTGGCGCACCGCGTGGTTTTCATGGAAGCGGGGCGTATTGTCGAAGCCGGAGCGCCCGAGGAATTTTTCGGCAGTCCGCGCGAGCCGCGCACCCAGGCTTTTCTCAAAGCCGTTTTGCAACACTGAGATTCTTCTATGTCCATTTCCCTTTCGTCTTCCGCGCTGGACCTGTCCGCCATCCGCAGCGAATTTCCAGCGCTGGCGCAGGACTTTGTGTTTCTGGATAACGCGGGAGGCTCGCAGGTGCTGCGCCGGGTGGCAGACCGGGTGCGCGACTACCTGCTGACCAGCAGCGTGCAGTTGGGCGCCAGCTACATCCATTCCCAAGAGGCCGGTGCCAAGGTCTTGCAGGCGCGCCAATCGGTTGCACGCCTGATCAACGCCAAGCACGACGAGGAAGTGGTGATGGGCGGAGCCACGACGGCGCTGATGTTCCAGTTGATACAGGCCATCCTGCCGCAGGTGCGCCCGGGCGACGAGGTCATCCTGACCAATACCGACCACGAGGCCAACATCGGCGCGTGGCTGCGTTTGCAAGCAGCGGGGGCCAAGGTCCATTTCTGGAATGTGAACCCTGAGACGCTGGAGCTGGACTTGGACGACTTACAGCGTCTGCTGTCGCCGCGCACCATCTGGGTGGCAATGACGCATGCGTCCAATGTGTTGGGAACGGTCAACCCGGTGGCCGAAGTGGCCAAACGGGTGCACGCAGTGGGTGGGCGATTGTGTGTGGATGCCGTGGCGTATGCGCCCCACCGCTTGGTAGATGTGCAGGCCAGCGGGGCCGATGTCTATGTGTTCAGTTTCTACAAAGTATTTGGACCGCACTACGCGGTGTTGTGGGGGCGGCGCGAGCTGCTGCTGCAACTGTCCAGTTTGAACCACTATTTCATCACGCCACAAACCATCCCCTACAAGCTGCAGCCCGGTAATGTGAATTACGAACTGTCCTACGGCTGCATCGGCATCAGCGACTACCTGGAGGCGGTGGGCACCAGTCTGGGCGCGCAGGGCGATGCCCGCAGCCGCATGCAATATGCATTTGATGCCTTTGAGCGCCACGAAGATGCGCTGGCCGAGCAGTTGCTTACCTTTCTGCGCGGAAAAGCCGGTGTGCGCATCATCGGCCACAACCACGCCCGCGATGGACTGCGGGTGCCCACTGTGAGCTTTGTGGTGCGGGGCGCTGCGAGCGAGTCCATTGTTTTGCACACCGACCGCTTTGGCATCGGCATCCGTTTTGGTGACTTTTATGCCAAGCGTTTGATCGAAGCATTAGGGCTTCAGGCGCAGGGCGGGGTGGTGCGCGTATCGATTGCGCACTACAACACCCATGAAGAGATCGCGCGTCTTATTACCCAGCTCGATGCGGCTATCGATGCAGCCATCGACACCCTGCCGTCCCTTGCCTGAACCACAAAGGCTGAACGTGAGTACTTCCACCGCAACCCTGATCCGCAACGGTCGCGTTATCACGGCCACCGACGACTATCTGGCCGATGTACTGCTGCAAGACGGCATCGTACACACCATCAGCCAGACCATTGAAGTCGGACCCGATGTGCGGATGGTGGATGCCACGGGCTTGTATGTGCTGCCCGGCGGCGTCGACACCCATGTGCACCTCGAGAACGTGATCGGCCCCACCATCACCGCCGATACCTTTGCCAGTGGCACCAAGGCAGCCGCTTTTGGCGGTACCACCACGGTGGTGGACTTTGCGCTGCAAACCGAGACGGATTCGCCCTTGGGGGCGATTGCCCGTGCGCAAGCATCCGCACAGTCACAGGTGGCGGTGGACTACAGCTTGCACGTGATCGTTACGCGGGTGGATGACCAGGTGCTGAAAGATGTGCGCTACGCCATGCACCATGAGGGGGTGAGCAGTTTCAAGATGTTCATGGCCTACCCCGGCGTGATGATGGCCGACGATGCGTCCATTTTCCGTATGCTGCGCCAGGTCGGCGCAGACGGTGGCATGGTCGCGCTGCACGCCGAGAACGGCACGGTGATCGACCTGCTCATTAAGGAAGCGCTGGAGGCTGGTCACACTTCGCCGCGCTACCACGCGCTCACTCGTCCCTCGCTCATGGAAGGGGAGGCCACGCACCGCGGGATTCGCCTGGCCGAGTTGGCCAACGCTCCGATTTATTTTGTGCATGTGTCCAGCAATGACGCGCTCAAGCACATCGTTGCCGCGCGCGCGGAGGGTATTCCGGTCTTTGCCGAAACCTGCCCGCACTACCTGCTGTTTGATGACTCGGTCTACGATAACGATAACTTTGAGACTGCCAAGTACGTGATGACGCCACCCTTGCGCAAGCCCGAGGACCAGAAGCATTTGTGGCGCGCGCTGCGCTACGACGACTTGCAGGTGATCGCCACGGACCACTGCCCTTTTTGTATGAAGGCGGACCATTTCGGCATGCGCAGCGCCAAGCTGCGCGGTGCGCACGATTTTTCCAAAATTCCCAACGGTGCGCCCGGCATTGAGACGCGTTTGGTGAGCTTGTTTGATATTGGGGTGATGCAAGGCAAGCTGTCTTTGAACCGTTTTGTCGAACTCACCGCCACCACGCCGGCCAAGTTGTTTGGGCTGTTTCCGCAAAAGGGCACGATTGCGGTTGGTAGTGATGCGGATGTGGTGTTGTTCAACCCTGCGGTGACCCAGACAATTCACGCCAAACATCTGCACAGCCACTGCGACTACACCTTGCTCGAAGGTCGGCAGTTACAGGGACGGGTGGAGAAGGTCTTTTTGCGCGGCCAGTTGATTGTGGATGGCGAACACTGGCACGGCCGCCCTGGCATGGGCCGTTTTGTCAAACGCGGTCAGGTGCGCGCTTTCTGATCCATGGCCCCGGCCAAGCCAGACTCTCCGGAAGCCCTTCGCGCACTGGTCGCCCAGCGCGGCACGGAGCTGACCCCCCGCATGCGCGACGCAGCGCATTACGCACTGGAGCATCCCGGCGATGTGGCACTGTGTTCGCTGGCCGAACTTGGCGAGCGGGCCCAGCTGGCTCCCGCGGCATTCATCCGGATGGCGAAGGCCTTGGGGTTTTCTGGCTTTACCGATTTGCAGCGCCTGTTTCGCGCGCCCCTGCAACAGGCGGTGCAACCCAGTTACCGCGAGCGGATTCGCCACTATGGCGGTGAGCTGACACTGGACCGCCCGCAAGACCCCACCGCCGTATTGCGCGCGTTCAGCCAAGCCAATATCGTCTCATTGCAGCACTTGCAGGCGGACGCTGGCGCCTTGCCGCTGCGCGAGGCTATCGCCATGCTGCAAGGAGCCCGGTTGGTGCACGTCATCGGTTTGCGCCGCTCATACGCGGTGGCGGCCTACCTGGCGTATGCGCTGAACCGGATCGGGCGCAGCGCCATTCACATCACCGCCCAAGGCGGCATGGTGGCAGAGCAGGCGCTGGCGGCCGGCCCCAAGGATCTGGTGGTGGCGATCAGCTTCCCGCCGTATGCCGCTGACACCTTGCAGGTATGTGACCAGATCAAGGCCCAGGGCGCCCGTTTATTGGCTATCAGCAACGGGGTGCTCAGCCCTTTGGGTCGCAGTGCCGACCTGTTGCTTGATGTGAACGATGCCGAACTCAGGGGCTTTCGCTCGTTGACCTCGGCTTTGTGTCTGGTGCAAACCCTGGTGATGGGCATCGCCTTCGGCCAGCGCCACCGGGCCCGCAAAAAGGCGGGTGCCAAGCCCAGTCCTGATTTGGTTGATATTGATTGTTGAGATGCCATGTCTGAATCACCCCGCCGCATCACCCTGGCCGTTGAGCCCTTGACCGCAGAGGCGTTTGCCCCCTTTGGCGATCTGATTTCGGCCCGCCCGGAAATCCAGCAATTCCAGATCAACCAGGGGTTCGCCACCCGCTTCCATGATCTGGCCACCGTTGACGTCGGGCAGGGCGAGGGTGCGCGGGTGCTGGTCAATATCTTCCGCGCCCTGCCCCGCGTCTTGCCGATGCAACTGCAGGTCATGGAGCGTCACCCGCTGGGCAGCCAGGCGTTTGTGGCGATGTCGGAACTTCCTTTTCTGGTGGTGGTGGCCGCGCCGGCGGCGCAACTGCGGCCCGAGCAGATCCGGTGTTTCCTGGCCCAGGGCGGGCAGGGCGTGAACTACGCCAAAGGTGTATGGCACCACCCGCTGATTGCGCTGGAGCGTGTCAGCGACTTTCTCGTCATCGACCGCGGCGGTCCACCGGGGGAG
>RFRO01000083.1 GCA_009924455.1 Betaproteobacteria bacterium
GGCATGCTATGGATATACGGGCCGGGGGGTGTTGACCTAGGTCAAGAGGTACGCTGAGCATGCGTTAGAGACGGCCGCAATGCGGCTTCAGTTCGGCTGGGAATCTCGAGATCCCGCCCATCATCCCGCATTTGGAGACTCTGGGGTTTGAATTGAATTCGTCAAGGCGTCTAGCTTGCCTATCCATTCCGTTTTGGCGGTTTGTAGCAGCGCCTTGTTGTCCTGGAGACTTTTCAAAATGATTTGCGCCATCTCAATAAGCGAGCTGGTGGGCAAGACCAACTCGCATGCTAGATGCCGAGTTTCCTGCGCAGGGTTACCAAGATCTCGTTCAGAAGAACTGTAAAGGGTCAAACGGCTATTTGGAAAGCCGACCATGAGTTGATGCAGTCCCTCTACGTACACAGTGGGAAGCCCCGGGGGACGCACCATCGCGTATGCGGCGGAGGGTGGGACGGTGCTGTCAGTTGTCATAGATCACCTCGCAATCAATTTGAAGCCACTTGCCGCGGCAGAAGGAGCATCAACGCGGAAAATTCTATTGAGCTCTGAGTGCCCATGCTCGCAGTTAGTTACGGTTAAGGTGGAGCTGGTGGAGCGCGATGGTCTATAAAAATCAACCGTTGGCGCCTCCTCTTCGAAGCTTGGCACTTCGCGGGCCTTCGCACACGGAATGAATGTTTCGCTCAGCATGGACACGAAAGAGACAAAACGCAGCTGCATCCCGGCATCAAATACCCTCGCCAATTCAAGCAGCGTTGAAAGCGCAAATTTGCCGTAGCTCGGGTCCTCCAAGCGCGATACCGCTGCCTGTGTGGTGCCTAACTTTTTGGCGAGTTCGCTCTGGGTCCACCCGCGTTGAATGCGGATGGCACGGATTTGATGCGCCAAAGCGGTAACTGTCTCCGCCTCGACGTACGCGGCGCGGGAAACCGGTCTACTCTTCATCCGCAGGAACGTTTTCTCCAAAGATTTGGAGAGGTACTGCCGTGGCAAATCCGTCTTTGATGTGTTGTATCCGCTCGTGGGCGGTACGGAAGGCACCTGGCGGCTTGTAGACATTTTGTTTGTGGGTGCAAATGATGGTGATGATGAATGAAGCGGATGTTTGATCGAAATATCCGAGCGCTCTGGTTGCACAACGATTGGATTTGAATCTGATTTCATAAAGCGGATCTTCATTCTTGAGTTTTTTGATGTGGCGCGCATCCCAATGCTCCTTTTTGCTGATCGCGAGGTGTTGTATCTGTCGCTCGAAAGTTTGCTTCCCGTACTCATCCAATAGATCAATCTGCTGCTGCACGACGGGCTTTCCAGCCCGATTTACGTAAGTTAAGAAACGCCATAGTAACATATCAAAATTGTGATTTTGCAAATGAAAAAACTGGCGCCGGGAATCCGTACGAAGCCTGAATGGAACCAAACTTAGGCCAAGAATCAGCTTATTGAGTATTGAGATTGCGAAACGTCCATACACATCCCCACATACGTGCGGGCATGCTAGGGATTTGCCGGCTCAGGGGCGTTGACCTAGGTCAAGTGCCCATACGGCAAAATGCACCCATGACTGACCACTACACCGCGCTGGGATTGCGCAGCGACGCTGCCTTGGCGGATGTGAAGAAGGCGTTCCGGCAGATGGCGGCGCTGTACCACCCGGACCGCAACAGCGATGCCGATGCACCCGCCCGGTTCCGTGCGGTGCAAGAGGCCTATGAGGTCTTGGCCGATGCCGACCGGCGCGCCGCGTATGACGCCAACCGCAAGCGCAACCTGCTCGACAAGCCCTTAGAAACCGCCCAATCGATTTGGAATGCCTATTTCGACCCCTTGGTCGAAGCGGCCCGCTGACCGCGCCTTGATTGGCGTCCCCTTGTATGCACCCCACCCCGTTTTTTTCCGATCTGCGCAAAGCCTATGAGGCCGAGCTGCATGACCTGAGCTTTGATTCCGATGGCAAGCATGTGCTCAAAAAGCACCTGGCCGAGCGCCGCAAGGAGCTGCCGTTTCTGGTTCAGATGATGGCCGCCAGCCCCGAGATGGTGAGCGTGGTGTTCCACCAGGCCTTTCGCTTTCTGCGCCCCGAAGCCATGCACCAGTTGCTAGCCACCGAGGCCGAGTCTTTTCCCGCCTGGGACGAATTGGGCGCCGCGCTGACGCTGGAGCCCTGGGCGCAACCGCGGCTGATGCGGTGCTGAGGGAACCCGAAGGCGAATGGCTGCTTACCGTGGCCGCAGGCCTGGAATTCATGCACAGCCACCCCAGCGCCCGCCCCGCACGCAGCGGCGATGACGCGAGCGACAGCGAGGACGAAGACGCCGATAAGCCCGAGGGTGACGATGAACCCGAAGACGCCGACGAGCGCGAGGCTCGCGAGCAGGAAGCTGCCGGCCAGGCCTGGATGGAGTCGCAAGGCTTTGACCGCAAAGAATAGACAGACAAGGATCCGACCATGAACCAACTCGCCCTGATTGCCAAAACCCAGGCGCTGATTGCTGCAGGTGACATCAGCGGCGCCGAGGCGGCGCTGTCCGAACTGGCCGACGCCGAGGGCGATGGCGCGCTGATGCTGGTGCTGGAACAACTGCCGCCCAAAGACGTGCTGGCTGTGATGCGCGAGTATGACGACTCCAAGGGCTCCATCATCAACATGATGGTCACGCCCGCGCAGTTTGCCCACGCGGTGGTGATCGAGAAGCAGTACAAAGACCTCACCCGCACCCACTTGCGCGGCATGATGAATTCCGTGATTTTTCGCGACAACGGCGCACAGGCGGTGGAGTTTTTGACCGCGATTGGCGACCTGGAAGGCGGCAGCGAAGCGTTGGCCGATTACTTCACCGAGCGCTGGAGCCGCATCGAGGCCTTCGCCCGCAGCGGCCTGTTTGACACCGTGGAGGACGATGGTGAAGTGCTGACCGAAGACGAGCTCTACGGCAACACCTACGCCAAGCCGCGTCTGGACGAAGACGAGGTCTGCGACCAAGACTGGATGCAAATGGCCTTCACCCTGCGCTACCAGTTGCCCGACCTGTTCATCGAAATGCTGCTGGTGCTGCGCGCCAAAGCGCGGGCATTCGAGCGCGGCACGGGCGAGGAGTTTGAAGCGCTCGAAGACGATGACCGCTTCGAGACCAAAGACACCGACCGGGGCAAAGCCACACCGGCCGCGCTCGAAGCCGACGAGGAATCCGCCATTTGACTGCGCCGACTGCTGCGGCTGCCAGCGGCATTGCCGTTTTCGACGCCCGCCCCTTTTTTGCCAAAGCGCTCGCCTACGGCGTGCAACACCGGCTGCTGGATGCCGGCAAGCTGTCTACCATGCGCGCAGAAGCGCCCAAAGGCATGGTGCAGATTGCGCGCTACTTCGGCACCGAATACCTGCGCCCGGAGCTGGAAAAAGCCAAAGAGCGCATGGTCAATCTGATCAGCCTGCACCTGCAACTCGCCAGCGGCGGCGACTTGCGGCGTGCTGCTGAATTGCTGCGCGACCATTCGCTGCTATCGCGCTCCAAAGCGGGTTCGGACATGCTCAAAGCGCTGCTGGGCATGCCGCAAAACAGCCACTTCAGCATGCACGAGGGGCGCGGTTTTCAGGACGAACACATCCCGGTGCTGGAGCGCTGGACGCTCAAGCCCGACGCCACGCTGGTACCCGAATACCAGGCCGAGCTGGCCAAGCGCCAAACCGTGGCGCACACCATCGACGCAGCGCTGTGGCTGGCCGAGCAGCGGGGCATGGACTACGACGCGCTCCTGGAAGATGGCCCCGATGCGGAGGCCGTGATCCGCACCTGCCTGCTCATGGGCATGACCCGGCGCAGCGATATGCCCGATTGGGTCACCTTTGAGAAAGTCATCGTGTCGCTGCGCGCCAAATTCGGCGCGAAGCCGATGGACTTACCCAAGCTGCTGGCCCCCAAAGGCGCGCCCGACGAATGGGCAGCGACGCTGCAAGCGCAGCGCGAAAGCATCTGGGCCGATTGGCCCCGCATCGTGGACAGCAGCGTGCCGGTGCGCAAACTGTTCCAAAACACCCCCGCCTTCACCGGCCGCTATTTCTGGCTGGAAGACGGGCTTGCCGAGGTCGAAGAATTGGAGCGCAGCATCAGCGCCGCATGGACCCAGGCGACGCGCGCCCATGAAGACGAAGGCTCGCTGATGACGGTGTTCCTGACCCTGGCCGCAGGCAGCAAACCCAGCACCTTGCTGAGTGAAAAGCAGGCTGCCACGCTGGTCCGCAAAATCCGCAAAAGCGGCCTGGATGCGCAGTTGACTGCCGACTTCATCCGCGGCCATGCCCCGCCGGATTTCCGCGACGATTACCTGGCGATGTGGGACGTGTTTGTCGAAGATGCGCTGCCCACGCTGCGCAGCGATCTGGATTACGCGCTGCACGATGCGCTGGCGCTGCTGCGCCGCGAATGCAACGTGGGCGCCTAGGCGCGCGACACCAAGCCACACCACACGATCCGCCAGCGCGCCACGCCCCGTCCGGGCGCGCGGTGTATCAGCGCAGGTGCTTGAACATCCGCGCCTTGAAGCGCTCGGGAATGCCCATCTGGCGCGGCCCCGCGAGCAACTCAAAGCTTTGACCCAGCTGCACACTGCCCGGCGTATCCACCGCCAGATAAAAACCGCAAAACCCGGTCTGTGCCATCAGCTTGGAGGCGCCGTTAAAGCCCATAGCGGCGTTGAATTTGGAGCAGGGCTCACGCGGGTCGGTCACGCGCAGCGCGCAGTCGGGGAACTGCAAGACATCGCCGACCCAGACGTCGGCCTCTACCAGCCCGCTGATCGTCAGGTTCTCACCCAGGCTGCCGTAAGCCAGCGCGTCGTCCAGACCTGCCACCCCAGCTTGCACGCGGGCGTCCCGCCAGAACGGGTAATGCGCGGCCGGGAAGGCGTAAACCGCTTTACTTAAGCCCCCGTGTACAGACAAATCAGCCTGTTCGTCGTCGACCAGACCCAGCGGCCCCACGGGGGCCGGCCCCGTGAGCGCCGTCTTGTGAATGGCCGAGGCCACCAGGCGCCCGCCCAAGTGGATTTTGCGGGCGCGCGCCCCCTGAACACCGACGAGTTGAAATGCCATACCGGTCCTTACAGGCTGCGCTCGGAAAAGTCACCGCTGCGCTTGGAATAGCGCACCAGCGCATCGGTTTGCTCCAGCGCCACGCTGGCCCGGCGCGCACCGTAAACCTGTTCGCG
This sequence comes from Betaproteobacteria bacterium, assembly GCA_009924455.1. GTDB lineage: Bacteria > Pseudomonadota > Gammaproteobacteria > Burkholderiales > Burkholderiaceae_C > Allorhodoferax. Next base: position 5,209 of record RFRO01000083.1, read on the forward strand.
CAGCCACTGCAGCTCAGCCTCCAGTTCAGCGTCGCTGCCAACGCGGGTCTGCCAGACGCGTTGCTCACCATTCCAGCGGTAGCCACGGGCCTTCAGGCGGTCTTTGCTCTCAAAGGGCGCATCGGTCGCGCTCAGGCGGTAGGCGGGCTGGCGCGACGCGGCAATCAAGGTGGCCAGCGCGTGGCTCGACGGTTCTTTTGGCAAGGGTGCGGTCAGCACGGCCAGCAAGGCGTGGCAATCCATCTCGGCGCGGTGCGCGTCATAAAACAGGCCGAGCTCCAGCGCCAGACTCTCCAGCTTTTGCGAGCTGCGGCCCTGGGCTTTCCAGTCCATGTCGGCAAAGGAACAGGCCCAGGCAATGTCCTGAAACGAAGCGAAACGCGCTTCGCAAAAAGGCCGGTCGAAACCCGCGTTGTGCGCGATCACCAGGTCCACGCCATCCAGCATGGCCGCTACGCGCTGCGCGTCCAAACGTTTACCCGCCACATCGGCATCGCTGATTCCGGTGAGCGCCCGGACTTCGGGCGGAATCGGCACGCCGGGGTCTTCGAGCTCGTCAAAAACCTCTAAATCGCCCACCGGCAGGCCGGTGGCCAGGTCCACCTCCAAGCGCAGCATGGCCAGCTCGATAATTTTGTCTTTGGTCGCGTCCAGGCCTGTGGTTTCGGTATCCAGCACCACCACACGCAGGCGCAGCGTTCCCGGTACATCGGGCCATTGCAAGCGCGGGACCAAGCGGCGCAGCACGCGGTAATCGGGATGTGCCTCCAAGGCGCGGGCCAAAACCTCGGGTTCGGCGGCTTGCGAGGTCGCCAGGGCCGGCGTCGGCGCCTGGGTCGGCTGGAGCGCAACAGCTTTGGGCTTTTTCCGGGGTTTGGGCTTTTCCAGAGGCGCGAAGACCGGCAGGTCGGGGAACAAATCAGCGGTGATGGGCTGGGGGGTCACGGGCGTCCTTGCCGGGTGGGAGATGGGGCAACTATATTGCAGGCTTTCTTCCCTACACGCCCCACCATGTCCGTCCGACCCTTGCGCGCCACCCGCATCCTGAGCCTGGCGCTGAACCTGCCCGGCCCGGCCGCGCTGATGCGCCTGCGGGCCATGGGCGCCCGCTGCACCAAGCTCGAGCCGCCCGCCCCCACAGGCCGCAGCGGCGACCCGATGCAAAGCTACAACCCCAATGCCTACGAGACGTTACATGCAGGTGTCAAAGTTATACGTGCAGACTTGAAAACCGAAACCGGCCAAGGTACCCTGCACCGGGCGCTGGCACATACCGACATCCTGCTGACCTCGTTTCGCCCGTCCGCCCTGAAAAAACTGGGGCTGGGCTGGCGCGCGCTGCACGCCGCCTACCCGGCGCTGGCCATGGTGTGCATCGTCGGGGCCAGCGGCGAACGCGCCGAAGAGCCGGGCCATGACCTGACCTACCTGGCCGAGGCCGGGCTGGTCGGTGACCTGCACCTGCCGCCCACCTTGTACGCCGACATGGGCGGCGCGCTGATGGCCAGCGAAGCCGTGCTGCAAGCGCGACTGGAGCAACTGCGCACCGGGCGCGGAGTTCGTTTAGAGGTCGCGCTGGCCGACGCGGCCCATTACCTGGCGCTGCCGCGCACCTGGGGGCTGACCACGCCCGACGGCGCAGTCGGAGGGGCGCATGCGGGCTACCGGGTGTATGCCTGTAAAGACGGGCGCGTTGCCATTGCAGCGTTAGAGCCCCATTTCGCCAAAGCGCTGATGCAGTTAGTGGGCGCGGGCGGCACAGCGGCCGACATGTTTTCGCCTCTGGCGCACCACGCCGTGGCGCAATTTGTGGCCGGCAAAACCCGCCGGGCGCTGGATGCACTGGCCCAGCGGCACGACATTCCGCTGCTCACGATGCGCTGAAGAAGCCCTTAGACGCCTAAGGCGTCGCACAGGTGGCGCAAATCCTCCACCACCAAATGCGCGTGGGCGCTGTGCGACGGCTCCAGCGCGGTGGGGTGGCGCAGCCAGACTGCCTGCATGCCCGCTTGCGCAGCCCCGACTACATCGGCGGCGTGGTCGTCGCCCACATGCAAGACCTGGTGCGGCGCACAACCCAGATGCGCAGCGGCCGCCTGAAAAATGCGCGGGTCGGGCTTGGCAACCCCCGCATCGCGGGCGCTGACGCTGCCCGAAAAATACGCGCCCAAGCCCACGCGCACCACATCGGCATTGCCGTTGGAAACCGCGAGCAGCGGGTAGCGCCCACTCAAGCGCTGCAACACTTCGGCGGCCTGTGGGTACAAGTCCACCTGTTGGCGGGCTGCAAAAAACACCTCGAACGCCGGCTCCGCCAGCGCCGTGTCTTCGCCCTGACGCGCCAAACCCAGCGCCAGCGCGCGCAGGCGTTGGAAGCTGAGGTCGTGGACATAGTCGGGGTGCTGCTCCAACACCTCCTGGCGCAGCGCGAGTCGGCGCGGGGTGTCGGCAAATAAGGCGCCGGTGCGCGGCGCGCGGGTCGCAAGCCAGTCGCACAAGGCCGCCTCGGCCCGCACCAGCGTGGGCATCACCGGCCACAAGGTGTCGTCCAGATCCAGGGTGATGGCGGTGACGCGGGCGGTGTCGAGCATGGCTGGGCGAGAATACCTGACTATGCCTTTTGCGACCGAACCCCTATTCACCCACGGCCAAGCCCCGAAAACCGCCGTTTTGTACTGCAACTTGGGTACGCCGGACGCACCGACGCCTGCCGCCGTGCGCCGCTACTTAGCCGAATTTTTGAGCGACCACCGGGTGGTGGAAATTCCGCGCCTGCTGTGGTTGCTGATCCTGCACGGAATCATCCTGCGGTTTCGCCCCGCCAAGTCGGCGGCCAAGTACGCCAGCATCTGGACCGCTGAGGGCTCCCCGCTGAAACTCTGGACCGAAAAACAGGCCGCACTCCTGCAACAAGCCCTGCTGGGGCGCGGCGAGCATGTTCTGGTGCGCTGGGCGATGCGCTATGGCAGCACCACCATCGCCTCGCAACTCGACGCCCTTAAGGCCGAAGGCGTCAACCGCGTGCTGCTCTTGCCGGCCTACCCCCAGTATTCCGCTACCACCACGGCCAGCCTGTTTGACGCGGTTTACACCTGGGCGGCCCGCACCCGCACCGTGCCCGAGTTCCGCTTCATCAACCGCTACCACGACGACGCCGGCTACATCAGCGCGCTGGCCGCCACGGTGCAAGCCCATTGGGCTTTGCATGGACGCGGCGAGAAGCTGGTGATGAGTTTCCACGGCGTCCCGGAGCGCACTCTGCACCTGGGCGACACCTACCATTGCGAGTGCCATAAAACTGCGCGGCTGCTGGGTACCGCGCTGGGTCTGGACAAGTCGCAGTACCAGGTCACGTTCCAAAGCCGGCTGGGGCGCGCCAAATGGTTGGAGCCCTACACCGAACCGACGCTGATCGCACTCGCTCAGGGCGGATTGAAACGGGTGGACCTGATCTGCCCCGGCTTCAGCAGCGACTGTCTGGAGACGCTGGAGGAAATCAACATGGAAGCCCGCGAGGCGTTTCTGGAAGCCGGTGGCAGCACCTTCCACTACATCGCCTGCCTGAACGAGCAGCCGGCCTGGATCGAGGCCCTGGCCAGCTTGTCGCAACAGCATATGGCCGGGTGGCCCACCCGCGCAGCGGCCGACCCGGCAGCGCTGGAAGCATCCAAAGCGGCCGCATTGGCCATGGGCGCCGCCCGCTGAAGGTCGCCCGCGTGCCGCAAATTGTGCTGGCCCCGATGGAGGGGCTGCTCGATTGCGTGTTGCGCGATGTGCTGACCCGCATCGGCGGTATTGACCGCTGTGTCTCTGAGTTCATCCGCGTCACCAACACGCTGCTGCCTGAACGCGCCTATCTGCGGGTGGTACCGGAGCTGGCCCATGGCGGGCGCACGCCTGCCGGGGTTCCGGTGCGTCCGCAGTTGCTGGGCTCCGACCCGGGCTGCCTGGCTGACAACGCCGCACGCGTGGCAGGCATGGGATGCGATGGGGTGGACCTGAATTTCGGCTGCCCGGCCAAGGTGGTGAACCGCCATGGCGGGGGCGCGGCGCTGCTCCAAGACCCGGAGATTTTGTGGCGCATCGTCAGCGCCGTGCGAAGCGCGGTGCCCGCGCACCAGGTGGTCAGCGCCAAGATGCGCCTGGGTTTTCTGGATGACAGCCGCGCCGTGGAGTGCGCGCAAGCCCTAGCGGACGGCGGCGCGGGTGAAATCGTGGTGCACGCGCGTACCCGCGCAGACGCCTACCGGCCACCGGCTTACTGGTCGCGCATCGCCGATATCCGCGCTGCCATCCGCACGCCCCTGGTGGCCAACGGCGAAATCTGGAACACACACGATGCCCGGCGCGCACGACATGAATCCGGCTGCATGGATGTGATGTTGGGGCGCGGCATCGTCACCGACCCCGGCCTGGGCCTCGGCCTGCGGGCCATGGACGCGGGTCAGGACGAAGCAGCGACCACATGGGACGACTTGCAGCCGCATTTGCACTACTTCTGGACCGTCGTGCGGGCACGGCTGGACCGCCGGCAACAAGCGGGACGGCTCAAACAATGGCTGAACTTTTTGCGTCGCCGCCATCCGCAGGCGGAACTGGCGTTCACCGCCTTGCGTACCGTGCAAGATCCGCAGACCGTCGAAGCGTGGTTTGCCAGCCAGCAGGCGGGGCCCGCGACCCCCACCCCCAACCAGGAAACCCTATTTCAAAGACCTCTGCTCCTGCCAGCCTGAGCCCGGCGCCCGTGCGCATCGACAAATGGCTGTGGGCCGCGCGCCTGTACAAAACGCGTTCGCTGGCCAGCGAAGAGGTCAGCCTGGGCCGGGTGCAGGTCAACGGCCAGGATGTGAAGCCTGCGCGCGAGATGCGCGTAGGTGACCGCCTCACGCTGCGCCAGGGGCGCGTGCAGCGCGAGCTGATCGTCAAGGGATTGAGCCACCAACGCGGACCGGCTACGGTGGCACAACTTTTGTATGAAGAAACCCCTGAAAGCATCCGCATGCGCGCCGAATTGGCCGAGCGCATGCGCCTGGCGCCGGAACCGGCCACTGCGATCGAGCACGGCAGGCCCACCAAGCGCGAGCGGCGCGATTTGCAAAAAGG
>RFRO01000084.1 GCA_009924455.1 Betaproteobacteria bacterium
ACTGCACGTCTGCGCAGGTGGCCTGGGCGAAGGCCACCTGCGCAGACGTGCAGTTTGTGCAGGACAACCATTCCAAGAGTGCAAAGAACGTGCTGCGCGGCCTGCATTACCAAAGCCAGCAGCCGCAAGGCAAACTGGTGCGGGTCACCGCGGGCGCGGTATTTGACGTGGCGGTGGACATTCGCCCGCAGTCGCCAAGCTACGGCACGTGGGTGGGAGAAATCCTGTCTGCCGAGAACCGCCGCCAGCTGTGGATTCCAGCAGGACTGGCCCACGGGTTTCTGGTGGTGTCGGACAGCGCGGAGTTTTTGTACAAAACCACCGACTTCTATGCCCCGCAGCATGAAATGTGTATCCGCTGGGACGACCCGACCTTGAACATCGCCTGGCCCTTGAATGGCGGGCAACCGCAGCTATCGGGAAAAGACGCACAAGGGCAACTATTTTTGGCTACTAAAATATGAAAATCCAAGCGGCACGCCACCCATAACGCGGCTTTACGCGGAAGCTTGGATATCCATTCAAAAGGGAGTCCATGTCTACTGCCAATCGGGTGCCGGTCAACCGACCCGGCGCGCTGGACGTGCTGGTGCAGCGCAAGCTGCTGACCGTGCCGCAAGCCAAAGCGATCGCCCTTGCTGCCCTGGGTCGGAAAGTCAGCCCGGTCGCTGAACTGATCAGCAGCCGGACCCTGACCGCGCACGATGTCGCGAAAGCCCTCGCGGGCGCCTTGGCCTGCCCACTGCTGGACCTGAACGTCTTAGCCACCAACCACCTGCCGCGCGACCCCGCATACGTGGCCCTTCAAGAAAAGTTCCAGGTGCTGGTTCTTGCACGACGCAGCAACCGCCTTCTGGTGGCGGGTGCCAACCCGTGCGATTACGAGGCCGAAGCCGCAATCCGGCAGGCTTCGAAGCTGGCAGTGGAGTGGGTCGTGGTGGAGTACGACAAGCTGCCGCCGCGCAAGGCGGCTGTTTTGCCGGATGTCGCAGACTCCAGCCGGAAGCCGCCACCGCCCACACCCGACCAGTGGGTGGAAACGATCGAGGCCGATTCCTTCGACTTCGAAAGCGTCATCGAAGAACAAGATCGCGCCAGTGCGGATCAGGGACAAGCCGAAATCGACAGCGCGCCCGTGGTTCGGTTTTTCCAGTCCATGCTGGACCAAGCACTGAAGTTGGGCGCATCCGATTTGCATTTCGAGCCCTACGAAACCAGCTACCGGGTGCGCTTTCGCATCGACGGGGAATTGCGCGAAATCGCCAAACCACCAACCTACATCAAAGAAAAGCTGGCCTCGCGCATCAAGGTGCTGGCACGGCTGGATATCTCGGAAAAGCGGGTGCCACAAGATGGCCGCATGAAACTCAGGATGCGGGAGGGCCGCGAGATTGACTTCCGGGTCAGCACCCTGCCCACCCTTTTCGGCGAAAAGGTGGTGATCCGCATACTGGACTCTTCGGTTGCCAAATTGGGAATTGAGGCTTTGGGTTACGAGGCGGATGAAAAAAACCGCTTGATGCGCGCCATAGGCAGACCGAACGGAATGATTTTGGTTACTGGCCCCACCGGTTCGGGAAAAACCGTTTCGCTGTACAGCTGCTTGAATCTTCTCAACCGGGAAGGCGTCAACATTGCAACCGCAGAAGACCCTTCCGAAATCAATCTGCCAGGCGTGAACCAGGTCAACGTCAACGAGAAAACGGGGCTCACTTTTGCGGCTGCGTTGAGATCCTTCCTGCGCCAGGACCCGGACATCATCATGGTAGGTGAAATCCGCGATTTGGAGACCGCTGACATCGCCATCAAGGCGGCTCAGACCGGGCATCTGGTTTTGTCTACGCTGCACACCAACGACGCGCCGGCCACGCTCAACCGTCTGCGCAACATGGGTATTGCACCCTTCAATATCGCGTCCAGCGTCATCCTGATCACCGCGCAGCGCCTGGCTCGCAAGCTGTGCCCCGCGTGCAAAGTCCCACACAAAGTTTCCCGGCAAGCGTTGGTGGAAGCGGGCTTCAAACCCGAGGACTTGGATGGCCAGTGGACGCCCTACCAACCCGTCGGTTGCCCGAAGTGCAACAGCGGCTTCAAAGGCCGCGTGGGCATCTACCAGGTCATGCCCATCACCGAAGCGATGCAGCGGCTTATTTTGGAAGATGCAAGCCAGATCGATATCGCGCAACAAGCGCAAAAAGAGGGCGTACGCACCATGCGCGAATCCGGCCTTTTGAAAGTGAAAGCAGGCCTGACATCCATCGAAGAGGTTTTGGGAGCCACCAATGAATGAGGTCAAAAAGCCCGCAAAAGAATACCTGTTTGACTGGCGTGGCATCGGCCCTGACGGACAGTTGATCAGCGGCGACATACGCGCGCCCAGCCAGGCACTCGCCAAACTGCAACTGGCCAGCCAGGGCATACAGCCCAGGCGCGTGCAGCGGCGCAAGGTGGAACGCAGCAACGCCAGGATCAAGACCAGAGACATCACCATCTTCACCCGGCAACTGGCAACCATGATGAAGGCGGGCGTTCCGCTGCTCCAAGCCTTTGACATCGTCGCACGCGGCAGCTCCAATCCGACGCTGGCGCTTGTCTTGCGCAATGTCCGCAGCGACATCGAAATTGGCACATCCCTGAGCGCCGCATTCCGCAAATTTCCCGAGCATTTCAACGCCCTATACTGCAATTTGGTAGCGGCTGGCGAGGCCGCCGGGATACTGGATGCGCTCTTGGAACGGCTGGCTGTCTACATGGAAAAAACGGAAGCACTGAAGTCCAAAATCAAGTCCGCGCTGATGTACCCCATTTCGGTGATTTTGGTGGCTTTTGCGGTGCTAACCATCATCATGCTCTTCGTCATCCCGTCGTTTAAATCCGTCTTCAGCTCGTTCGGCGCAGAACTGCCAGCCCCCACCCTGTTTGTGATTGCCCTGAGCGATGCATTTGTGGCGAACTGGTACCTGGTATTCGGCGCGATCTTCGGCGGTATCTACGTGTTCTTGCGCCTGCTGAAAACCGACACCGCGCTACAAATCTGGGTGGATAAAACCAAGCTGCGCTTGCCAGTCTTCGGCACCTTCATCGAAAAAGCCTGCGTGGCACGGTGGGCACGCACCCTCTCGACCATGTTCGCCGCCGGTGTGCCTTTGGTGGAGGCGCTCCAGTCCGTGGGGGCGGCGAGTGGCAACCTGGTCTTCGAGCGTGGCACGGAGCGCATACGCCAAGAGGTCTCTATCGGCACCTCACTGGGCGCAGCAATGGCCCGCTCCCAGCTATTCCCCGGGATGATGTTGCAAATGGCAGCTATTGGCGAGGAGTCCGGCGCGCTGGACCGCATGCTGGCGAAAGCGGCCGATTTTTATGAGGCGGAAGTAGACGACGCGGTCGCGGGGATGTACAGCCTGATCGAGCCCTTCATCATTGTCTTTTTGGGCGGCATGATCGGCAGCATCGTGGTCGCCATGTACCTGCCCATCTTCAAGATCGGCGGCGTGGTGTGAGCGGCTTGGCTATACCGCCGCTGTACCTGCTGGTGGCGGCAGTTGCGGGGCTGTTGGTTGGCAGCTTTCTCAATGTGCTGATTGTCCGTTTGCCCGTGATGATGGAGCGCGCATGGGCCCGGGACTGTGCCGCCCTGTCCGATCTGCCCGCCCCGCAGCAGCCCGCCTTCAATCTGCTGGTCCCCCGTTCACGCTGCGGGCACTGCGGCCACCCGCTGCGCTGGGTGGAAAACATTCCCATCCTGAGCTTTATGGTGCTGAGAGGCCGGTGCTCTGCTTGCGGCGCCGCTATATCCTGGCGCTACCCGGCGGTTGAGGCGGTGACTGCGCTGCTCTTTGCCTACTGCGCAGCGCGCTGGGGGATTGGCCCCGAGGCAGCAGCCTGGGCCACTTTTGGCAGCATCTTGCTGTCTTGCGCCCTGATCGACTGGGACACCACCTATTTGCCCGATGACCTGACGCTGGGTTTGCTGTGGCTGGGCCTGGTCAGCGCCAGCTTGGGCTACAGTGGCGTGCGACTGGACGATGCGCTGTGGGGTGCCGTCGTCGGCTACGGGTCACTGTGGTCCATTTTTTGGATATTCAAATTACTAACGGGAAAAGAGGGCATGGGCTTCGGGGATTTCAAACTGTTTGCGGCGCTCGGGGCCTGGTTCGGTTGGACAGGCCTGGTGCCGGTGATTCTGCTGGCGTCGTGCAGCGGTGCGGTTATCGGTTTGCTCATGCAATGGCGGGGTTCTCTGCGCGAAGGCGGAGTCCTGCCCTTTGGTCCCTTTTTGGCGCTGGGTGGGTTTGCCGTCATGGGCGTGGGCCCTGGTAAGCCATTCCCGCTGCTTGGTCTGTGAACACCCGCCCTGCCTATATCGGCGTCACAGGCGGCATTGGGAGCGGCAAAAGTACGGTTGCAGGATTTTTGGGTGGGTTCGGAGCCGCAGTCATCGACGCCGACGCCATCTCACGCAGCCTGACCGCGCCGGGTGGGGCCGCCATCCCGGCGATTCGCCAGGCCTTTGGTGCAGATGCCATCGACCCTCTTGGCGCACTGGACCGCGCGGCGATGCGGCAACGGGTGTTTTCCGACCCGGCAGCCCGTGTGAGGCTGGAGGGGCTGGTCCATCCCTTGATCTGGCAGGAAATTGACCGCCTGCGGCACGCCGCCCACAGCGCAGGGGTCTCGTGTGTGGTCTTCGATGCCCCATTGCTGGTGGAGATGCCGCGCTGGCGCCCCATGCTGGATGCGGTTGTGGTGGTCGACTGCAGCGCCGACACCCAGCATGCCCGGGTTCTCGCACGCAGCGGCATGGACGCGGCGCAGACCCAGCGCATCATGGACGCGCAGGCCAGCCGGTCTCACCGCCTGGCTTGCGCCGACCGGGTGCTGCTGAATGAGGACATTTCACTGGCGGCGCTGCGGGAGCGCACTGCCGAGCTGCTGCATACCTTGCGGCTATGATGCCGCACCTCGAAAAAATAGCAGCGTGATCACCTACGAGTATCCCTTTAACGAACGCGTTCGCACTTATCTGCGGCTGGAACAACTCTTTGACCGGGTTTTTTCGCTGATTGAAGATACCGAGGTCATTGAACACCACTTTGCGCTGACCACCATGTTTGAAATCATGGACGTGGGCGCCCGTGCCGACCTGAAATCCGATGTGATGAAGGACTTGGAGCGGCAAAAACAGACCCTCATGGGCTACCGGGGTAATCCGGCCATCGAGTCCGATGCGCTGGAGCAATTAATCGAGCGCATGCAACTGTGCTTCGATGGCCTGAACGCCATTCCGGGACGCGCCGGGCAAGCCCTGACGGAAATCGAGTGGCTCATGGGCGTGCGCAGCCGCGCGGCGATTCCCGGCGGCACCTGCGAATTCGATCTCCCCGCCTACTTCGCGTGGAAGCATTTACCGGCCGCACAGCGCCAGCAGGATCTGCGCAATTGGATACAAACCCTGCGCCCACTGGCCGCCTCGATCCGGCTGTTGCTCAATTTGTTGCGGCAGTCGGGTACGCCTCAGAAAGTCAGTGTCGTTGGTGGGCAATACCAGCAGTCTCTGCAGCAAGGCCGCGCCTCGCAACTGGTCCGTGTGGCGCTGGACCGCGAAACCGAACTGATTCCTGAAATCAGCGGCAACCGGCTGGTTCTGTCCATCCGCCTTCTCCGCATGGGGGACGACACCCGCCTGCACGCCAGCGGCCAGGACGCCACTCTGGAAATCACGCTCTGCGCTTGACCCAGGCGGAGATATGTCAGAGGATTTCACGCCCCGTATCGTGCGCTGCCCCCGCTGCGGCGGCGACAGCGTGTACAGCCCGGCCAACGCGTTCCGCCCCTTCTGCAGCGAACGCTGCAAAAACCATGACCTCGGCGCCTGGGCGAATGAAGAATTCAACATCCCCGCGCCACTGACCGACCCTGACGGACCGCTGGACGCTTGAGCCGGGGAAACTGCAGTTAAGGCGTGTCGCTCACGCGGTTCGTGGGCCCCTGGAAACCGCGCTCCTGGGCAAACCAGGCCAGAACCGGAATGGTTCCAGGCAGGATGGGCTCCAGCTCGACGGGCAGTTGCTGCCACGCAAAACTTTGCCCCTCCAGCATCCGCAAGGCGCCTTCCCAGGCATTGACAATCCAGAAATGCAAATGCACCAGCGCGTGCGGGTAATCGACCATTTCGTCATGCCAAGGGCGGGCGCTGAGCACGTGCACGCCAAGTTCCTCGCGCAGCTCCCGCACCAAAGCGGCGCGAACATCTTCTCCGGCCTCCAGCTTGCCGCCGGGAAATTCCCAGTACCCCGCATACGGCTTACCTGCCGGCCGGGAAGTCAGTAAAAAAGCACCGTCGCTGCGCACCATCACGCCAACCGCAACCTCGACCACCCGGCGGTCAGCGCCGCCTGCGCGAGGGGTCTGCGGATCGGCAGTGAGAACGGTGGATGCCACGGCGGCGCGGGGCGTTTAAGACGCCGAAGGCGCCGCATCCTGCCCGGCGTAGTCCCGCGCAAATTGCCAGGCCACACGGCCGCTGCGCGAAGCGCGCTCCAGCGCCCACATCAGCGCCGGCGCACGCGCCGCGGCAATGCGCGCGGGCGCTACACCCAAAACATGCAGCCACTGGTTGACGATGGTGAGGTACTCGTCCTGCGTGAACGGATAAAAACTCAGCCACAGACCGAAGCGCTCGGACAGCGAGATTTTTTCTTCCACGCCTTCGCCGGGGTGGACTTCGCCGTCCTCGGTGTGCTGGTAGCTCAGGTTTTCCGACATGTACTCAGGCAGCAAATGGCGGCGGTTGCTGGTGGCGTAAATCAGCACATTGGGCGTGGAGGCCGAGACCGAGCCATCCAAAGCCGACTTGAGTGCCTTGTAGCCGGTTTCGCCTTCGTCGAAGCTGAGGTCGTCACAAAAAATGATGAACTTCTCGGGCCGGGCAGCGACCAAATCGACGATCTCAGGCAGATCGACCATATCGGACTTGTCCACCTCGATCAGGCGCAGCCCCTGTTCTGCAAAAGCGTGCAAACAGGCGCGGATCAGAGACGACTTGCCGGTGCCGCGCGCGCCCGTCAGCAGGGCGTTGTTCGCACCGCGTCCCTGCACAAATTGCTGGGTGTTGCGCAGCAGGCGCTCCTTCTGGATCTCGACCTCTTTCAGGTCAGCGAAACGGATGTCTGCGATGTGCTGCACCGGCACCAGTACACCCTGGCCGGAACGCTTACGGCGGTAACGCATGGCCACCGATGCACTCCAGTCGGGCTCGGCAATACCCTGATCCAGAGAGGCTTCCACGCGCTCCATGAAGCGCTCAGCCCGTTGCAAAAATTGCGCGATGCGCGGGTCGTTTTCAACAGCCATATCAGGAGCGGTAATCCGCGTTGATGGTGACGTAGTCGTGGCTCAAATCACAGGTCCACACGGTGTCGGACGCGGCCCCACGGCCTAGATCAACGCGCACCGTGATCTCGGTCTGGCGCATCACACGCTGCCCGTCCTCTTCGCGGTAAGCGGGGTTGCGCCCGCCGCCGGTGACCACATGCACATCGTCCAGGTAGAGGGCGATACGGGTCTGATCCAAATCGGCGATGCCGGCATAGCCCACAGCGGCCAGAATGCGCCCGAGGTTGGGGTCACTGGCAAAAAACGCGGTTTTGACCAAGGGCGAATGGGCAATCGCATAGGCCGCGAGGCGGCATTCGGCTGCGTCACGCCCGCCGTCAACCTGCACCGTGATGAATTTGGTGGCGCCTTCGCCGTCACGCACGATGGCCTGCGCCAACTGGCGTGCCACACCAATGACGGCCGAGCGCAGGGCCTGCGCCTCGGCGCCCTCCCAGTTGTCAATCGCCGCGTTGCCCAATTGGTTGGACGCAATCAGGGTGAGCGAGTCATTGGTGGAGGTGTCGCCATCCACGGTAATGCGGTTGAAAGACGCCTCGGCCACATCGCGGGCCAGCACCTGCAGGGCCGGCTGACTGATGTTGGCGTCCGTGGCAATAAAGCCCAGCATGGTCGCCATATTGGGGCGGATCATCCCCGCACCCTTGCTGATCCCGCTGATGCGCGCGGTTTTGCCACCCAGCGCCACAGTGGCGCTGAAAGCCTTGGGCACGGTGTCGGTGGTCATGATGCCTTGCGCCGCGTGGAACCACTGCGTGGCCTGGGGCTCGGCGTGCGCGTTGGCAATCGCCGCCGGCAAGCCAGCGACGACGCGGTCCACCGGCAGCGGCTCCATGATGACGCCGGTCGAGTAGAGCAAAACAGACTGCGCCTGCAGACCCAACGCACGGGCCATCGCCGCGCACGTGGCGCGCGCATCCGCAAGCCCCTGCGCGCCGGTGCCAGCGTTGGCGTTACCGGTGTTAATCAACAACGCACGAACCGGCTGGCCGCTGGCAAGATGCTCCCGGCAGACCTGTACCGGTGCCGCGCAAAAGCGGTTTTGCGTGAACACCCCCGCCACCGTGGCACCCGGGTCGAGCAAGAAGACGGTCAGGTCGCGCCGGCCCGCCTTGCGGATGCCCGCCTGCGTGGTTCCGATGCGCACTCCCGCAATCGGCAGCAAAGACTCTGGCGTGGGAATGGGCAGGTTAACGGGCATATGGATTGCTAAAAATTTGAATTCAGGAGAGCTTGCCGTGGCAGTGCTTGTACTTTTTACCGCTGCCGCAGGGGCAGGCTTCGTTGCGCCCCACGCCAGCAAAATTCAGTGCCCCGGCGCTGCCGGCCAGTGCAAACGGAGGCGCCTCTTGCGCCACCACTTCGGGCTCGCCGCTTTCGGTTGGCGCGGTGTAGGTGATGTTAGAGATGTTCTCAGCCTTGGCTTCCATCTCCTGTGAAGCGGCGTCGAGTTCCTCGCGGGTCTGGATGCGCACAGTCATCAGCGTGCTGGTGACGGAATTTTTAACCGCATCCAGCATTTGACCGAACAACTCGAAAGCCTCGCGCTTGTATTCCTGCTTGGGCTGCTTCTGGGCGTAGCCGCGCAGATGGATGCCCTGGCGCAGGTAATCCAAAGCGCTGAGGTGGTCGCGCCAGTGCGAGTCAATGGTTTGCAGCAACACCATCCGCTCGAAACGGGTGAAGTTCTCAGACCCGATTTGCTCCACTTTGCTCGCGAACAAGGCGTCCGCAGCCTCCATCACCGCTTTCACGATGTCTTCATCGGTTATCGATTGGGCCTGCGCCACCGCAGCCACCAAATCCAGACTGATCTGCCAGTCAGCCTGCAAAGCACGTTGTAAACCGGGCAAGTCCCACTGCTCTTCCACCGACTCGTGCGGCACATACTGGTGCACCAGGTCACTGATGGCGCCTTCGCGCAAGGAAGCCACTTCGGCGTTCAGGTCGTCGGCATCCAAAATCGCGTTGCGCTGCTCGTAAATCACTTTGCGCTGGTCGTTGGATACATCGTCGTACTCCAACAGTTGCTTGCGCATGTCGAAATTGCGCGCCTCGACTTTGCGTTGCGCACTCTCGATACTGCGCGTGACCATGCCCGCCTCAATGGCTTCACCCTCAGGCATGTTCAGGCGCTCCATGATGGACTTGACGCGCTCGCCCGCGAAGATGCGCATCAGCGCGTCGTCCAGACTCAGATAAAAGCGTGACGAGCCAGGGTCACCCTGGCGGCCCGAGCGCCCGCGCAGCTGGTTGTCGATGCGGCGCGACTCGTGGCGCTCGGTGGCAATGATGCGCAAGCCACCCAAGGCTTTCACGGCCTCGTGGTCGATCTTCCATTGACCGCGTAAAGTTTGGACGCGCTCGGCTTTGGTGGCATCGTCCAGCGCGGCGTCGGCCTCGATCGCTTCCAGCGATTTTTCGATATTGCCCCCCAGCACGATATCGGTGCCGCGCCCGGCCATATTGGTGGCAATGGTGATCACGCCCCGGCTGCCCGCCTGGGCAATGATGTCGGCCTCGCGCGCGTGCTGCTTGGCATTGAGCACCTGGTGCGGCAGCTTTTCCTGCTCCAGCAACTGGGCGATGATTTCCGAGTTTTCAATGGATGTGGTGCCCACCAGCACGGGTTGGCCACGCTCGTGGCACTCGCGGATATCGGCGATCGCCGCCTGGTATTTTTCTTTGGTGGTTTTGTAGACGCGGTCCAACTGGTCGGTGCGGTTGCTGGGCCGGTTGGGTGGAATAACGACCGTCTCCAGGCCGTAAATCTCCTGGAACTCATAGGCCTCGGTGTCGGCGGTGCCGGTCATGCCGGCGAGCTTGGCGTACAAGCGGAAGTAATTCTGGAAGGTGATCGACGCCATGGTCTGGTTTTCAGCCTGGATCTCGACA
>RFRO01000085.1 GCA_009924455.1 Betaproteobacteria bacterium
TCCAGCACAAAGCGGCACATGTCCTGCTTCTCTTCCACATTCATACCGGCCATAGGCTCGTCCAGCAGCAGCATTTGCGGCTCCAAAGCCAGCGCACGCCCCAGGTCCACCCGCTTTTGCAAGCCATAGGGCAGTTGTCCCACGGGCGTCTTGCGGTAGGCCTGGATTTCCAGGAAGTCGATGATGTGCTCCACCCGCTCGCGGTGCATTTCCTCCTCGCGCTCGGCCGGACCGATGCGCAGGGCCTGCAGAAAAATATTGCTTTTCATCCGCAGGTTGCGCCCGGTCATGATGTTGTCGAGCACGCTCATACCTTTGAACAAAGCCAGGTTCTGGAAGGTGCGCGCAATACCCATGGTGGCCACCTCGTGGCTGTCCATGTGGTCAAACGTGCGGCCGCGAAAACTGATGCTGCCCTGCTGCGGCGTGTAGACGCCATTGATGCAGTTGAGCATAGAGCTTTTGCCCGCGCCATTGGGTCCGATGATGGCGCGGATCTCATGTTCTTTCACATTGAACGAAATATCGCTCAAGGCCTTCACCCCGCCAAAACTCAGCGAAATGTTTTTCACCTCCAAAATAACGTCGCCGATTTTTTTGCTCATGCTGCCACTCCCAGCGGAGCAAAAATTTTGGCATCGTCAATCCGCAAAGTAGCGCTCACGCTGCCCGTGCGCCCGTCTTCGAACTTCACCTGCGTTTCGATGAACTGGCTGCTGCGGCCTTCATACAAAGCGTCCACCAGCACGCTGTATTTCTCAGCGATGTAGCCGCGCCGGACCTTGTTGGTTCGGGTCAATTCGCCGTCGTCGGCGTCGAGCTCTTTGTGCAACACCAAAAAGCGGCTAACCTGGCTGCCCGCCAGCAGCGTGTCTTCGCTCAAGTCCGCGTTGACCTTTTCCACGCATTCTTTGACCAATTGGTACACCTCGGACTTTTGCGCCAGATCGGTGTAGCCCGCATACGGCAGGTTGCGCCGCTCGGCCCAATTGCCCACGGCATCGAAGTCGATGTTGATCAGCACGCAGACCTTTTCGCGACCGTCGCCATAGGCCACCACCTCTTTGATGTGCTGGAAAAACTTGAGTTTGTTCTCGACGTACTTGGGCGCGAACATCGCCCCGTCAAAAGCCCCGCCCTGGATGCGCCCCACATCTTTGACGCGGTCAATGATTTTGAGATGGCCTTTGGCATCGATGAAGCCGGCGTCGCTGGTGTGGTACCAGCCATCTGCCCCCAGCACTTCGGCGGTAGCCTGCGGATTTTTGTAATAGCCTTTGAGCAGGCCCCGCGACCGCACCAGAATTTCGCCGCTATCGGCCACCCGCAACTCCACGCCCTTGCACGGCACGCCCACCGTATCGGCGCGCGCTTCATGATCCGGTTGCAGGCACACAAAAACAGCCGTTTCCGTAGAGCCGTAGAGCTGCTTCAAGTTCACGCCAATGGCGCGGTAAAAGCTGAACAGATCCGGGCCAATCGCCTCACCCGCCGTGTAGGCCACCCGCACCCGGCTCATGCCAAGGCTGTTGCGCAAGGGGCCGTACATCAATAATTCACCCAGCGCATACAGCAAGCGGCCCCAGGCAGAAACCGCCAATCCGTCCATGCGGGCTGGCCCAACGCGGCGGGCCAGGTCCATGAAAAAACCGAACATCCAGCGCTTGAAGGCGCTGGCGTCTTCCATGCGGATCATCACGCTGGTGAGCAATCCCTCAAACACGCGCGGTGGCGCAAAGTAATAGGTCGGGCCGATTTCTTTCAGGTCAATGGTGGTGGTGGCCGCCGACTCCGGACAATTCACCACGTAGCCACAGACCAACCACTGCGCGTAGCTGAAGATGTTTTGCCCGATCCACGCGACCGGCAAATACGCCAGCACTTCCTCGGCGCTGGTCAGGTGATCAAATTCCGCACCGGCCTGGGCTCGGTTGAGCAGGCTGTCATGGGTGTGCACCACGCCCTTGGGATTGCCGGTGGTCCCGGATGTGAAAAACATCGCCGCCACGTCATCCGGCCGCACCCGGGCGGCAGACTCTTCCAAAAAGCGCGGCTGGGTTTGCAGCATGCGCGTGCCTTCGGCAATCAAGTCATCCACCGACTCCAAGCCCGGTTCGTCGTAATTGCGCAGGCCGCGCGGGTCGTCGAAAAAAATATGGGCCAAAGCCGGGCAAGCGTTGCGCGCTTCCAGTAGCTTGTCGACCTGCTCCTGGTCCTCGGCATAGGCCAGCCGCACCTCGGCGTTCGTGATGGGGAAGACATATTCGGCGCCGGCGGCGTCCTGGTACAGCGGCACAGGAACCGCGCCCAGCGACTGCGCTGCCAACATCGCCGCGTACAGGCGGGGGCGGTTGGCACCGACCACCACCATGTGGTCACCGGCACGCAGACCGCGCTGAGACAAACCCGCAGCCAACTGGGCCACCAACTTCGCCAGATCGCCCCAACTCAGCGTCTGCCAGATGCCGTATTCCTTCTCACGCATAGCCGCAGCCAGCGGCCTTTGGGCCGCATGCTGCAACAGAAGCTGAGGAAACGTCGTCTGCATGCCTGATCCTTCAAGAGAGCGTCACCCCACATGCTAGGGCCGACTTTGACGCCAATTTGTCATTTCAACGACAATTGACCGGAAGATGCCTAGGTGTTTTCCCTCTGTAATCCCCTTGTCGTCCCGCCAAATGAAAGCAGAAAACCCGCTCTACCAACGCCGACGTGCGCCCACGCCCAGCGAACTGCAGGCCATTCCCTGGTTGCAGGCCCTGACACCCGACGAACGGGAACGGGCTGCCGCCGACATCCGGATCGCCCTGGCCGAGGTGGGAGAAACCGTCTGCCGTTCAGGACGGCCCGTGACCTATTGGTTCGGCGTGGTCGACGGCCTGCTCAAAATGAGCATCGACAACGCGCAGGGCCAGACCACGACGCTGATCGGTATTCCGCCCGGTGGCTGGTTCGGCGAAGGTACCGTGCTCAAGCGCGAGGCCTACCGTTACAACATCCACGCCTTGCGCAAAACCATGGTCGCCGGCTTGCACGTGGATACCTTCCACTGGCTGCTCGACCACTCGATCGGCTTCAACCGCTTCATCATGAACCAGCTCAATGAGCGGCTGGGGCAATTCATTGCGGCACGCGAATCCGACCGGCTCAACAACCCAGAAGTCCGGGTGGCACGCAGCCTGGCCGCCCTGTGCAACCCGGTGCTGTACCCCGGCGTCGGCGACATCTTGCGCATCACGCAGCAGGAGCTGGCCTATATCGTCGGCCTGTCGCGCCAGCGCGCCAACGCGGCCTTGCAACTGCTGCAAGACCAAGGGCTGATACGGGTGGAGTACGGCGGCCTGCGGGTATTGAACATGGCTGGGCTGCAGAACCAAGCCTGAGCGTCCAACATAATCAACCGCACATGACCGACCCCAAACCCACCTTCCGCCGCGCCGCGCCCCCGCCAAGCAAAACCGCGCGGGCTCCCATTCCAGCCGGGCAAACCGACACCGCAGCGCAAGGCCCCAACGGCACCATGCGCTTGAACAAGCGCATGGCCGAGTTGGGTCTGGCATCGCGGCGTGAGGCCGACGACTGGATTGCCAAGGGGTGGGTCAAAGTGAATGGCAAATTTGCCGAAATGGGCATGCAGGTTGCGCCGGATGTGCAGATCGAAATCGACAAACTCGCCAAAGGCCAACAGGCCAAACAGGTCACCGTACTGATCAACAAGCCGCTGGGGCTGGTTAGCGGCCAAGCCGAGGACGGACACGAACCCGCGATCACGCTGGTGCAGCCCCAGAACCGCTGGGACCAGGACAACGCCCGCTTTTTCTTCCACCCCAGCCAACTCAAAAGCCTGGTGCCCGCCGGGCGCTTGGATATCGACTCCACCGGCCTGCTGGTGCTGACGCAAGACGGGCGCGTAGCGCGCCAGTTGATCGGCGAAGACGGTGTGCTCGAAAAAGAGTACCTGGTACGCGTGGTCTACACCGGTATTGAGAACGCCGCCGCGGCCACCAGCGCGGCCGCCACCTATGCGGCACCGGCGCGGCCCACGCAGCTCAGCCGGATTGACGACGATGACCCGGTCACCGAAGACGTGCAGTCGCAGTTCCCAGCGGCCAAGCTGGCGCTCTTGCGCCACGGCCTTTCGCTGGATGGGCAGGCGCTCAAGCATGCCAAGGTGGAGTGGCAAAACCCACAGCAACTGCGCTTTGTGCTGCACGAAGGCAAAAAGCGCCAGATCCGGCGCATGTGCGAACAGGTCGGCCTGAAAGTGGTGGGCCTGAAAAGGGTGCGCATCGGCCAGGTCATGCTGGGACATTTGCCGGTTGGACAATGGCGCTACCTGGCGCCGCACGAACGTTTTTGAACGCCCCCGGGCCTCCCGCGCTGCGGCGGCCCTTGAAAATCAGCAGCGCGGCCCTATCTCCCGGCATGCCGTCTTCGGCAGCGCCCTCTCTTCCTTTTCAGTTCCTATTGACCATGACCAAACAAACCTTGAATTTCCAAGCCGAAGTCGCACAGCTGTTGCACCTGGTAACCCATTCGCTGTATTCCAACAAAGAGATTTTTCTGCGCGAGCTGGTCTCCAACGCATCCGACGCCTGCGACAAACTGCGTTTTGAAGCACTCAATAACAGCGCGCTGTTTGATGGCGACACGGAATTGCAAATCAAGGTCACCTTGGACAAGGAAGCCAAGACCCTGACCATCACCGACAACGGCATCGGCATGTCGCAACAGGAAGCCATAGACAACCTGGGCACCATCGCCAAAAGCGGCACCAAAGATTTCGTCAGCAAACTCAGTGGTGACCAAAAGGCCGATTCGCAACTCATCGGCCAGTTTGGCGTGGGCTTTTATTCGGGCTTTATCGTGGCCGACAAGATCACGGTGGAATCGCGCCGCGCCGGTCTGGCTGCCAACGAAGCCGTGCGCTGGATCAGCGATGGCGGCGCCAGCGGCGGCGGCGCGTTCGAAGTCGAGTCCATCACCCGCGCCGCACGCGGCACCAGCGTCACCCTGCACTTGCGCGACGACGCCACCGACTACGCCCAACCCTGGAAGGTCAAAGGCATCATCGGCAAATATTCCGACCACATCAGCCTGCCCATCCTCATGGAAAAAGAGGAATGGAAAGACGGCGAACTGATAGACCCGAACGACGAAAAGGGCGGCCGCCAACCCGGCGGTATGGTCAAGACCGGCGAGTGGGAAACCGTCAACAAAGCCAACGCCATTTGGGCCCGCGCCAAAAAGGACATCAGCCAGGAACAGTACGACGATTTCTACAAACAAATCAGCCACGATTCCGAGCCCCCGCTGTCACACACCCACAACCGGGTCGAAGGCAGCACCGAATACACCCAGCTGCTCTACCTGCCAGCCAAAGCGCCGATGGACTTGTACAACCGCGACAAGACCGCCGGCATCAAGCTGTATGTGAAGCGCGTTTTCATCATGGACGACGCGGAAGCGCTGATGCCGACCTATTTGCGCTTTGTCAAAGGCGTGGTGGACTCAGCCGACTTGCCGCTCAACGTCAGCCGCGAATTGCTGCAAGAAAGCCGCGACGTCAAAGCGATCCGCGAAGGCTGCACCAAACGCGTGCTGGGCATGCTGGAAGATTTGGCCAAGCACGACAAAGCGCCCGAGACATCCACCGACGGCGTGACCGATGTGGTGAGCGAAGAAGACAAAGCCTTGGTCGGCAAGTACAGCCGCTTCTACACCGAGTTCGGCGCGGTACTCAAGGAAGGTCTGGGCGAGGACTTTGCCAACAAGGACCGCCTGGCCAAGCTGCTGCGCTTTGCCTCGACCAGCAGCGACACGGTGAGCGTGTCATTTGCCGACTACAAAGCCCGTATGAAGGAAGGCCAAGAGGCAATTTATTACATCACCGCCGACACGCTGGCCGCCGCCAAAAACAGTCCGCAACTCGAAGTCTTCAAGAAAAAAGGCATTGAAGTTCTGCTCATGACCGACCGCGTGGACGAGTGGGCGCTGAACTACCTCCACGAGTTTGACGACACCCCGCTGCAAAGCGTGGCCAAAGGCGCGGTGGATCTGGGCAAGCTACAGGACGAAGCCGAGAAAAAAGCTGCCGAAGACGCAGCCGAAACCTTCAAGCCGACCCTGGCCAAGCTGAAAGAAGCGCTCAAAGACAAAGCCGAAGACGTGCGCGTGACCACACGGCTGGTGGACAGCCCAGCCTGTCTGGTCGTTCAAGACCACGGCATGAGCACGCAACTGGCGCGAATGCTCAAGCAAGCAGGTCAAAAGGCGCCGGAGGTCAAGCCGGTACTCGAAGTCAACGCCGACCACCCGCTGGTGAAGAAACTCGATGGCTCGGTGCACTTCCACGATCTGGCGCACATCCTGTTTGACCAAGCTTTGTTGGCTGAAGGCGGCTTGCCAGAAGACCCTGCGACCTACGTGAAGCGGGTGAACGCGCTGCTGGCCTGAGGCGTTCGGCTCAAGGCGCAGCCCAGCGCGGGGCACGCTTTTCCAGGAAAGCGGCGAAGCCCTCTTGGGCGTCAGAGGTGGTGCGGGCACGGGCAATGGTTTGCGCGCTCAGCTCGCGCGCCTCGTCGCCAACCGGCCCCACGCTGAGCTGACCGAAAAATTGCTTGATGGCGTGCTGTGCCTGCGGGCTGCCTTGGTGCAGCGCCTCCAGCGCGCTGTCCACCGCCGCATCCAGTTCGTCGGCCCGCACCGCTTGGTGCACCAAACCAATGGCCAGGGCCCGCTGCGCGTCGATGCGCTCGGCCATCAAGGCCAAGGCCTTGGCATGGCGCGGCCCCACCGCGTTGACCAGATACGGGCCGATAATGGCCGGCAAGATGCCCAGCCGCGCCTCGCTCAATGCGAAACGGGCGTCTTCGCTGGCAATGGCCATATCGCAGGCGCAGACCAGACCCACGCCGCCGCCCAGCGCCGCGCCCTGTACCCGCGCAAGGGTGGGTTGCGGCATCTGTGCCAGACGCGCAAGCATCGCCGCGAAGCGCCGCGCGTCGGCCAGGTTGTCGGCCTCGCTGGCCTGGCTGGCGCGCTGCATCCACTGCAAATCCGCACCGGCGCTGAAATGCTTGCCCTGCGCCGACAAGACCACCAGCCGCACGTCCCGGTTTGCCGCCAGCGCCGCGAAGGCCGCGTCAAGCTCACCAATCATCTGCTCGTCGAAAGCGTTGAAAACCGCAGGCCGGGCCATCTCGACCCAGGCTACGCCGCCGCTGCGCACCGCGACCTGCACGGTCGAAAATTGATTTGTCATGCTGCCATCTCCAATACGTGCCACTGGCGCCGACTGTAGAACACGGACCCCGCCGCTGGCTACACTGGCATCTTTTACCAACCCGCAAGCTGCCATGACCTTTCTGATCCGTCCCCGCACCCTGTTGGCCGCCTCGGCCCTGATCCTGTCACACGCTGTCTGGGCCGACGATGCCACGCTCGCCGCTTCGGCCAAAGAGCCCGGCGCCACCCAAACCGCCAGCGGTCTGGTCTACCGCGCACTCAAGGACGGGACCGGTGCCAGCCCCAAAGCCACGGATCTGGTCAAGGTGCATTACCGGGGCACCTTCCCCGACGGGCGCGAATTCGACAGTTCCTACAAACGCAATGAGCCGACGGAATTCCCCTTGAACCAAGTCATCCCCTGCTGGACCGAAGGTGTTCAGCGGATGAAGGTTGGCGGCAAAGCCAAGCTCACCTGCCCATCGACGATTGCCTACGGCGCACGCGGCGCGGGCAATGTCATCCCGCCCAACGCCACGCTGCTGTTTGAAGTGGAACTTCTGGGTATCAACGGGAAATAAAACCCCGCCGAGGACCCGCGAGCCGGGCCGTTTCAGCCCTTGGCCGCCTGTAAGAGCAGCCGGGTGGCCTGGGCCTCGGCGCGCGCAGCCGATGCGAAGTCGCTGCCGCTGCTGGCGTACAAGACGCTGCGCGAGCAGTTCACCACGATAGGGCCGCTCACGTGGCCTGCGGTACTGCGGTAACCGGCCTGCACGGTTGCATGGGCGTCCCCGCCCTGTGCGCCGACGCCCGGAATCAACAAGGGCAAGGTGGGAGCCAGCTCACGCACCCGCGCCACTTCGGCCGGATAGGTCGCACCCACCACCAGCCCGAGTTGGCCGTTGCGGTTCCAGTCACCGGCAGCCAATTGGGCAATACGCTCGAACAGCTTGGGCTGGCCCGCAACGTCGGCCAAAGGGCGGGTTTGAAAATCGTCGCCCCCGGGGTTGGACGTGCGACATAGCAAAAACGCGCCCTTGCCGGGATAGCGCAAGTAGGGTTCGACCGAATCAAAACCCATATACGGCGAGAGGGTGACGGCATCCGCACCGTATCGCACAAAGGCCTCTGCGGCATATTGCTCAGCGGTGTTACCAATGTCGCCGCGCTTGGCGTCCAGAATCAACGGCACGCGCGGAGCAACCTGGCGGATGTGGGCGATCAGGCGCTCGAGTTGGTCTTCGGCACGGTGGGCGGCGAAATACGCAATTTGCGGCTTGAAGGCCAGCACCTGGTCGGCGGTGGCGTCCACGATGGCTGCGCAAAAGTCAAAAATGCGCTGGGCGTCACCGCGCCATTGCAGTGGGAATTTCGCAGGATCCGGGTCCAAGCCCACGCACAAAAGCGATTGGTTCAGGTGCTGCGCGTCGCGCAACTGCTCGGTAAATGCGGGGCGGTGCGCGCTCATCGGGGCATTGTAGGAGGCGGGTTCAGTGCTGGTGGCCGTGGGCCCCATGCACATGGCCGTGGGCGATTTCTTCCTCTGACGCGCTGCGTACATCGACTACGCGGCAGCTGAAGCGCAGCGCCTGGCCGGCCAAGGGATGATTGCCGTCCAGATGCACCTCAGGGCCCTTGATTTTCACCACGGTGAAAGCGCGGGCATTGCCTTGGGCATCACGCCCTTCAACCTGACCGCCGACTTTGACGCCCGGGGGAAACTGGGTTTTGGGAATGGTTTGTTGCAGGGCCGGATCAAAAACGCCAAATGCATCTTCGGGGCTCAGGTCAACGGAGGTCTCGTAGCCTGCGCGCTGCCCTTCCAGCGCCGCTTCGATTTTCGGAAAAATGTTGCCGTAGCCGCCATGCAGATAAGCCAGCGGCTGCTGGCTTTTTTCCAGGACTTTTCCTTGGGTGTTGGCGAGCTGGAAATGGATGGTGACAGCACTGTCTTTGGCGATAAGCATGAAAAGCCTCCGGATTGCGAGGGCTTGATTATCGGGAGTTCAAGCGCATTCCCGGATAATCACGACTTTGCCGCTTTTTCCCGCATTTTTCGCTTAGGAGCTTCCATGTCCGATACCCAGCAACGCATTGTGCTGGAAGATCCGGAAGTGCGCCAGGGCATCAAGGAATACAGCAACTGGCCGACGATTCCGCAGCTGTATGTCAAAGGCGAGTTCATTGGCGGCTCTGACATCATGACGGAGATGTACGAGTCCGGCGAACTGCAAAAGGTGATCGCCGGCGACGCAGCCTGAAGCGACTACCCGTATGCAGCCTTGCGCGGCCTAGCTCCAGGTCCGCGAGGCAGCCATGACCGCGTCGGGATACGCCGCCTGCCCGCGTGAGCCGTTGTAGCGGCCCAAAGCCATAAAAAGATCACCGGCCTCGCGGTCCATGTAGTGCCGCAAAATGACGCAGCCGAACCGCAAATTGGTTTGGGTGTGAAACAAAACGCCAGGATCTCCATCACCGATGAGCCGTGCCCAAAACGGCATGACCTGCATAAAGCCACGCGCACCGACACGGCTGACGGCAAATTTTCTGAACGCGCTTTCCACCTGCACCACCCCAAGCACCAGTTCCACGTCTAAACCGGCGCGCTTGGCCTCGTACCAGACCGTCGACAAAAATTCCTGGCGCGTGCTGGCCTCCGGCATGCGAGAGACCAAGCGCTTGTCATTGACCGCCAGCCAGTCTTGGTAGTGCGCGCGAAGGGCCGGGTCTGAAAACTCTGGCTCCGGCGGCGCGCTGTTGTGCACAGCGGCGCTCAGGGCGGTCCGGACCACATCCACCAGCGGTTCTTCCAATTGGGCACCGGCGTGTACCTGCGCCACAGGCGCCAGCGCTGCCAGCGCCAACAGGCGACGACGACTCAGTCTCGCCGCTGCAACCATCACACCAGAAGCTGCGCCTTCACGTGGGCGGCGATATCGGCCAGCGCAAGGCTCTGGGATGCGCTGTCGCGCCGGTGCTGGTACTCGACCATGCCGTCCTTGATGCCCCGGTCA
>RFRO01000086.1 GCA_009924455.1 Betaproteobacteria bacterium
GATGCCTGTTGGATGATTTGCGCTTTGGACAGGTTGGTCGACGCGGTTGCGTAGTCCGTATCCAAAATCGTGCTGCGAGATGCAGATGCGTTGGCCGAAATGTTGGTCATGTTGTCGGCGGCGTAAGTCATACGGTTCACAGCAGCACCAATCGTTGCACGCTGGCTGTTTACAGTATTTATCGCTGAATCGATGTAAGCGATTGCTGCAGAAGCACTTGCTGCCGAGGACAACGCTATGCCAGTAGAAGCAGTTGCGGTCAATCCGAGTGCAGATATGGTCATTCCACCAATTACGACATCGATAGTTTGGCCCGAGGTTTGCCCCGACTGAAAGCTGAAGGTGCCAGCGGTGGTTCCGCCCGTCGTGCCGGTCAGAACGGTGTAACCGTTCCACGTTGTCTCGCTTGCAATTTTGTCAATTTGCGAATTCAAAGCGTAAAACTCAGTTTGCAGGTAGGAGCGCTGTGTGCTGGAGTAGGTGCCGCTAGCCGCCTGTACCGCAAGTTCACGCATGCGCTGCAACATGTTGGTCGTCTCGTTCAGCGCACCCTCAGCAGTCTGCAGAAGGTTCACGCCGTCATTCAAATTACGTACCGCTTGGTTCAAACCGCGAATTTGCGATGTCATGCTGGTCCCAATCGCCATGCCGGCGGCATCGTCTTTGGCGGAGTTGATACGGCTACCCGTAGACAACTGCTCCATGGCCGACGACATAGCACGGCTGTTTTTGGCCAGTGCGGCCTGCGAATTCAGGGCGCTTACGTTGGTATTGATTACAGACATTTCAGTTCTCCAGAAATTGAGGTGAGAGGCTTGTCAGTTCCGCTTTGATAATGAAAGCATCGGCAGTGTTAGACAAAGCTTGAGTGCGCTTTTAAATATTTCTACTACGCAGCCTTGTTGTACAGAATGCCCCGCAGCGCGTCCATCTTGTGGGCCACGCGCAAAACATCTTCTGAGGGAATCTGCCGTACCACTTCTCCGGTCGCTGTATTGCGAACCATGATCACGGGAGATTTGACGGAATCGTCATAGGAGAAGCCCAGGCCACGATGGCTTTCGGCCATTTGCTGATTCAACATCCCTACGGCCGCATGGATATTGCGGTTGGCTTGGGCCTGGTCGAAATCAACGGTGCTGGGATGAGATACCGCTGCGCCTTTACCGCGCGGCACATTGACCTCGATAGGGGAAGGCGCTGCCTGCTGAGCAGAAGCGCCCTTTACAGAGGAAACCATAGTTGTCCGTCCTTTCAAAAACCTACTGACCGCGCTGGGGCAGTATTCAGATCCCCCGGTACTTGCGCAGGGGCTTGGTCAAGATGATTCGGACGAACTTTTCTAAACTTGAGCGCTACGGCTCGAAATCACCGGGAAGAGACACTCCGTCACTTATTGGTATACATCGCCATTAGGCCGGCAAAGGAACTGGTCAAGCCGGTTTGGGTACTCTTGGTCTGACCGACCATGCTATCCATCTCAGAAAACTGCTTCGTATAGCGTGCCAGCAGTTGGGTCATGCGATCTTCCAATTTGGTGAGGTCGTCTTTGTACTTGGCGATGCGGTCTGTGGCGTTAGCACTCTCAATCGTCAAAGTGCCGCTTGCGCTGAGTGCGCTCGTCAGGGTCCTGCTTGCCTCACCGGCAATTCCGGCGTCGGTAGTCGTGTCGTAGGTACTCAACGCTTCCTGATTGCCGGTCATCAGGTAGACAACATCACTGAAGTTGCTAGCAAGCGCGGTATCCAAGGTGGACGTGCTCAGCGTCAACTTGCCGGCACTGTCCAGATCCACACCGAGGTCGTGCAGGTAGCTGTAGCTCCCGTCGGTGGTGGGCGTGGTGGATTCGGCTGTCATCATGGACCGCAAAGTGTCGCGTAGCGATCGGACGCTGGAGTTACCGACCAAGGTCGCACCGTACGTCTCCAGGGTCGACTTCGGGTTGGTTACCTCGTCAAAAATGCTCATTGCATCGTTGTATGCGGTTACCAGTGCCTGAATCTTGGTTTTGACGGCGGTCGTGTCGTTACTCAAGCCCAAGCTGGCAGATGAGGTAGTGGCCAAAAGGTTCAGGGTAACGCCCCCGATGGCATCGGTCACCGCATTGCTGCTACTCGTAATCGCCACCCCATCGACAGTCAACTCCGCATCACCGGACTCCTGCAAGTTGGTGGAGGCAAAAGGCAGATTTGTCGTGTCACTGCTGCTGAGCGTGAAGCCGTTGTCTGCACCCTCGGGGCCGGTCACCATGATTTGGTAGGCCGAGCCGGTGTACTGCAGGTAAGCAGATATGCCCAAATTGGCAGCATTGATGGCAGAAACTACGCCGGCTGGCGTGGAATTGGCGCTGCTCACGGTGATCGTTCCGCCTGTCACACCCGTGCCAGTTCCGCTGGCAGCCAGCGTCAGCGTGATATCGCTGCTGCTCACCGTGTCGTCGGTCGCGGACCAGGTGGTATCGGACAGCAATCTCTGGGGCTTAGCCAAAGTCGTGACGGTTATCGAGTGGTTACCAGCGGTTGCCAACGAACTGGCCGTGGCCGTGAATGCGCTTGACGCACTGTTTGTAACCTGAATACTGGTGTAGTCAGAGAGGTCCTTGAGGTTGTCAAATGCAGTTTTGACGCCACTTAGCGCGTATTTGACCGCCGCCATCCCGGAGACTACGCCTTCGTTCTTGGCGATGTTTTTGTTGATGGCATTCTCACGCGGTGCGCGTTCAGCTGCCACTAAATTGGCAGCCAATGACTTGGTGTCAATACCCGATCCCGCACCCATGGTGTTGGTGATGTTCGCGGCCGCCTTGGTATTCGCTGCGCTCGTGCTAGTGCTTGTGCTCGTCGAAGCCGTGCTGCTGGATGAAGTCGATGTGACGGCGGTAACCATGGTTTACGTTTCTTTTAAGTGTTCAGCGTATTGCGTCAGCGACTACATCCATCTGCTTAGATGTATTTGAAGAGCGACAGCTGGGAAATTTTTGCAAAGCTGGCCTGCGCGGCTTCCAGTGAGACCATTTGCTTCTGCATCTGGGTGATAGCGGATGCCATGTCCAGATCCTCCACATTGGAGAGTGCTTTCTTCAGCGTAATCTTGGTGTCGTCCAACATAATGCCCTGCTGCTCAACCACTTTCATGCTGGTGCCGGAATCGGCTTGGGCCAGCACGACGCCATTGTGCAAAGCGTCCATTTCAGTGAGCCCTCGCCGCATCCCGCTTGCATCATTACCTTTGACAGCGGTAATCAGATCGTCCACAGACTGAAAGAATCCCGTACCGCTGGCAACCCCATCGGAATCGGTGCGAACCACCCGCACAAAGGCGTTGGTTCCGGGTCGGTTCAGCGGCAATTGGCGCTGATCGCCCACCGCGATGTTCATGCGGGTCTGGTCACCCTGGTAACTCACCGCGCCGGTGGCGTCGGCTTCAAAAGCAGGTGTGCTGACTTTGCTACCGGCAAAAATGTAATTCCCCGTGGTGTCGCGGGTATTGGCCAGACTGAGCAACTGATCCCGCAGGCCCTTCATCTCCGTGGCGATTGCGGTACGGCTCACGTTCCCCTGCGTCCCGTTGCTCGCCTGAATCGACAGTTCCTTGATCCTTACCAGCACATCGCTGGCACTGGTCAACGTGGTGCTTTCCAAATCCAGGCGGGCCTGCACGGTGTCCAGAGCCTTCCCATAGTTTTCCTGGCGGGCCAGGGTGGCTTTGATGCGAGCCATCATGGCGGCCTGGTCCGGCGCGTCACTCGGGTTGAGAATTTGTTTACCGGTTGCGATCTGCGCCTGGCTTTTGCTCAGCGCGTTGGTCGCGTTGCTCATCTGCTTGGTAGCGCGGTCAAATATGAAGGCGGTGGAAATTTGCATGGTGTGGCCTTGCTACATATCGCTTAGCGGATGCCCAGGACACTGTCGAACAGCTGTCCGGAGATCTGGATAACTTTGGCGGCCGCTTGATAGGCCTGCTGAAACCGGATCAGGTCGGCGGCCTCGGCGTCCAGGCTGACGCCGGAGAGTTCGTCCCGCGACGCGACCGCCTGCTCATGAACGACCGTCAAGGCGGTTTGCGCAATCGTGGCCTGGCGGGCAATATTGCCCATCTCATTCACGTGGTCGATGTAAGCGGCACTGATGGTCTTGTTGCCCACCAGGTGCTTGTTCTCCAGCGCGGCGAGGGCGATGGCGTTGTCGTTGTTGCCAACGCCATCCTGATTGCCGTTCATATTGAACATATCACCCTGCGCGGGCGCACTGGTGAACGACAGGCGCAGCCCCTGGTACTCCAGGCCCGGGGCCAATTCGGCAGGGTCAAAGTCCCGGCTAGCAAGTACGGTTCCGCTGGTTTTATCGGTAATGGTGTAGTGGGTTGCCGACGTGAATTCGACTTCCAGACTCTGCGAGCGCAAGGCTTCACGCGGATCAACCGGATGTCCCGCATAACTCGCCGCGACCGACGACATACCCGCGCCGGATACGAATACCAGCAAATCATCCGGCGTCGCGCCGCTGATACTGGCCTCGGTACGGAAGCCCAGTTGGGCCATCTCGTAGGGCGTTCCGGATGCACCGAAGGTGAGCTGCAAAGGTGTGTAGCCGGTTCCGCTGTCGTCTGCTGTTACCGGCTGGGTCAAGCGCAGGTTTCCGCCATAGACACCGCTAGAGATACTCAACGCATTGGCCTCGCTACCGCCGTAGTAGGTGGTGTCGATGGTGATGTCCTGGCCCTCGTAGCCTGCCTCATTGGTGATCACCAGCTCACCCGCCGGCGTCACCGACGCCTTCACATGCGTGTTGTCCGTCTGGTCATTGATGGCCGTGGCTAAGTCATAGATATTGCGCAAGGCGGGCGTGAGCGCGCCGTCCTGGTAACTGGCGATGTCCACTCCGGAGATAGACAGCGGCATACTGAGGCGTATCTGGCTTGGCGGTATGCGAATCTCGTTGTACGCGACCGCCGTGACACCGCTATTCAAGGTGGGCGAGAGCACCAAGTGCACCTCGTTTCCAGCGCGGGAAATGCTGGCTGCGACGCCGGTATCGGAGGACTTGAGGTTGATCGCAGCCACCAAGCCATTCAGATCGGTGACTTCGGTGGTGTCAATGGTCTGGCCGCCTATCTCCATCGACATATTCAATATCGACTCGCCGCCAATGGTCGGAACACCATCCGAGGTGTCTTCGATCACGGTGATCGGCAAGCGTGTGCTGTCATCGGCACTGACGGCCTGTCCATTGATGGTCACCGTATCGACCAGCGCGTCCGCCTTCACATAGGTTTTGCTGTTGATCCAGGTCGCCAGATCGCTCGCTTGGCGGGTGGAGCCGTCGCTCAGCGCAACCAATCCATCGAGCGCAACCCCGTTGATCACAAACGCGTCTGCTGCAATGGCACCGGTTTGCCCGGTCTGGATCCGGTTGCCCTGCAGAACCGCAGGAAAGGTCTTGTAGCCGGCAATCTGGTCTTTGCTGTTGTAAACCGGTTGCTGCTGCACCGTGGCCTGTGCGCCATAAAAAACCTGCATGTCGCGGTAGCCGCTGCTGCCTGAGACATTCAAATAGGCTTCGCTGTACGTGGCACCGGACGCGAACCCGTTGCTGGTGGTCATCAGCGTTTCCTGCATCGCATCGCTGAGGCTGCCGCCCACCAGTGCGCGCCCATCGCGGGTGAGGATGTTCAGGTTCTGTCCGCTCTGTGCCGCGTCCAAATAAAAGTGCACATCTTGCATTCCCCGCGCCACAGAGGCCACCGCTTGAATCGGCACGCTGCTGGCCACCGAAACCGCATGACCGGCGCTGGGATGGGGGTTGTTGACAAACACCTTGCTGATGTCGTCTGCGGGCACGAGCAGCTGCCCGTCCGGCGTACTGCGCACCAGAGTTGCACTGGGCTCATACAGCAAAGTCGCGTCCGTCCCGCTGGTATTGGTGTCTTTTTCGATCACCCGAAACTGTGCGGCCGCACTGACCCGCATCGGATCATCGAATGCCACGTGCATACCACCGGCGGCGCTGGAGGCAGATGCATCGAATGCGAAGAGCGCAACTGCCGGATTACCGTATCCATCGATACCGCCCAGATGCACCTCATTGACGGCACCCGCAAAACTCTTCGCCAGGTTATCCAATGCAGCACGGGAGCTTCCCAGTACCTGCTCCCTGAACGTCATCAAGCCTGAAATGCTGCCGCTGGTCGGGCCACTCAAGGCGAGCGGCTTTCCGTAAGGGTCCAACACCAGCGCCACCTTCTCTGGCGATGCTGAATTGAAATTGGCACCGATGGGGACCGACTTGTTGCCGATGACCACCAGGTCCTGGTTGATTGACGGGCCAAGGCTGACCGTAACGGTACCGTTCAAATCGAATTTGGTATTGACATGCGCGAGGTTCGACATGTCGCGCAGCAGTTGGTCGCGCTGGTCCAAAAGCCCGGGCGGCTGGGAATCGGCGGTGCGCTGCTTCGTCAACTGGGTATTCACCACGGCCAATTGCTTGGACAGGGAGTTGATCTGGTCGACCTGCCCCTGCAAGGCTTGGCTGGTTTCTTCTTGAATCGAATCCAGCTGAGACGATAACTGGCCGAATCGGTCCGCTACGCCTTGCGCATCGCGCACAAAGCTGCTACGCAGCACGGTGGAAGCCGGGTCGGTCGATACGTCCCGCGCCGAGGAGAAGAACTGGTCCAGTGCACTGTTGAGGCTCATGGTCTCACCACCCATGATGTCCACCACGCGGTTGGCGTAGTTCACCATGGGTTCCTGGCTGGTCAAGTCGCTGTTGCTGTTGCGCAGATTGGCTTCAACAAATGCGTTGTACTGGCGGGTAATGCGGTCCACGGCCACACCGGTACCCATGAAAATATTGCCGGTTTGGGTGACCGGATTGGCCACGAAGTTGGCGGTCTCGCGTGAATAGCCAACCGTCGAAACGTTGGCGATGTTGTTGGCCGTCGTATTCAGCGCGCGCTGGTACGCAGCGACCGCATTTGATGCAACGCCCAGAATGTCACTCATCGCCGGGCTCCGTCAGCGGAATCGACTGGCTTGGTCGCCTCTTCGGCTTTGGCAATCGGGCGTTGCGCCGCGCTCAAAGGCAGGGGCCCGCCCATACGCAACAAGGGCAATGCGCTTTGGGCGGCCGGCGCCAGCGACATGGGCGTGGCCTGTGGCGCAGCCAATGAAAAACCTTTGGCCGATGCCGCACGGGCCTGCAATACGCTGGCTGTGGAGCTGGGCTGCTGTTCCTTGTGCGCCTGCTGCTCCTGGATGTCTTTGATAGCCTGGGCATTGGCCGCCTGAACCGCCGGGTCCGGCATGTTCTTAATCAGCATGTCGGCCAAGCCTAGCGTGTTCTTCTTGGCCATGGCCAGCGAGACTTCCTTGTCGAACATGCCTTCAAAGGTGTCCTTGGCCTGCGACTCCACCAGATCGCTTTTGAAGCTGGCATCCCGCATGGACTTCATCATCATCTGCAAGAACAGCGCCTCAAATTGCTGCGCGGTTTCGCGGGCTGCACTTTTGCCGTCCTTCGCCGCTTTCCCTTTCAGCCGACCCAGGGCGTCAAAGTCCAGGTACGAGCCCGGACCTGTGCCGCCAAGCGCCGCGTTGGCTGCCGGTGGAAGGTTATTGGAGAGTGCGTCCATGGTGCAATCGATGCAGCAGCGTGTGAACTCAAATCACCAAAAGCTCGGCGCGCAAGCTGCCAGAACTCTTCAAAGCTTCGAGGATGGCAATCAAAGCCGAGGGCGTGGCGCCTACCTGGTTGATCGCATCGACGATGGCGCGCAAGTCCACGCCGGGCTGGAACAAGAACATGGGCTTGTTCGGCTCTTCAATTTTCACGTCGGCGTTTTGTACGGCCTGGGTCGTTCCGTTCGACAGCGCTCCGGGTTGGGAGACCTCGTTGGTCATCGCGACCGACACGGTGATGGTGCCGTGGGTCACCGCAGCCGCCGTCACCCGTACATTGCGGCTGATCACCACCGTACCGGTTTTGGCATTGATGACCACCCGCGCCGGGCCTTCGCCGGGCTGCACGTCCAGGTTCTCGACCATGCTCATGAAGGTCACACGCTGGCTCAAGTCGCTGGGTGCGCGAACCAGAATCGATACGCCGTCCAATGCCCGGGCAATGTCGCCGCCGAACTTGGTGTTAATGGCCTGGATGATGGCGCTGGCGGTGGTGAAGTCCCCGTCGCGCAAGTTCAATAGCACGCTGTCGGTTTTGTCAAAGGAGTTGTTCACCAACTTTTCAACGATGGCGCCCGAGGGTATGCGCGCAGCAGTGGTCACACCGCTGGCAGCCTTGGAACCCGCCGCACCGACATCCATCCCCGTCGACGTTAGCGCGCCCTGCGCCAAGGCATAAATCTGTCCGTCGACGCCGCGCAAACTGGTCATCAACAGGCTGCCGCCACGCAAGCTGGTGGCTTTACCGATGGCCGATACGTTGACGTCAATGCGTTGGCCAGGCTTGACCATGCCGGGGAGCTCGGCGGTGATCATGACGGCCGCCACATTGGCCAGGTTGATTTTGCCGGCCGCCGCTGCTGCTTCGTAGTCAGCGATCGAACTCTCTTGGTTCACACCCATGCGGCTGAGCAAGGTCTTCATGCTCTGCGTGGTGAAGGTCAAGTCGGAGCCGTCACCGGTTCCTTGTAAACCCACGATCAATCCGTAACCGATCAACTGGTTGCTGCGCATGGCCGCCATGCTGGCCAGGTCTTTGATGCGGTCGGCGTGCGCCGCACCCATACCCAGAAGGGACAGTGCGAGCAGTACGCCGATGCGCATCAGTTGGAGCGGGAGCTTAGACATGTGTTTTCTTCCGGTCAGGAGGCCAAAAATCAGAAAGGCCACAGCTTGAGCAAGGCGCTGGTACCCCAACCCGCACGGGTTGCGGCGGCCATGTCGCCGGTACCGCGGTAGGTGATTTGGGCGTTGGCAAGCCGCGTGGACAACACGCTGTTGTTGGGCGACACATCCTCCGGCCGAATCACACCAGCGACCTGGATGATTTCGGAACCCTCGCTGAGTGCCATTTGTTTTTCACCGCGCACCACCAGGTTGCCGTTGGCCATGACTTCCACCACGCTCACCACCACCGAGCCGGTCAACTTGGCGGATTGGTCAGCGCTACCCACGCCGGTGCTCGCCATCTTTGCCCCCGAGAGCTGCGTCACGTTCAACAACCCACCGCCCATTTCGATCGGCAATGCGTTGTTACTCGCGGTACGTGAAAGCGTGTTGTTTTGGGTCCTCGTTGCCTGCGCGGTTTCAGCCAAGGCCACAGTAATGACGTCGCCAACCTTGAAGTTGCGGCCACGTCCGAGAAAGGTTTCACCCAGGCTCGCGTTGTACAAAGATCCGCTGGCCTGCTCCGGCACCTCGGTGGCAACCGGGTACACGGGGGCAAAACCGGTGGAATGGGTCAAAGGCTGCGGCGGCAAGACCGAGCAACCGGCCAAGCAAAGGGCACCGAGAACAAAAGCGGAGAAAACACGCGTGGCCATGGCTATTCCTTACATGTTCTGGTTCATGTACTTGAGCATGCCGTCCACCGCCGAGATGGCTTTGGAGTTAATCTCGTACGCGCGCTGGGTTTCAATCATGTTGACCATCTCCTCCACCACGTTCACATTGGAGGCCTCCAGCGTTCCTTGCATCAGGGCGCCTGCGCCACCCACGCCGGGAGCGGTAGCCGTCGGAGCGCCGCTGGCGGGTGTCTCTTTCATCAAGTTCTGACCGACTGGGGTCAGACCGGCCGGGTTCAAAAAGCGCGCGACCTGGATCTGGCCCACCGTGGCGGCACCGCCGCCAAACAACTCAGCGCTGACCGTTCCGTCGCGGCCGATGGTCAGGCTTTGGGCAGTGGCCGGAATCGTGATCGCGGGCTGCAAAGGCTGGCCGCTGGAGGTCACCAGCTGTCCGGTGGCCGACACCTTGAAATTGCCGTCTCGGGTGTACGCCAAGGTGCCGTCGGCCTGCAGAATTTGGAAGTGCCCCTCGCCGGCGATCGCCAGATCCAA
>RFRO01000087.1 GCA_009924455.1 Betaproteobacteria bacterium
CATAGCCATATACAACCGGTGACGGGGCTGGGCGCAAGCGGCTTTCTGTCACAATCTTCGCAATAGATAACCGGGCCATCAGCCCCTGCCATTCCACTGAGGAACCCCAGATGTCCAGCAATTTGATCAAACATATTTCCGATGCGTCGTTCGCGGCCGATGTGTTGCAATCCACGCAACCCGTGCTGGTCGATTATTGGGCCGAATGGTGCGGTCCCTGCAAGATGATTGCCCCGATTCTTGACGAGATGGCCACTGTCTACACGGGCAAGCTCCAAATCACCAAGATGAATGTGGACGAAAACCGGGAAATCCCGGCCCAGTTCGGCATCCGCGGCATTCCTACCCTGATGCTGTTCAAAGACGGCAAATTGGCCGCCACCAAAGTCGGTGCCCTGAGCAAGTCGCAAATGGCCGCCTTCATCGACGACAACCTCAAAGAACAACAGGCCTGAGCGGCCTGCAGCAGTCAGCAAGCCCTCAGGGTTTCGCTGAATCGGCGGCCCGGCGCATGGCGGCCTGCGTGAGCGCCTCTTTGGCTTCAGGCGGCATGTAGTTTTCATCGTGCTTGGCCAGCACCTCGCTGGCGCTGAAACGGCCCTGGGCATCGAGCTTGCCCTGGGCGACCACGCCACGCCCCTCCTTGAACAAATCGGGCAGCATGCCCTGGTACACCACTTCCACTTCGTGGGTGGTATCGGTCACAACAAAGCGCACATTCGCGCCGGAGCGTTGCAGCGAGCCGTCCTTCACCAAACCGCCCACACGGAAAACCGTGGATTTGGGGGCTTCGCCCGCCTCTATCTGGGTCGGACTGAAAAAGAAGACCAAATTGCTGTTGAAGGCGTTGAGCACAAAGGCTGCTGCCAGACCCAGGCACAGCAAACCGCCGCCGATCAAAGCCAGGCGCTGGTGGCGTGGCTTCATAGGGTGCCTTCCGCTTGCGCATCTGCGCGGCTGTTACGCAGCGCAACCAACACCGCACTGCGCCGGCGCACCGCCAGCCACAGCTCCAGGGCCACGCCGGCAAAAACCACGCCGTAGCTGCCCCAGACAAAGAAGGCGTAGCCGCCCATATCCCAAAACTCTTCCCAGCTGTTCCAGCTCATGGCGCAATTTCCTTGAGTTCACCCACCCATGCAGCATCCTGCTCGCGCTCCAGTATCGTCTGGCGCACCCGGTAAAAGGCCATGCCCACCGCATAAGCCCAAAAGGCCAGGGTCATTACCAGCATGGCCCACAACATGACTGCGGCCATGCTCGGCGATTTGGTCAGTGAAACGGACGCGCCTTGGTGCAAGGTGTTCCACCATTTGACCGAGAAGTAAATGATGGGGACGTTGACCACGCCCACCAAAGCCACCACGGCACCGGCGCGGTCGGCGCGGCGCGGGTCATCTATCGCGCGGGTCAGGGCGATATAGCCCAGGTACAAAAACAGCAAAATCAGCTCGGATGTCAGCCGCGCGTCCCACACCCACCAGGCGCCCCACATGGGCTTGCCCCACAACGCTCCGGTCCACAGCGACAGAAAGCAAAACAAGGCCCCGGTCGGCGCCAGGGCCTGGGTCATCATGCCCGAGACCCGGGTCTTGAAGCCCAAACCCAGCCAAGCCCAAAACGCCATGGCGACGTAGATGACCATGGACATCCAGGACGCGGGGACGTGCACAAAAATAATGCGGTAGGCCTGTCCCTGTTGGAAATCGGCTGGCGCGACCCAAAAGCCCAGGTACAAACCCACAGCCGTGAGAACGGCAGCCAGCAAAAAAGCCAGCGGGTAGATGCGTCCGGCCAGCGCGTACAGGCGTTGGGGCGCGGCATATTGCAACCAAAACATAAGACCGACCTTACTCCAAGGCAATGCGCAAAGCAGCCGAAGCCGCCCAGGGACACAGGAACACAGCCACCGTCAACATGGCCAGGAGCACCGAGACATGCGCCTGCGCGCCCAAGCCGCCCAGCTGCGCCTGCACCGCCCCCGCACCGAAGACCAACACCGGAATATAGAGGGGCAACACCAGCAAACACAGCAAGAGCTCACCGCCGCGCAAACCCAGGGTCAGGGCTGCGCCGACTGCGCCGATCAGGGACAAGACCGGCGTACCCAGCAACAAGGCCAGCACCAGCACCATTGTCGAATCCAGGCTGAGGTCAAACTGCACCGCAATCAAAGGCGCCACCAGCACCAGCGGCGCGCCCGTCAGCAACCAATGCGCCAGCACCTTGGCCGCTACCAGCAAACCCAGCGGCGTGGGCGACAGTGCCAGTTGCTCTAGACTGCCGTCGGTGATATCGGCCGCAAACAGGCGGTGCATGGCCAGAATGCTGCTCAGCAGCGCGCCCACCCAGACAATGCCCGGCCCGATCAGACGCAAAGTATTCAACTCCGGCCCGATGGCCAGCGGAAACAGCGCCGAGACCACCACAAAGAAAAACAGCGGCGTGGCGACATCGCCGGGGCGGCGCGCGGCGCTGCGCACATCC
This sequence comes from Betaproteobacteria bacterium, assembly GCA_009924455.1. Taxonomy (GTDB): domain Bacteria; phylum Pseudomonadota; class Gammaproteobacteria; order Burkholderiales; family Burkholderiaceae_C; genus Allorhodoferax. Next base: position 2,488 of record RFRO01000087.1, read on the forward strand.
CGCAGCGCCAGCGACAGACAAGCGCGCAGATGCGGGTTCATGCGCCCAACCTCAGATCCAGGCAGGGCACGCCCAAAGGCTGGTGGCTGGTAACCAGCGCCAAGCCGCCAGCCTGCAAATGGCCAGCCAGCAACTGCGCAACCACCTGCTGGGCGGGCGCGTCCAGCGCGGCCAGCGGTTCGTCCAACACCCACACGGGCGCGGGGCGGGCAATCAGCCGCGCCAGCGCAGCACGGCGTTTTTGACCCTGCGACAAGCGGCGCAGCGGCATCTGTTGCTGACGGCCCAAGCCCACGCGTTGCAGCGCGTTGGCAATGTGTTCTTCTGAGAGCGCGAAACCATCGATCTGGCTTTGGAAATGCAGGTTCTCGGCGGCGCTGAGTTCATCTTTCAAGCCCGGCGTATGGCCCAGGTAGACCAGCTCGGCGCGCCAAGCACCGGGGTCCAGGCGGGTGTCCTGCCCGCGCCAGTGGATTTCTCCGCTCAGCGCCTCCGCCAGGCCGCAAACAATGCGCAACAGCGATGTCTTGCCCGCGCCATTAGCACCTTGCACGTGCAGACACTCACCGGGTTGCAGCTGGAAATTCAAATCGGAAAAAAGCCGCTTGCGGCCACGCTCGCAGGCGAGCTGCTGCACGCTCAGCATGGCGCACCCGGCCGGGCAGCTAGCGCCGCCGGCCCAGGAAGAAACGTTGCACGCTGCCGCAGGCTTGGGTGCGGGCGTCGGCTTCGGCGCTGCGCAACTCGTGCAAGGCGCCGTGCAGCATTTTTTGGGTCAGGCCGCGCGACATAGCCTCCAAAACCGTTGCTGCGTCCTCTCCGCGCTCCAGCATCTTCAGCGCCCGCGCCAATTCGGCACGCCGCCACTGGTCGGTCTGTTCCTGCACCTGCTTGATCAGGGGCACGGTACCGCGCTGATCCAGCCAATGCGAAAAGGCTTTGACACCCCCGTCGATGATGGTCTCGGCCTGCGCCACCGCAGCGTGGCGCTGCTCCTGGCCGGCTTTGACCACATGGGCCAGATCGTCCACCGTGTAGAGGTAGGCGTCGTTCAGGGATTTGACTTCCATCTCGATATCGCGTGGAACCGCCAGATCGACCAGAAACATGGGACGGCGTTTGCGCTTTTTGAGCGCCCGCTCGACCGCGCCCAACCCGATGATGGGCAGGGTGCTGGCCGTGCAACTCACCACGATGTCGAACTCGTGCAGGCGGTCGGGCAATTCGGACAAGGCCATCACCTGCGCGCCGTACTGCGCCGCCAATTGCTCGCCGCGCGCACGGGTGCGGTTGGAGATCACCATGGCAAGCGGTTTCTTGGCGGCAAAGTGGGTGGCGCATAGCTCAATCATCTCACCTGCGCCGACAAACAAGACACGCGTACTGCCCAGGTTTTCAAACAATTGCCCGGCCAGGCGCACCGCAGCGGCGGCCATGCTGATCGAGTGCGCGCCGATTTCGGTGGCGCTGCGCACCTCTTTGGCCACCGAAAACGAGCGCTGGAACAGCTGGTTGAGCGTGGTGCCCAAAGCACCGGCGTCCGAGGCGGCGCGCACCGCGTCTTTCATCTGCCCCAGAATTTGCGGCTCGCCCAGCACCATGGAGTTGAGGCCGCTGGCCACCCGGAAGGCGTGGCGCGCGGCATGCTCATCCTGGTGGCTGTAGCTGTATTCCCTCAGCGCATGGGCCTCAACGCCGCCGGCCTGGGCCAACCAGTCCAGGGTCTGCAGCATGTGCTCGGGGCCGCCCGAGCAGTACATCTCGGTGCGGTTGCAGGTGGACAGAATGGCCGCCTCCAGATGCGGGCTCACCGCGCTGCGCAAGTGGTCGAGCCGCTGGCCGATCTGGTCCAACGCGAACGCGAAGCGCCCGCGCACATCCACCGGCGCGGTCTGGTGATTCAGTCCGATGGCCCAAACCGCCATGTCAGGCCGCCCGCCTTTTGCTGACGTCGTACACCGCCGGGTGGCGGGCCCGCTCCATCACATCCGCGAAGCGGGTACGGATGGAGGCCTCGATGCCGGCGGCATCCAGCCCCATTTGTGCGAGCAGTTTGGCCGGGTCGCCATGTTCGGTGAAGGTGTCGGCAATGCCCAGGCGCAACACCGGAATTGTCCGGCCGGCATCGGCCAGGTATTCGAGTACCGCAGAGCCCGCGCCGCCCATGAGAGCGCCCTCTTCAATCGTGACCAGCGCCGTATGCTCGGCGGCGATGCGGTCCAGCATGGCTGTATCCAGGGGCTTGGCCCAGCGCATATTGACCACGCTGGCGTCCAGCGCCTCCCCCGCAGCCAGCGCCGGGTACAGCAGGGTCCCGAAGGCGAGGATGGCGATGGTTGTGCCGGTGCGCCGCTGCTCGGCCTGGCCAAAGGGCAAGGGCGATAAATCGGCCTGCACCGCCACGCCGACGCCCGCTCCGCGCGGGTAGCGCACGGCCACCGTGTGGTCCTGCTGGTAGGCGGTGGTGAGCAACTGGCGGCATTCGTTTTCATCAGCCGGGCAGGCGATGCTGACATCCGGCACGCAGCGCAAAAAGGGAATATCAAAAACGCCCGCGTGCGTGGCCCCGTCGGCCCCGACGATGCCCGCACGGTCCAGCGCCAGCACCATGGGCAGCTTTTGCAGCGCCACGTCATGGATCAGCTGGTCATAGGCGCGCTGCAAGAAGGTGGAATAAATCGCCACCACCGGGCGCATGCCCTCGCAGGCCAGCCCGGCGGCAAAGGTCAGTGCGTGCTGCTCGGCAATGCCCACGTCGTAGAAGCGATCGGGGAAGCGGCGGTCAAACTCGACCATGCCCGAGCCCTCGCGCATGGCCGGGGTGATGGCCACCAGTTTGGGGTCGCACGCGGCCATATCGCACAACCACTGCCCGAACACGTGGGTGAAGGTCGGCTTGTGCGGCGCTGTCGCAGGCTTGAGGCCCACTGCAGGATCGAATTTGCCCGGCCCGTGGTAGGCCACCGGGTCCGCCTCGGCCAGCGCATAACCATGGCCTTTTTGGGTGACCACGTGCAAGAACTGCGGCCCGCTGGCGTTGCGTACTTTGTGCAAAGCGTTGACCAGCGCGTCTACGTCATGGCCATCCACAGGGCCCACGTAGTTGAAGCCCAACTCTTCAAAGATCGTCGGGAAACCGGCAGCGCGGCGCGCCTGCGCCTCGATTTGCTTGGCCAGTTCGCGCAAGGGCGGTGCCACCTGCAAAACGACCTTGCCGGTCTCGCGTACCGCCGCGTAAAAAGAGCCGCTGAGCAGCTTGCCCAAATAGCGGTTCAGCGCACCCACGGGCGGGCTGATGGACATGTCGTTGTCGTTGAGGATGACCAGCATGCGCGCCTTGCTGATGCCGGCGTTGTTCATCGCCTCGTAGGCCATGCCGGCTGTCATGGCGCCGTCGCCGATGATGGCCACCGCATGGCGGTCTGAACCTTGGTGCTGCGCTCCCACGGCCATGCCCAGAGCGGCGGAGATGCTGGTGGAGGAGTGGGCGGTGCCGAAGGTGTCGAACTCGCTTTCGCTGCGCCGCGGGAAACCGCTCAAGCCGCCCTGCTGGCGCAGGGTGGACATGCGTTCGCGCCGCCCGGTCAAAATTTTGTGCGGGTAGGTCTGGTGACCCACGTCCCACACCAGCCGGTCTTCCGGGGTGTTGTAGACATAGTGCAAAGCCACCGTCAGCTCGACCGTGCCCAAGTTAGAGCTGAGGTGCCCTCCGGTCTTGGACACGCTGTCGAGCAAAAAGGCCCGCAACTCAGCCGCCAAAGCCGGCAGCTGCCCGCGCGGCAGGCGGCGGAGATCGGCAGGTCCCTGGATCGATGCAAGTAAATTTTCCATGTTGTCAATCCTAATTGACACTTTTGATGTAAATTACTGTAACAAGAATCTGACGTTAGTCAAGGCGGTTTTTCCCGAAAACGGGGTTTCAGCGAAAAAATATGTCGCCCAACTGCCCGGCTCGTCAGCGTCGGCACCCGTGTCACCCGCAAACGAAGGCCCGCTCCATGCACACCGCAGCCCCGCAACACGCCCGCGCCATCGTCTTCGTCAGCCCGCAGGTGCTGGCGGTGCAAAGCCTGCAACTGGCCGAGATGGGGCCCGCCGACGTGGAGGTGGAGGTGGCGTACAGCGGCATCAGCACCGGCACCGAGCGCCTGCTGTGGGACGGCACCATGCCGCCCTTCCCCGGCTTGTCTTACCCCCTGGTTCCGGGCTACGAATCCGTGGGCACGGTGGTGCGTCGGGGTGCGGGCGCCAAATTGGATATTGGCGAGACCGTGTTTGTCCCCGGGTCCTACAGCTTCAAAGAGGCCGCCAACGTGTTCGGCGGCTCAGCCGAGCGCCTGATCCTGGCGGACAACCGCGCGGTGCGCCTGCCTGCAGGCATTGGCGCGCGCGGCGTGCTGCTGGCGCTGGCGGCCACGGCCTACCACGCCATGTCAGGCGGGCGCCATGACGTCCCTCTGGGCGTACCCGACCTGGTCATCGGCCACGGTGTCATGGGGCGCTTGCTGGCGCGCCTGAACCTGGCGCTGGGTTTGCCGCCACCCACGGTGTGGGAAACGCAAGCCACGCGGCGCACCGGCAACCACGGCTACCCGGTGGTCCACCCGGATGAGGACAGCCGCAAAAACTACCGGGGCGTGTACGACGTCAGCGGCGACGCCAGCCTGCTCAACACCTTGATCGGGCGCTTGCAACCCGGCGGGGGCGGCGAGGTGGTGCTGGCAGGCTTTTACAAAGAAGACCTGCGCTTTGCCTACGCCCCGGCCTTTATGCGGGAAGCCCGCATCCGGATCGCGGCGCAGTGGTCGCCCGGCGATTTGCTGGCGGTCACCGGGCTCGTGCAGAGCGGAAAGCTCGACCTGGAAGGTCTGATCACGCACACCGAAAGCCCCGAAAACGCGCAGGCGGCGTACACCACGGCTTTTACCGACCCGAACTGCCTGAAAATGGTGCTGGCTTGGCGGCCGTGATGTCCACGCTGCCGCCACACATCGGGGAGCTGCTATGGACATGCTGATTGCGGGTTTGGTGATTTTTCTGGGCATCCATGCGTTGCGCGTGTGGGGCGAGGGCGTGCGCAGCGCGCTGCTCGTGCGGCTGGGCCCTCTGGGTTTCAAGGGCGTGTATTCCATCGTCTCGCTGGCGGGCTTTTATCTGCTCATCGTGGGCTACGGGCAGGCACGGCTGGAGCCGGTGCAGTTGTGGACCCCGCCGCACGGCATGGCCCACGCGACCGTGGCCTTGATGTGGGTGTCCATGGTGCTGTTGGCCGCCGCTGAGGTTCCAGGCAACGGCATCAAAGCCCGCTTGCGCCACCCCATGGTGCTGGGTGTCAAAGTATGGGCGCTGGCCCATATTCTGGCCAACGGCACGCTGCATGATGTGCTGCTGTTTGGCAGCTTTCTCGTCTGGGCCGTACTGAGTTTTCGCGCAGCCCGCCAACGCGACCGGGCGGCCTTGGAAGCCGGTGAAGCGAACGGGGTCGCACCGGTATCCGCCGCTGCGACCATTGGCGCGGTGCTGGCCGGCACGGCCGTATGGGTGGCTTTTATTCTGGTGGCACACGTCTGGCTGATTGGCGTGGCTCCGCTTCCCGGCATGGCGGTCTGAACCGACTGCGCAGATGCCCTCAAACGACAAAACGAGAGAACGCGCATGGCATTGACGTTTCCCTTTGCGGCCATTGTTGGCCAGGAAGAAATGACGCTGGCGATCCAGGTGGTGGCCGTCGACCCGAGCATCGGCGGCGTGCTGGTGCTCGGCGACCGGGGCACCGGCAAATCGACTGCGGTGCGGGCTCTGGCCGATTTGCTGCCGCCAATCCGCGTGGTGCAGGGCTGCCCCTACGGCTGCGATCCGGCAGCCACCAATCCCTGCACCCACTGCCAGGCGGCACGCGCAGCGTCGGGCAAAAAGCTCCCTACTTTAGAGCGCCCGGTCCCCGTCGTCGATCTGCCGCTCGGCGCGACCGAAGACCGCGTGGTCGGCGCGCTCGATCTGGAAAAAGCGTTGACGCAAGGCGTGAAGGAATTTGCGCCCGGCTTGCTCGCGCAGGCCAACCGGGGCTTTTTGTACATCGACGAAGTCAATTTGCTGGAAGACCATCTGGTCGATTTGCTGATTGACGTGGCCGCATCGGGCGAGAACCTGGTGGAACGCGAAGGCCTGAGCGTGCGCCACCCCGCCCGCTTTGTGCTGGTAGGCAGCGGCAACCCCGAAGAAGGCGAACTGCGCCCGCAACTGCTGGACCGCTTCGGCCTGTCGGTGGAAGTGCGCACGCCGCAAGACATTGCCTTGCGCGTGCAGGTCATCAAACGCCGCGATGCCTTCGAGCGCGACCCGGCGGGTTTCCGCGCGCAGTGGGAAGCCGACAACCTGAAGCTGCGCAAAAACATCCTCAAAGCGCGCAGTGCGCTGGAGCGCCTCGACGTGGGCGACGAGATGCTGCACCAGTGCGCCGCGCTGTGCCAGAAGCTGGGCACCGACGGCCTGCGCGCGGAGCTCACCCTGTTGCGCACCACCCGCGCCATCGCAGCCTTGCGCGGCGCGAAAAAAGTCAGCCTGGCGCACCTGCGCGAAATCGCGCCCATGGTGTTGCGCCACCGCCTGCGGCGCAACCCGCTGGACGACACCGGCTCCAGCGTGCGGGTGCAGCGCGCCATGGACGAGGTTCTGGGCGCTGTGACGGGCGCCAAATAAGCCCTCCGCTTTCAAGCCCTCCACTTTCCGGCGCGCATGACCCAGGACCTCCGCACCGCCAGCCCGCCTGCGGCGCAGGACGCCCAGCAGGACGCGCCGCCCTCGGTGCAGTGGAGCGATGCGCAATTGCTGCTGCTGGCCCTGCAAGTCGACCCGCTGGGTTTTGGCGGCGTATGGCTGCGCGCAGGGCACGGGCCGGTGCGCGAAGCCTGGCTTACGCAACTGGCCCGCGCCATGGGCCAGCGTCCGCTGGTCAAAGTGCCGCACCACATCGATACCGAACGCCTGTTAGGCGGAACCGACCTGACCCACACGCTGCAAACCGGCACGCTGCAGTGGCAGGACGGCGTGCTGGCGCAGGCCCACGGCGGCATCGCCACCCTGGCTATGGCCGAACGCCTGAGCGCAGCCACCGCAGCGCAGATGCTCTACACGCTGGACAAGGGTCAGATCCGCCAGAACCGGGGGGAACAGGATTGCCGCTTCGGCATCATCGCGCTGGACGAATCCGGCGAGGACGAGCCGGGTTTGACGCCCGCGCTGGCCGAGCGCCTGGGGGTATGGCTCAGCCTGGACACGGTCAGCCGCGCCGACAGCCTGAACACCCTGGAACTGCTCAGCCCCGACGAGCTGGCCCGCACCCAATCCGACCTGAAACATGTGCAGGCGCACGACCAGGATCTGGGCGCCCTGTGCCAGGCCGCGCTGGCGCTGGGCATTGACAGCTTGCGCGCGCCGTTGTTGGCATTGCAGGTGGCGCGGATACACGCGGCGCTGAACCAGCGTGACAGCGTGGCGCAAGAGGACCTGGCGCTGGCCGCGCGCT
>RFRO01000088.1 GCA_009924455.1 Betaproteobacteria bacterium
CGCCGTGAACTGATGGTGACAAACACCGGTGCGGCCATCACCGTGCCCGTTGGCAAAGGCACCCTGGGACGCATCATGGACGTGCTGGGTACACCGATTGATGAGCGCGGCCCCGTAGACCAGACGCAAACCGCGTCCATCCACCGCAAGGCCCCGGCCTACGACGAGCTGAGCCCCTCACAAGAACTGCTCGAGACGGGCATCAAGGTGATTGATTTGGTATGCCCCTTCGCCAAAGGCGGTAAGGTGGGCTTGTTCGGTGGTGCCGGTGTGGGCAAGACCGTGAACATGATGGAACTCATCAACAACATTGCCAAGGCGCACAGTGGCCGGTACCGAAGTGTCCGCACTTTTGGGCCGTATGCCTTCCGCCGTGGGTTACCAGCCTACGCTGGCCGAAGAAATGGGCCGCTTGCAAGAGCGTATTACCTCCACCAAAGTCGGCTCGATCACCTCCATCCAGGCCGTGTACGTGCCTGCCGATGACTTGACCGACCCCTCCCCCGCCACCACCTTCGCGCACTTGGACTCCACCGTAGTGTTGTCTCGCGACATTGCCTCGCTGGGTATCTACCCCGCCGTGGATCCGCTGGACTCCACCAGCCGCCAGTTGGACCCGCTGGTCGTCGGCGAAGAGCACTACAACACGGCGCGCGCTGTGCAAGGTACGCTGCAGCGCTACAAAGAACTGCGCGACATCATCGCGATTCTGGGTATGGACGAGCTGGCACCGGAAGACAAATTGACCGTGGCCCGCGCCCGCAAGATCCAGCGTTTCCTGTCGCAGCCGTTCCACGTGGCCGAGGTGTTCACCGGTTCGCCCGGCAAGTATGTGTCGCTGGCCGAGACCATCCGTGGCTTCAAGATGATCGTGGCTGGCGAATGCGACCATCTGCCCGAGCAGGCCTTCTACATGGTCGGCACGATTGACGAAGCCTTCGAAAAAGCCAAAAAGGTCTAAGCCATGAACACCATCCACGTCGATGTGGTGAGTGCCGAAGAGTCCATCTTCTCGGGCGAGGCGCGCTTTGTCGCCCTGCCCGGCGAGTCCGGCGAACTCGGCGTCTATCCGCGCCACACGCCGCTGATCACCCGGGTCAAGCCTGGCTCGGTGCGCATTGAGTTGGCCGACGGCAGCGAAGAGTTTGTATTCGTGGCAGGCGGCATCATCGAGGTCCAGCCTGACCGCGTCACCGTCTTGTCCGACACTGCAGTGCGCGGCAAAGACCTGGACGAAGAGCGCGCCAATGTGGCGCGCCAGGCAGCGCAGGAAGCCATCAAGAACGCCAAGACCGATCTGGATCTGGCCACCGCCCAGGCCGAACTGGTGATGATGACGGCCCAACTCGCCGCCATCCGTCGCCTGCGCGGCCACCGCTGATCCGGGTCACCGGGCCTGGCACAGCGCAGGCGCAGGAAGCTGAAAGCGCCACTCTGGAGCTTCCACGATGCGCCAGCCCCCTCCCTTCTCCGCCATTCTGGGCGGTACGCCCGATGAAGTAGACGCAGCGTTTTACGAGGCACTGCAATCCGGTGACATCGCCAAACTCATGGCGTGTTGGGCGGACGAAGAGGAAATCGCGTGCATCCACCCCGGTGGTGCGCGCTCCATCGGTCCGGCAGACATACGCTCCAGCTTCGAAGCCCTGTTCGCCCATGGTGCGTCGATCGACGCGCGTCCCCAGTGCGTGGCGCGCTGGCATAGCAGTCACACCGCCGTGCACCACCTGGTCGAGAGCGTGAACGTCATGACCTCAACCGGACCGGGAACCGCGTTGGTCACCACCACGCATGTATTCCACCGCAGCGCGCAAGGCTGGCGGCTGGTCGTGCACCATGCCAGCCCCGGCACGCCGCAAGACGCGCGGGCGCCCGAGCGTGCGCCGCAGGTTCTGCATTGACCCCCGCTGCGCCGCCCCACGCAGCCTGGAACTACACAGCGCCCTGGTGGCTACCCGGCGGGCACGCGCAAACCATCTGGGCTTCGTTGTTCAGCCACACGGGGCAGCAGCGAGCATCAGCCGCCGTGCCGTACCGGCGCACCCGATGGGACACGCCCGATGGCGACTTCATCGACCTGGATTGGCTGATTGATTCCAAGGTATCGACCGCAAAGACGGATAGGCCGCTGCTGGTCCTGTTCCACGGCCTGGAGGGGAACTCCGATGGACATTACGCGCAGGCCTTTGCCCGAACCGCACAAGCTATGGGAATGGACTTCGTGGTGCCGCACTTCCGTGGCTGCAGCGGCGAGATCAACCGCGCGCCGCGCGCCTACCATTCAGGCGACTACGTCGAAATTGCTTGGGTGTTAGAGCGCCTTCGCCAGCAACACGCCGGGCCGCTATATGCCGTGGGTATTTCGCTGGGCGGCAACGCTTTGCTGCGCTGGGCGCAGGAGTCCGGCCATACCGCCCGCAGCACAGCCGCCGCCATCTGCGCGGTGTGTGCGCCGCTGGATTTGACCGCCTGCGGAATGCACATCAGCAACGGCTTCAACCACCTGGTCTACGGTCGGCGTTTTTTGCACACCATGAAACCCAAGGCCCTGCAGAAATGGGACCAATTCCCCGGCCTGTTTGACCGCGAGGCGCTGCTGCGCGCACGCACCGTGCTGGACTTTGACCAGGCTTTCACCGCCCCGCTGCACGGCTTTACGGACGCGATGGACTACTGGCGCCGCGCATCCGCCAAGCCCCACTTGCACAGCCTGCGCCTGCCCGCCCTGGTGGTCAACGCACGCAACGACCCTTTTGTCCCGGAAATCAGCCTGCCAACTCCCCGCGACATCGCGCCGGACGTGCAGCTCTGGCAACCGGTGCACGGAGGGCATGTGGGCTTTCCCAGCGGCGCACCGCCGGGTCATTTGGGATTTCTGCCGGGGCAGGTGCTGCACTGGTTCAACAGCCTGGGCTGAGCCTTGGCCGCGGCGCAGCTAGCTGCGCAATACGAAACCAGCGCCCTCCGTTGCCGGCTCCAGCGTCCAGACACGCGTATGAAAAGCCGCCAAGCCGTCGCGGTGGGCAATCGACACCATGCCGCCGCCGCGCTCGGTGGTCATGGCGACCAACTTGCCGTACACCGCCGCCTGCGCCGCATCATCCAGCGCGCTGGTGGCCTCATCGGCGAACACCCAGGCCGGGCGTTTGAGCAAGACGCGGGCAATCGCCAGCCGCTGCTGCTCGCCGCCCGACAGCGTCTGGCCCCAGGCCGCCTGCCGGTCCAATGCGCCTATCAGCGCGGGTAACCGTGCATCTGCCAAAGCCTGTTGCAGTTGCGCGTCGCTGTAGCGCGATGGAAGTTCGGGGTATGCCAGCGCCTCGCGCAGCGCACCGTTGGGGAAATACGGGCGCTGCGGGATGAACATGGCATCTGGGCTGCGTTGCACCGCGCCGGTGGCAAAAGGCCAAATACCCGCCAGCGTGCGGAACAGGCTGGACTTGCCGCTGCCCGATGGCCCTTGCAACAGCACGCGCTCGCCGGCCATGGCGCGTATGCCGTCTGCCGCCAACAGCAAGCTGCCATCCGGCAGACACACCCGCACCGCGTCTGCCTGCACGCCAGCAACCGAGCCGGGTTCCGCGCCAGCCGCCAGCAAGGGCTGAACGCGCGTTCCCCCCGCAATACTGGAAAGGCTACTGGAAAAACCGGTCAAACGATCGGTGGTGGCGCGCCAACTGGCGAGTGTGCTGTAGCTGTCGACAAACCAGCTCATCGCACCCTGCACTTCACCAAACGCAGACGAGATTTGCATCAGGTCGCCCAGCTTGATCGCGCCGCTGAAAAAGCGCGGCGCCGCGACCACAAAGGGAAACACCACGGCGGCCTGGCCAAAAAAACTGGTGAACCACACCAGGTTTTTTTGCGCCTTCAGCAGCCGCATGAAGTTGCCCAGAACGCCATCAAAACGGCTGCGTAGGCGCTGGTTTTCGTTGTCCGCACCACCGTCCAAGGCAATCGATTCGCTGTATTCGCGCACCCGTACCAGGTGGTGGCGGAAGTCGGCTTCCAGTCGCTGCTGCTGGAAATTCAGCGCGATCTGCGAGCGGCCGATGTAATGCGTGAGCACACTGCCGACGCCGCAGTACAGCAACGCCATCCAGACCATGAAGCCGGGTATCGCGTACTCACTACCGCCCAGCGTGAAGCCGAAATCGCCGGACAGTGCCCACAAGATTCCCACAAAGCTCGCAAGCGTCACCACCGCATGCAGCAAGCCCATGGCTAACCCTAGCGTCTGCGCGGTGAACTGCCCGATGTCTTCCTGAATCCGCTGATCCGGGTTGTCCGCCTGCGCGCCCTTCGCCGGACCGAAACGCGCCAGCTCCATCACATAAAAAGCCTGGTCGGATAGCCAGCGCGTCAAAAATTGCTGCGTCAGCCAGGCACGCCAGCGGATCTCGAGCAGCTGGGTCAGGTAAAACTTGTAAACCGCGACCACGATGTACGCAAAGGCCAGGTAGCTGAAACGCCACAGTTGCGCCCAAAACACCGTGCTGTTTTTCTCTTGCAGGCTGTCGTAGAAGACCTGGTTCCACTGGTTGAATAAAACCGCTAGGTACACAAACGCCAGGTTTAGCGCTACGACCGCGGCCAGCAGCCCGCAGGCGACCCAGCGTTGCTCGGAAACAAAGTACGGCCGGGTCAACGCCCAGGCGCTGGACGCCGTATGGCGGATCGTGGTCCAGCGGCTCGCCGGGGTTGCGCCGTTTGTCGCCTCCATCGCCTCCATCGCCTCCATCGCCTCCATCGCCTCAGTTCCTCACGCCGCTGGCCACATGGCCGGCGGGTACGTGGCGAGCGGCGGATTCGATGTGGCCGGTCTGGTCATCAAAGAAAAAGTCCGGCTCGAACTCGCGCAGGAACGCGCCCTTGTCCAACCCGCCCAAAAACATGGCCTGGTCCACCTCGATGTTCCAGTCCATCAGCGTGCGGATGGCGCGCTCGTGCGCCGGGGCGCTGCGGGCGGTGACCAGCGCGGTGCGGATGCGCATCGCCGGGCGCGCCGCCTGCTGCAATTGGTGCAGCGCGACCAGCAAAGGCTTGAAAGGGCCATCGGGCAGCGGCCTCGCGGCATTGGCGGCCTCATGCCGCTGGAATGCGTCCAGGCCGCCGGCGTGGAAGACGCGCTCCGCCTCGTCGCTGAACAAGACCGCGTCGCCATCAAATGCGATGCGCACTTCTTGGGGGTAGCGCTGGCTGGCATGCGCCGAATGCGGGTAGACCTGCGCCGCCGGCACGCCGGCCTCCAGGGCGGCGCGGACGTCGCTCAAGTGGGTGCTGAGAAACAGATTGGCTTTGAGCGGCTGCAGATAACGCCAGGGCGACTCGCCGCGCGTGAAGGTGCAGCGGATGATGGGCAGGGCGTAGTGCGCAGCGGACTTCATGACGCGCAAGCCGCTGACCGGGTCGTTCCGCGAGAGGATGACCACCTCGACCCGCCGCGCGGCGTCCGAGTTGTCGTCGCTGCTGTCGTCGTTAAAGGCCAGCAGCTTGCGCACCAACGAAAAAGCCACGCCGGGGGTGGCGGGCGTATCGATACGGCTTCGCTGCAAAGCCATGTAGGCGTGGTCGTCGCCCTGCTCAAAAACCCGATTTTCTTCTTCAAAGTCGAAGAGTGCACGCGACGAAATCGCCACCACCAACTTGCCGTCCAGGGTTGCTGCCACGGCCCGCCTCAGGTCTGCAAGAACATGCGGTACACCGGGTTGGCAGTTTCTTCCACATAAGGGTAGCCCAGCGTCTTCAGAAAATGGGCAAAGGCTTTGTCATCGGCCTTGGGCACTTGCAAGCCCACCAGAATGCGGCCGTAGTCGGCGCCCTGGTTGCGGTAGTGAAAAAGGCTGATGTTCCAACTCGGGCGCATCAGGCTCAGGAACTTCATCAATGCGCCGGGACGCTCGGGGAACACAAAGCGCAGCACGCGCTCGTCCCGCGCCAACGCAGAGTGGCCGCCCACCATGTGGCGGATATGTTCCTGCGCCAGCTCGTCGTGGGTCAGGTCCAGCGCAGCAAAGCCGTGGCGTACAAAATTCTTGGCGATACGGCCCGATTCGCCCGGTCCTTTGGTGCTCAAACCCACAAAGACGTGCGCACGCGCGGTGTCGCTCATGCGGTAGTTGAACTCGGTCACGTTGCGCGGCCCGCCCGGCAAATCGCCAATCAGCTCACAAAAACGCTTGAAACTGCCGCGCGCCTCGGGAATCGTCACCGCGAACAGCGCTTCGCGCTCCTCGCCCACATCCGCACGCTCCGCGACAAAGCGCAGGCGGTCAAAGTTCATGTTCGCGCCACACAAAATCGCCGCAAAGGTCTGGCCACGCAGCTTGTGCAGCGCCACGTATTTTTTGATGGCCGCCACCGCCAGCGCACCGGCGGGCTCCACAATGGAGCGGGTATCCACAAATACGTCTTTGATCGCGGCACACACCGCATCGGTGTCCACGGTGATGAAGTCATCAACCAAGCCGCGCGCAATCCGGAAAGTCTCCTCGCCTACAAGTTTGACCGCCGTACCGTCCGAGAACAGGCCCACGTCGGGCAGCGTCACGCGCTTGCCATGCGCCACCGACTGCATCATGGCGTCGGAGTCGTTCATCTGCACGCCAATCACCTTCACGCCGGGGCGCACCGCCTTGATGTAATTGGCCACGCCGCTGATCAGCCCGCCCCCGCCAATGGCCACAAACACCGCGTCCAGCGGCCCCTGGTGCTGGCGCAGAATTTCCATGGCCACCGTGCCCTGACCGGCGATCACGTCCGGGTCGTCGAAGGGGTGTACGAAAGTCAGACCCTGTTTTTTTTCCAAGGTCAGCGCGTGGTTGTAGGCGTCGGTGTAGCTCTCGCCATGCAGCAGGACCTCTCCGCCCAGTTCGCGCACCGCGTCCACCTTGAGCTGCGGCGTGGTCATGGGCATCACAATCACCGCGCGGCACCCCAGGCGCTTGGCACTCAGGGAAACCCCTTGCGCATGGTTGCCAGCCGAGGCGCAAATCACACCCTTTTTCAGCTGCGCCGCACTCAGGTTCGCCATTTTGTTGTACGCACCGCGCAGCTTGAAACTGCGCACCGACTGCTGGTCTTCGCGCTTGAGTAGAACGGTGTTGTGGATGCGCTGGCTCAGGGTTTTGGCGACCTCCAAGGCCGACTCGGTGGCCACGTCATAGACGCGGGCGTTGAGGATTTTGGTGAGGTAGTCGGCGGGTTGCAAAGCCTGGGTTGCAGGGGATTTTTTGGCGGAGGGCGTCGTTCTTGGCATAAGGGCTCAATGTGTTGCGCGGATGATAATCCCCAGAGGCAAAAATCACTTTGAACGGAGCACCGCCATGGAATGCACAGTCAGCTGGACCGGCCACCTCAACACCCGCTCAGGCATGGGCTTTGTCGCGGAGACCGGCAGCGGCCACATCGTCAACATGGATGGCGCGCCGGACGCAGCCAAGCCCGAAAACGGCGGTCAGAACCTGGCACCGCGACCCATGGAGTTGCTGCTGGCAGGCACCGGCGGCTGCACGGCCTACGACGTGGTGCTCATCCTCAAGCGCGGCCGGCACGCGGTGCAGGGTTGCAGCGTGCAGCTCTCAGCGGAGCGCGCAGAGACTGATCCCAAGGTGTTCACGTCCATTCACATGCACTTTGTGGTGACCGGCAAGGCCTTGCCCGCGCAGGCGGTGGAGCGGGCGATTGCGATGAGCCATGAGAAGTACTGTTCGGCGAGTTTTATGTTGGGGAAGACGGCGGTGATGACTACGGGTTTTGAGGTAGTTGAGTCATGAAAAACCCCCGCCACGTTGCCATGGCGGGGGTTTTCAACTGTCTAAATCTCACTGGCACTAAGCCAGCGGGAAATTAGAACGTGTTGTACAACGAGAACAGGTAACCGGTCTGGTTGCTGGTGCCGCCGACGTCGCTGGTGTAGTACTGTCCAGTCAGGTAGGTGCGCTTGCTCAGGCTGTACATACCGCCAGCCAATGCACCAGAGCGCGTGTAATTGCTGGAAGACGTTGCGTTTCCGCTAGCGGTTACGTTTAGCATTTGTGCGCCCAGGGTCAATGAACCCATGGGGATTGTTATGCCAACCAATGTCTTGGTGTTGCTGTTACCGTAGGTGTACATTGTTGTATCAACGCCTGCACCGATCTTGGCGGCGCCGAGGTCGTAGCTAGCCGACAAGCGATTTTTTGTGTTTGCGTAGACGGTGCTGTTGGTTTCCTGGCGATCGTACGAACGGTACTGAGCGTCGACTACCAGTCCGCCAGCTTTGTAGCCCAAAACAACGGTGTTGTAGGGCTGCACAGTCGCGGCAGTCGTTGTCGTAGTTTGCAGAATTCCCACATTCGCAGCGCTACCAGTACCAATTGCAACTTCAGACTCCGTGTGGGTCAGGGTCAATGTCGTACCTTCGGCTACAGGCAAGGAAACGCCAACCGAGTCGTTACGGGTACGCGTCAGCAGACCGGCGTTAGTCAAATCTGCTTCGAAATTCGCGCCGGCGCCAGCAACGCCGCCCGTCAGGTATTCAGCAGCTTTTGCGCTTTTCATGATGACTTTCATGCCATTGGACAGCGCAAGCGTGATGTTTGAATCGTTAGAGGTTACTGCGACTCCGCTTCCGCCGCCGCCGAAGCCTAGGCCAGCACTCAATTTGCCAACGCCTTCGAGGTCTTCACTTACGGCGAAGTTGATCTCGGCATCTTCCATACCGAAACCGGATGTGGTCACGTTAGAAGAAGTGGTGTCGCTCTCGAAACCGAAAGCGATAGCGCCGGTCATGGTAGCTTGAGCGAAAGCGCCGCCGGCAACTGCCACAGCAGCCAATGCAACTAGTGTCTTTTTCATGTTGAAAATCTCCAAAGTTAAAACAAATTAACCAAGACCGGCTCAGTTGCCTGCCTCAGTGAACTACCCTTTATGAGCAGTTAAGGTGTATTCCAACAGATGTCTGGCCTTGTTTGGGCTTGGGGAGCGGTAAAGGGCCTCAAAAGTCGCCGGAGTGTTGCTTTGAGACAACGCGGCCGTCGTCAAGAGAAAGCGGCCTTGCGGCTGCGGCGGCTTTGCAGCAGCGCGATGTTCTGCTCGCCGGTCACCGTACTGGCATAGTAGGTGTTGATTACGTCAACACTGGTGCGTGCGTTACGCGCCAGTGTCAGCAGGTCAATGCCTTGGCCGTACAGGAGCCTGAATGTGATGGCGCTGTGGCGAAAGCTATACATGCTCCGTGCCTGACCGTGGGCGCCGATCTTCAGGCCGGTCTCGGAAAGCACCCAGTTCAGGTGGAAGCCCAGCACGGCGAGGGCGTAGTTGCGGTCGCGCAAGTGCGGGAGGAAGAGGTAGTCGTCAGGCGCGCCCCTACCTTCGGCGCGTTGGTGTTTGAGGATTTGCTCATAAATTCGCACGGCCGGGTATAGGGTGACTATCGGTTTGCCGTGGCTTTTGGTCTCGGGCAGGTTCATGCGCAAGTAGATGTTTTCACCCCGCACGATCTCGACGTGCCGGTGCTTGAGCGTGCGCAGGTCGCTGGGGCGGATGAAGCTGTTGACCATGAAGCCCGCCGCCCAGGCCACATCCGGCGGAAGCGCCTGCTCTTTGCTGCGGATTTTGTACTTATCGTGGTGGTCGTGTGCTCCACGCTCAGGTCGTTGACGAAAGCCTGCAAGGCTTGGTAATTGATCGCCGAACACAGGCTGCTCTCCCAGCGCGGTAGCACCAACTTGTTCAATCGGTTGATCAGCACCTGCTGGCTGCCGCGGCTCCATTCGCCCCGGCGCACCCGCGCGGACTCGTTGGCCAGCATTTGCGCCGCAACCACGCCAAAACGGGGCGCGGTCTGGGTCTTTACTTGCGCATCGGCTATGGCTTCAACGCTTGCGTGCGCTTCCCCCGACTGGAATTGCCGCAGAACGGCCGCATGCATGTGCCG
>RFRO01000089.1 GCA_009924455.1 Betaproteobacteria bacterium
TTGAGGGGGTTGTTGGGGGGCGCGTAGGTTGGCATAGCCCACTGACAATGTGTTCTAGCGCAATCGTGTGTCTTTTCAGAAGGATGCCGATCTGACATCCCTGGCGTGGTGCAGCACCCGAAGTACGGTCAATTCGGAATCGTCAACTTCATAAAACACAACATAGGGCGTGGCACTCGGCCAACTGCAAACCGCACTACCCAACTCCGGCCTGGCCCGTCCCATCAGCGGCTGCACAAGGAGCAACTTAGCCTCCTGCTGCAGCGTATCCAACACCTTGTCGGCTACCGACTGATTGTCTTCTGCGATGAAGAGCCAAGCCTCCAAGAGATCGGCCTGCGCTCGCCCCGTGAAAACCAAACGATGCATCAGCCATTGGCCTTTACTGAGCGCTGCCTTCTACCCTCCGCCTTGATGCCCGCGATATTCAGCGGTGCCACCCGCCCGGCCCGCTTGTCCGCCTGGCCTTGTTCAATGTCCGCCTTCAGGTTCGCCAAGGTCGCGCTTTGCACCGACTGGTAAGACTCAAACAGGCGCAAGGCTTCGCGAATGACTTCACTTGCGGAACCAAACATGCCCGAAGCAACATGGGCCCTCACCCGGTTTTCAAGCTCTGGTGGTAGCGAAACGTTCAATGACATGACTAGTTCCTCATTGGAATGGCAGGCTTTGCCATTGTAGGCAGATTGCTCGGGTTAACCTTTGAAGCGTCCGCGCTGACCAAGCGCGGGGCCGGCTACGAAATTTTTACGTCTGTGAAAACCTACCCGCCCATGACAGTGCGTGAGTTGGCAGATTTGGATACCCAAACTTGAAACATGACTTCAGGTTTCGGCCTACTCGTGCTGCTGGCGGGCAATCTGGCGAGTCAAATTGCCAAAACCGCAAACCAGGCGGACTGGATTTCAGCTTTCAGTGAAACGGCGTGGGATGTGTCATGGCTGATCTCGAACGACTCGGCCCTGGGTATGGTCTTGCACGGGCTGATCGGTTTTGATGCCAACCCGACCCAGATGCAACTGATCAGCTACCTCGCCACCACCGTCCTGATTGGGGCGGCTGCGACCCACATGAAAAATCGCTCGGCAACAGCTCGGCTGTCTGGGGTCGCGCCCGTACATCAGGCTGTTTGAGCTGTTTCGCAAGTTGAACATGCATCGCATTGGCTGCGCTTCTGGCGCTCCCGGAATCATCCCATGCAAAAAATCAGCGCAGCTACTGAGCCGTCACGTTCAAAGGTCAATACCTATCGATAATTGAATTTTTTACTGTTGTCGCAAACCCAAGTGGGATGAAACCAAGAATTAAAAAATATGCAGAACCTGCTTGATCCAGCCATCTTGTTTTTTATCTTCGGTGTACTGGCCGGTATGGCCAAGTCAAACCTGGAGATTCCACCGGCGATCTCGCGTTTTCTGTCTTTGTATTTGCTGATGGCTTTAGGGCTCAAGGGCGGGTTCGCACTGGCGCACTCGGGTCTGAACGTACAGATTGGCCTGAGCCTGGGTGCGGCGCTGATCTTGGCCGTGATTGTTCCTTTGCTGGGTTACGGGGTGCTGCGCAAATTCGTCAGTGGCTTTGATGCGGCCGCCATCGCAGCGACCTACGGGTCGGTCAGTGCCGTTACGTTTTTGACCGCCACGCAGTATCTGGAAAACCAGAATATTCCCTTTGGAGGCCATATGGCCGCAGCCATGGCGCTGATGGAGTCGCCCGCCATCATCATGGCGGTAGTGTTCGCCAACGGGTTGCGTCAACCGGGAAAGCAGCACGCGTCGCTGGGCAAGATATTGCATGAGTCGTTTACCGATGGTGCGCAATTGCTCTTGCTCGGCGCCATGGCGGTCGGGCTGATCACGGGCGATGCCGGCAAGGCGGCCATGCAGCCCTTCTCCGTCGACCTTTTCAAAGGCATGCTCTCATTTTTTCTGCTGGACATGGGGCTGATGGCCGCGAGAAATATGCCCCAGCTGAAAGACAAGTCCGCCGTGCTATTGGCCTATGCGGTGGGCGCGCCTATCGTCCATGCGGGTCTGGCTTTGGGGCTGGCTTGGACATTGGGCTTGCCCGCGGGCGAGGGCGCATTGTTGATGGTCTTGGCCGCCAGCGCCTCTTACATTGCGGTACCGGCCGTCTTGCGATATGCCCTGCCGGAGGCCAATGCGTCGCTGTACTTTGGTTTAAGTTTAGGGGTCACTTTTCCATTGAACATTTTGGCGGGCATACCGGTCTATACATCCATTGCACAAGTGGTTTTGGTTTGACGGGGACAACAACGGCGTCGATTCCCAATGGATAGAGCGTATGTCAAGTAGACTGTTTTCAATGGATAAGCTACTTCGCAAGCACTGGCCTGAAATCGTGCCTATTCCATTGGCAGTCGCCATTGTGTATTTGCATGCGCTGCCGCAGTCCGGCCTGCAGGGCGTTGGTCTGGCACTCACCTTGTTGGTTGCGGTAATAGTCAGCGTGCACCATGCGGAGGTTATTGCGCAACGCGTTGGCGAGCCATTTGGAACCTTGATTCTGGCCCTTGCCGTTACGGTGATCGAGACCGCGCTCATTTTGTCGGTGATGTTTTCTGCCAATGCGTCCAGCGCGGTTTTGCCCAGAGACACCATTTATGCCACCGTGATGATTGCCTGCAATGGCGTCGTTGGCGTGTGTTTATTGTTAGGTGGCATCCGGCACAAAGAGCAAAGTTTTCGCATTGAAGGAACCGGACCGGGCTTTGCGGCCTTGGCGACGCTGTGCGTGTTGGTATTGGTGATGCCGCTCTACACCACAAGCTCCTCAGAAGGCACTTACACCAATTCGCAGCTTATTTTTGTGGCGATGTCCTCGCTCAGCCTGTGGCTGGTTTTTGTTTTCATCCAGACCGTTCGGCATCGCGACTATTTCTTACCTTCAGAGTCCGCATCCGATGAATCCGTTCACGCGCCTGCACCATCGACATCGGCAGCGCTACTGAGCTTGTTGCTGCTGATTGTCTCGCTGGTTGGCGTGGTGGGTTCAGCCAAACTGCTTTCGCCGTTTATTGATTTGATGGTGAAAGCGGCCAACGCCCCCCAAGCACTCGCCGGCATCGTGATCGCCTCCATCGTTTTGTTGCCGGAGACATATGCGGCGGTCCGCGCGGCCAGAGTGGACCGACTGCAAACCAGCATGAACTTAACCATCGGATCGGCGCTGGCCAGCATTGGTTTGACGATTCCTATCGTTGTTGCAGCCTGCGTGGTGTACAAATTGCCGTTGACGCTGGGCCTGGATTTAAAAGACGTCACGCTCTTGATGCTGACCTTTTTGATCGGTGCCATGACCCTTGCGTCCGGACGAACGAACGTCATGCAAGGCGCGATCCACCTTGTCTTGTTCGCCAGCTTCTTATTCCTCACCTTGGTGCCGTGATGTGATTTTGCAGGTCATTCCCTCGCGCCGGTGCCGACACGTCGGTAGGCGTCAGGTCAAAGCTGTTTACACTGCTCTTCTGGCCCGCTGAGCAACCCTCAGATTCAGATCATGTTTAGCCGCTCACAAGGCGGCCCTACGACCCCAGGAGTCCATTGCCATGAACGCCCCGATCAAGCCCGAACAACTGCGCGCGCACGCGGTTTCGCTGGACGACAAATACACGCAATCTGCGGGCATGGCCTTTATGAGCGGGGTACAGGCGCTGGTGCGTTTGCCCATGTTGCAGCGGGTGCGCGACCTGGCGGCGGGCAAGAACACGGCGGGTTTCATCAGCGGTTATCGGGGCTCGCCGTTGGGCAGCTACGACCAGTTCTTGGCCAAAGCCCAGCCGCACTTGAAGGCGCACCACATTGTTTTTCAGCCCGGTGTGAATGAAGAACTGGCCGCAACCGCGCTGTGGGGCACGCAGCAACTGGGCTTTGCGCCACTGGGCACCAACAAATACGACGGCGTGTTCGGCATCTGGTACGGCAAGGGGCCGGGCGTGGACCGCTGTTCCGATGTCTTCAAGCACGCCAATATGGCGGGCACGACGCCCTGGGGCGGCGTGCTGGCGGTGGCGGGGGACGACCATGTGTCCAAGAGCTCCACCGCTGCGCACCAGAGCGACCATATTTTTAAGGCCTGCGGCACCCCCTTGTTCTTCCCGGCCAGCGTGCAGGACATTCTGGATTTGGGGCTGCACGCCATCGCCATGAGCCGTTACGCCGGTGTGTGGGCCGGCATGAAGACCATCCAGGAAATTGTGGAGTCCAGCGCAGCAGTGGACGTGGACGCGCAGCGCGTGCAGATCGCCATGCCGACCGACTTTGTGATGCCTGCGGGCGGCGTGCACATCCGCTGGCCGGACACGGCCTTGGAGCAGGAGGCGCGGTTGTTTGACACCAAGTGGTATGCGGCGCTGGCCTATGTGCGCGCCAACCGGCTGAACCACAACGTGATTGAAGGCCCGAACGACCGCTTCGGTCTGATGGCCAGCGGCAAGGCTTACAACGACACGCGCCAGGCCCTGCTCGACTTGGGCCTGGACGACGCCACCTGCCGCCGCTTGGGCATACGCCTGCACAAGGTGGCGGTGGTCTGGCCGCTGGAGGCGCAGCTCACGCGTGAATTTGCCACCGGCTTGCAAGAGATTCTGGTGGTGGAAGAAAAGCGCCAGGTCATTGAATACCAGCTCAAAGAAGAGCTGTACCACTGGCGTGCGGATGTGCGCCCGCGCGTGGTCGGCAAGTTCACGGTGTCGGACGACGCGACCAGCCCGTACGGCATCGGTGGTGAATGGTCTGCGCCCGACCCGGCTGCCAACCGACTGTTGCGCGCCAACGCCGATTTGTCGCCGTCCATGATTGCCCGCGCGATTGCGCAGCGCCTCAAAGCTTTGGGCGTGGATGCCGATGTGCAAGCCCGCATGGATGCGCAGCTGGCGATTCTGGACGCCAAAGAACGCTCCATGCAGGCGCTTACTTTGGGCACGCCGCTGCCCGAGCGCCAGCCCTGGTTTTGTTCGGGCTGCCCGCACAACACCTCAACACGCGTGCCCGAGGGCTCGCGCGCGATGGCGGGCATCGGCTGCCATTTCATGACTTTGTGGATGGACCGATCCACTACGGGCTTTACGCAAATGGGCGGCGAAGGCGCGCCCTGGGTGGGGCAGCAGCCTTTTGCCAATGACCGGCACATCTTCGCCAATCTGGGCGACGGCACTTATTTCCACAGCGGCATCCTGTCGGTGCGCCAGGCCATCGCGGCGGGCGTGAACATCACCTACAAAATTTTGTACAACGACGCCGTGGCCATGACCGGTGGGCAGGCGATTGGCGAGCGCGCCGAGGGCCACAGCGTGATCCAGATCGCGCAAAGCATGCGGGCCGAGGGCGCGCAGCGCATCGCGGTGGTGACGGATGAGCCGGAAAAATACGAGGGCGTGCAAGGCCTGCCCGACGGCGTAGCGGTGGAGCACCGCGACAGGCTCGACGCGGTACAGCGCACGCTGCGCGAGATTGAAGGCACCACCGTCATCATTTACGACCAGACCTGCGCCACCGAGAAGCGCCGCCGCCGCAAGCGCGGCACCATGGTCGACCCGGCTACGCGGGTGGTGATCAACCCGCTGGTGTGTGAAGGCTGCGGCGACTGCGGCGTGCAAAGCAACTGCATCAGCGTGGAGCCGCTGGAGACCGACTTTGGCCGCAAACGCCAGATCAACCAAAGCACCTGCAACAAAGACATTTCTTGCGTCAAAGGTTTCTGCCCCAGCTTCGTCACGGTGCAAGGCGGTAGTCTGCGCAAGCCCGCAGCCGCGCGCAACGCAGTGGCTCCGCACGCGGGACTGCCCGATCCGGTGTTGCCCGACCTCGATGCCGCAACCGATGGCGTGTGGGGCGTGGTGGTTGCCGGTGTGGGCGGCACGGGGGTGATCACCATCGGCCAGTTGCTGGGCATGGCCGCGCACATCGAAGGACGCGGCATCGTCACGCAGGACGCAGGCGGCTTGGCGCAAAAAGGCGGCGCGACCTGGAGCCACGTGCTGATTGGCGCAAGCCAGGATGCCATCCGCACCACCCGCGTGGGCATGGCCTGCGCAGATTTGGTGATCGGGTGCGACCCCGTGGTGAGCGCCGGCAAAGAAACCTCGCTGCGCTTGCGCGCGGGACGCAGCCATGTGGTGTTGAACAGCCACAGCACGCCAACCGCTGCGTTTGTGAAGAACGCCGATTGGACCAACCCCGCAGCAGATTGCGTAGCCGCCATAGCCGCCGCGCTGCAAGACCCGGCCGCGCTGGGCTGTGTGGACGCTGAGGCGATCGCGACGCAGTTGCTGGGCGACAGCATTTTCACCAACCCGGTGATGCTCGGCTTTGCCTGGCAAAAAGGCTGGATTCCGCTGGGGCAGGCAGCGCTGTTGCGCGCCATGGAGCTCAACGCGGTGGCGGTGGAGAAAAACCAGGCCGCTTTTCAATGGGGTCGCTTGGCGGCGCACGACCCGACCGCGCTGGCCCGCGCAGTGGCACCGGCACAGGCGGTGCTGTTCATCCGCGCACCCCGGCCCACCGCAGGCGATTTGGACGCGCTCGTTGAAAGTCGAGCGGAATTTTTGACCCGTTACCAAAATGCTGCGTACGCCGCGCGCTACCGCGCGCTGGTGCAGCGGGTGCAACAGGCCGAGGCCGCCGCGGAGCCTGGCAATAAGCAGGCGCTCAGCCTTGCGGTGGCGCGCTACCTCTTCAAGCTGATGGCCTACAAAGACGAATACGAAGTGGCCCGTTTACACCGCGATGCAGGTTTTAAGCAACACATTGCTGCCATGTTTGAGGGCGATTACCAACTCAATTACCACCTCGCGCCGCCGCTGCTCGCGCAGACCAACGCCAAAGGTGAGCTGCAAAAGCAGCGGTTTGGCTCTTGGATGGGCTGGGGCTTCAGGCTGCTGGCGCCTTTGAAATTTGTACGTGGCAGCGCGTTCGATCCCTTTGGCCGTACCGCAGAGCGCCGCCATGAACGGGCGCTGGTGGCGCATTACGTTGCGACACTCGAGGTTGCACTCCCCCGCTTGAATGCGACAACGCTGCCGGATGCCATTGCTTTCGCCACGCTGCCCGAACAGCTGCGTGGTTTCGGCCATGTGAAAGCCCGGCATTGGACCGCGCTGCGCCCGCGCTGGGACGCCCTGGCGAAGGCGTTGGGGGCGCCGGCGTTCATCTGAAGAGCGTGCAATACCCGCCCCGTACAATCCGCAGTCTTAACTAGTGGGCTTACCCGCGCCGTATCGGGCGCAGACGCAAAGCCCCGCAATCCGCTGTTTTATCCACCCATCCTCGGAGTTCTTCTGTGTTCATCTCTTCTGCCTTTGCCCAAACCGCTTCCGCTGCCGCTACATCTCGGTCGAACTCGCCACCGGCGTCGAAGTGCAAATGCAGCGCAGCGCAGTCGTGCAGGTTTTGCCCAAAGGCACCATGAAATAAAGCTGGCTTGTTATGAACCGTTATCCGCTCTGGAAATATGTACTGATCGCATTGGCGATTGCGATCGGGGGCTTGTATGCCCTGCCGAATCTGTTTGGTGAGGCGCCTGCCGTGCAGGTGTCCGTGGCCAAAACAGGTATGCGCTTGGATGCGGCGTCGGTTGAGCGTGTCGAAGTGGCACTCAAGGCAGCCAACATCGCCGCCGATAGCGTGCGTCTGGACGGCGGTTCGATCAAGGCGCGCTTTGCCGACACCGAAACCCAGCTCAAAGCCAAAGATGCGATCCAGAAAGCGCTAAACCCCAACCTGGAAGATGCCGCGTATGTCGTGGCGCTGAATTTGATTTCCCGCTCGCCCGCCTGGCTGACGTCCATGAATGCCTCGCCCATGTACCTGGGCCTGGATTTGCGCGGTGGTGTGCATTTCATGCTGCAGGTCGACATGCCCGCGGCGCTGACCAAACGCGTGGAATCGTTGACCGGAGACCTGCGGGTGGCCTTGCGCGAGAAAAATCTGCGCCACGGTGGTATCAGCCGCAACGGGCAGGCGATTGAGGTGCGCTTTCGCGACAGCGCCACGGCCGATGCTGCGAAGGCGCTGATCACCGAGCAATTCGCCGAACTGGTGGCGGTGCTCAGTCCCGATGGCACCGAAGTCAAACTGACTGCCACCATCAACCCGGTTGCGGCGCGCAAGGTGCAGGAACAGGCGCTCAAGCAGAACATCACCACACTGCACAACCGCATCAACGAGCTTGGCGTCGCTGAACCGGTGATTCAGCAGCAGGGGCTGGACCGTATCGTGGTGCAACTGCCCGGCGTGCAAGACACCGCCAAGGCCAAAGACATTCTGGGGCGCACCGCAACGCTGGAAATCCGCATGGTCGATGATTCGGCAGAAGCCCGCGCGGCTGAGACCGGAGGCGCAGTGCCGTTTGGCGACGAGCTGTTCAAAGAGCGCAACGGCATGCCGGTGGTGGTGAAAAAGCAGGTCATCTTGACCGGCGACAACCTGACCGACGCGCAACCGGGCTTTGACAACCGCACCCAGGAAGCTGCGGTGCATTTGCGCCTGGACGCCAAGGGTGCGCGGATATTCCGCGACGTGACGCGCGAAAGTATCGGCAAGCGCATGGCCATCATCCTGTTTGAAAAAGGCAA
Organism: Betaproteobacteria bacterium; assembly: GCA_009924455.1. GTDB lineage: Bacteria > Pseudomonadota > Gammaproteobacteria > Burkholderiales > Burkholderiaceae_C > Allorhodoferax. The sequence continues at coordinate 8,594 of RFRO01000089.1, forward strand.
GGGCGAAGTGGTGACCGCGCCGGTGATCCGTGACGAGATCGGCGGGGGCCAGGTGCAAATCACCGGCCGCATGACCACCATGGAAGCCACAGACACCGCGCTGCTGCTGCGCTCCGGTTCGCTGGCCGCACCCATGGAAATCATCGAAGAGCGCACCATCGGCCCATCGCTGGGTGCGGAGAACATTGCCAAGGGCTTTAACAGCGTGACCTGGGGCTTTCTCGCCGTGGCGTTGTTCATGTGCGTGTATTACCTGCTGTTCGGCGTGATCTCCAGCGTGGCGCTGGGATTCAATTTGCTGCTGCTGGTGGCGGTGCTGTCCATGTTGCAGGCTACGCTGACGCTGCCCGGTATGGCGGCGATGGCGCTGGTGTTGGGTATGGCGATTGATGCCAACGTGCTGATCAACGAGCGGGTGCGCGAGGAGCTGCGCAACGGGGCCTCGCCGCAAGCCGCAATCCACGCCGGGTATGACCGCGCCTGGGCCACCATCATCGACTCCAACGTGACCACGTTGATTGCCGGCCTGGCGCTGCTGGCCTTTGGCTCGGGTCCGGTGCGCGGCTTTGCCGTCGTGCATTGCCTGGGCATCTTGACCAGCATGTTCTCCGGCGTCTTCTTCTCGCGCGGCGTGGTGAACCTGTGGTACGGCCGGCAGAAGAAGCTCAAATCGGTATCCATTGGAACCGTCTGGCGGCCCGATGGCGCTGCGGCCGGCAACAGCGTTGTGGAGCAATAAGCATGGAATTTTTCAAAATCCGCAGCGATATCCCGTTCATGCGCCACGCGCTGGTGCTCAACGGTATCTCGCTCCTGACTTTTTTGGCAGCGGTGTTCTTCCTCTTCAGCAAAGGTCTGCATTTGTCGGTGGAATTCACCGGCGGCACGTTGATGGAGGTGAGCTACTCCCAGCCGGCTGATTTGGAGCGGGTGCGCGGCAGCATTGCGGCGCTGGGCATCAACGATGTGCAGGTGCAAAACTTCGGTACTGCGCAGGACGTTCTGATTCGCATGCCAGTGCAAAAAGGCAGCGACGCTGCGGCGCAAAGCGACAAGGTGTTCGCCGCGCTCAAAGGCGCGGACGCATCGGCCAACTTGCGCCGGACGGAATTCGTGGGGCCGCAAGTCGGTGATGAACTCGCGGTGGA
>RFRO01000090.1 GCA_009924455.1 Betaproteobacteria bacterium
GAAAAACACCCAGCGCTCGGCGATCAGCGCAGGGGCTTGCAATAAAACAGCCCAAGCCCAGGGCCAGGTGGCGGCGCTGCTGAGGGCGCAAAGTTGCAGCGCCAAAGGCAGCACGAACAATCCCAACACAAAAGCCCAGCGCACATTGCGCAGCGCGAGCTGGCTGGCACCGTGGAAAAATTCGCGGGTATTGAAAGCACCGGCGGACATGCCCATGGACTTTTGCACCAGCTTGCGCGCCGGTATGCCGGTGGCTGATTGCAATGTGGAGACCGGGCGCAGCGCGGCGTTGCGGCGCAGGCTGTGCCAGCGGGTTAACGCGGCCAGCAAGGTGGCAAGCGTCGTCCACGGAGCCAGCGCGGCAAGCAATGCGCCTTCGCCCGCAGACGCCGCCAGCGCACAGGCCAGCGCGCTGCCGGAGGCCAAACCAATCAGGATGAAATTGGCCACCGTGCTCCAGTGCGCCCATTCCTGGATGAAGCGCAGACAGGCGTAAATCATGGCGGTGCAGTACCACAGCAACAGCGCACCCAACACGATAGCCCAAGGCAGCGCGCGCGCCAGCGCACTATCCAACCCCGTGTACAGCACCAGCCACCACAGCGCGGCCACGCCGATGTAGGCGGGCATGACGATGACTTCGCGCGACATCCATGACGTGCGCCACATCAGTACCGCACGCCAAGCGCGCATCTTGTGGCCCAAATGCAAAAAAGACGCGGCCAAGCCGGCTTGCAACAGCGCCACACCAAGACCGACGGCGCGCACAACCAGATTGCCGTCGGTCGCGACACCGGCAATCTGCGCCAGCGCCAATGCCACCAAAAGGCCCTGCGCCGCACCGGCCAAGGTGGTGAAAAACAAAATAGAAAAAGCGGGATGCACAGCGACTACTCCAAGGCGGCAGGCTTTGCCTGCGCCGTGATCCGGCGCGGCAAATAATGGTTGGCTGGCTGCGTGTCCCATTCGGGCATGAGCTGGTAGCCGCCACGCTCGGCAATGGCTTTGCTCACTACGCTCTCCGGGTCTTTGATGTCGCCGAACAAACGCGCATTGGTGGGGCAGGCCTGCACACAAGCGGGCTGGCGATCCGCTTCCGGCAGCAGCGGGTCGTGCACACGGTCCACGCACAGCGTGCACTTGGTCATGACCTGCCGCTCCTCATCCAATTCGCGCGCACCGTAAGGGCAGGCCCAGGCGCAGTATTTGCAGCCTATGCACTTGTCGTAATCGACCAGCACGATGCCATCTTCGGCGCGCTTGTAGCTCGCGCCTGTGGGACAGACCGGCACGCAGGGCGGGTCTTCGCAATGCAGGCAGCTTTTGGGGAAATGGATGGTGTCCGTGCCGGGAAACTCCCCAGCCTCGTAGGTTTGCACCCGGTTAAAAAACGTACCTGTTGGGTTGGCGCCGTAGGCATTCAAATCGGCCAGCGGTCCGGCGCTGCCTGAGGTATTCCATTGCTTGCAGGACGTCACGCAGGCCTGACAGCCCACGCACACATTCAGGTCGATCACCAGCGCCAATTGCTTGGCCAAAGTTTCTCCCTGGTGGGCACGCACCCGCACCGGGGGTGATGTGTCGTGCGTCGCGCCACCACCGCCCTCAGCGAGCGGCGATTGCAAAAGATCTCTGAGCCACTGGATCATGATTTTTTGCCCCCTGCGAAATAGCGCAAGACCTGCGCCGCTTTGCCCACCACGCCGGGTACGGCGGGCATGCTGTCCATCTGCGGAAAGGTCTCGCCCGCCTCATCGGGCGAGGCCGGGCGGATGCGCACCCGCACGTCGTACCAGCCGGCTTGGCCGGTGATGGGATCGGAATTGCTCACCGTGCCGCTGGCAGTGCCGCGCATGGGCAGCTCCTCAGAAATCAAATGGTTGAGCAAAAAGCCTTTGCGCGCTTCATCCGAGCCGGGGGCGAGTTGCCAGGCACCGTCGGCCTTGCCAATCGCATTCCAGGTCCAGACCGTTCCCGGCTCCACGGCCTCGCTGTGGCGCACCATGCAGCGCACTTTTCCCCATTGGCTTTCCACCCAGGCCCAGCCGCCATCGGCGATACCGGCGGCGAGCGCGGTGCGCGGATTGACGTTGAGGTAGTTGTGGCTGTGAATCTGGCGAAGCCAGGCGTTTTGTGAATCCCAGGAGTGGTACATCGCCATGGGGCGCTGCGTGATGGCATTGAGCGGGTAGCTACCCAGATCGGTGGCGGCGTCTTCCAGCGGCGCATACCAAAAGGGCAGCGGGTCGAAATAGGTGTCTATGCGCGCGCGCAAATGCTCCGGTGGCTGGCGGCCTTCTGTCTTGCCTTGCGCGGCCAAGCGAAAGGCTTGCAAGGTGTCCGAATAAATCGCCAGTTGCACCGGATCGTTCTTTTGCCGCCAGCCTTTTTCTTTGGCAAAGTCCAGGTATTCGCGGTTCCAGTTGCGCATGAAATGCATGCTCTCGGGCATGTGGTACTGGAACACGCAGTTGTTCTGTTCGTAGGCTTCCCACTGCTTGGGGTTGGGCTCGCCGCGCAAATGTTCGTCGCCGTTTTTGCCACGCCAGCCCATCAAAAAGCCAATGCCCGGCTGCGGTTGGAAGTTGACGATGAAGTCCGGGTACCCGCTGAACTTGCGCGCGCCCTCGGGCGTGGTGAACGCCGGAAATTTCAAGCGTCCGGCCAGCTCAATCAGTACCTCTTGGAAAGGCTTGCATTCGCCCAGCGGCTCGACCACCGGGATACGCACCGAATCCACCGGGCCGTCAAATTCAGAAATGGGCCGGTCCAACATACCCATCACATCGTGGCGCTCCAAATACGTGGTGTCGGGATCGCCATGGTGTTCATGGTGCTGTTCCAGGCCATATTGGCCATGAACATCATCAGGGTGTCGATGCGGTAAGGGTCGCCACGCGTGGCATTGGTGATCACGTTGTGCATCAAGCCGTGCGCGGACAGCGGATGCTCCCAGGAGAAGGCGTGGTCGATGCGGATGGGTGATCCGTCGGGGTTGATCGCCAGCTCGTCCGGATTGGCGGGGAAGCCCAGCGGCGCCGCATTCAGCGGCGTGTTGGGCTGGATCATCTCCGGCGAATTGAAAGCGCGGTAATTGGGCACGATGTGGCGCGGATACGGCGCTTTGTGCCGGAATCCACCGGGCGCATCGATGGTGCCCAGCACGCTCATCAAGACGGCCAGTGCGCGCACGGTTTGAAAGCCATTGGAGTGCGCCGCCAGCCCGCGCATCGCATGGAAAGCCAGCGGCCGCGCTTGCGTGGTCGGGTGCAGCTTGCCCCAGGCGTCGGTCCAGGCAATGGGCAATTCAAACGCTTGCTTCAAAGCCGCATGGCCCATCTCTTGCGCCAGCGCCACGATGCGCTCGGCGGCGATGCCGGTGATGGCTGCAGCCCACTCTGGCGTACACGTGGCCACGCGCTCGCGCAGCAGCTGAAAGGCGGGCGCCACCCGCGTGCCATCGGCCAGGGTGTAGTGGCCATCTAAAGCCGGGTCGCAACCGTCGGCGATCCCTTCGGGGTAGGCGTTGAGCACCTGCCCGCTGGCCTTATCGAACACCAGTTTGTTGTGCGGATTGCGTCCATCACCCGGCGGCCCTTTTTCCGGGTTGGGGTCAAAGGCGAATAAGCCTTCGCGCGCGCCCGCGTCCAGCACCACCAGTTGTGGTGCATTGGTGAAACGCTTGAGAAAAGCATGGTCCAGCGTGTCGGTGCGGATCAACTCATGCAACAGCGCCATCAGGAGTGCGCCGTCAGTTCCGGGTTTGATGGGAATCCACTCGTCGGCAATCGCGGAATAGCCGGTGCGCACCGGATTGATGGAAATAAAGCGCCCGCCATCGCGTTTGAATTTGGAGATTGCAATCTTCATGGGATTGCTGTGGTGGTCTTCGGCGGTGCCAATCATCACAAAAACTTTGGCACGCTCCAGGTCCGGGCCGCCGAATTCCCAGAAGCTGCCGCCTATGCTGTAAATCATGCCGGCTGCCATGTTCACCGAACAAAAGCCGCCGTGCGCCGCGTAATTGGGCGTGCCGAACTGGCGGGCGAACAGGCCGGTCAAAGCCTGCATCTGGTCGCGGCCTGTGAAGAGCGCGAATTTCTTGGGGTCGGTGGCGCGGATATGCGCCAGGCGCGTGGTCAAGATGTCGTAGGCACGCTCCCAGCTGATGGCTTTGAACTCAGAAGCCCCGCGCTCGCTGCCGGCTTTGCGTAAAAGCGGCTGCGTGAGCCGCGCAGGCGATTTTTGCTTCATGATGCCCGAAGCACCTTTGGCGCAAATCACACCCTGGTTCAGCGGATGGTTGGGGTTGCCGTCGATGTAGCGCACCTCGGGGCCGTCCTCGCCCTCGCGCAAATGCACGCGGATGCCGCAGCGGCAGGCGCACATATAGCAAGTGGTGCATTTGATCGTCGTCTCATCGACTGGCGTGGGCGCGTCCAGCGGCTGGTGCAAGGGCTCGGAAGACAAGAATTTGAACATGGTGCGTGTCTCTTTGTTGTGCCTTACGCAGGGGCACCGGCGAGAACCGCCAGCGCCACCGAGGCCATGCGCGATTGCAGCGAATCAGCACGCGAGGTCAGCACGATAGGCACTTGCGCGCCCAGCACCAGACCGGCGCAATCACCACCGCCCACGTAGTTGAAACTCTTGTAAAGCATGTTGCCCGCGTTGAGGTCGGGCATGAGCAACAGGTCTGCGTCGCCCGCCACCTGGGAGTCGATTTTCTTGATGCGCGCGGCCTCTGCCGAAAAGGCGTTGTCAAATCCAAACGGGCCCTCCACGATCGCGCCCGGCCAGGTCCCGGCGTGCGCCATCTCGACCAAAGCCTGCGCATCGAGCGTGGCGGGAATGGACGGATTGACAACTTCCACCGCGGCGACGATGCCGACCTTGGGCTGCGCAATGCCGAGCTTGTGCAAGAGATCTACGGCGTTGCCCAAAATATCTTTTTTGGTTTTCAGATCCGGCGCGATGTTCACCACGCAATCGGCCAGGGCCAGGAGTTTGTGGTAGCGCGGCAGGTCGAACACAAAGGCGTGGCTGATGCGGCTGGTGCCGCGCAAACCCTGTTCTTTGTTGACCACCGCGGCCATGAGTTCATCGGTGTGCAGCGAGCCCTTCATCAGCGCGCGCAGATCCCGGCTTCGGGCCAAGGCGCATGCGCGCAAAGCAGCGTCCGGTGCGCTGCTGCCACTGTCGATCAACTCGAAGTCACGCACATCGACCTGCGCTGCATCCGCTGCGGCAGCAATCAGTTCGCGCGGGCCGATCAGCACCGGGCGCGCCATGCCGCTGTGGGCCATGCGCTGCGCCGCATCGAGCGCCAGCGCGTCGCACGGATACACCAGCCCCAGCGCGGCGGGGTTGGTGCCCGCTTGCGCCGTGGCGCGTGCCATCAGCGCTTGCAGTCGCGGATGCGTGGCGCTCATGCTGCGGCCGGTGGGCTGTGCCGCGGGGTTTAGACGTAGTCCTTGTACTTGTCCAAAAAGCGCACGGGTTTGGACAGCGCGTCGCGGCGGAACGGGTCGCCCAATTCGCGGGTGCACATGATCTCGATCACGCAGGTTTTGCCTTCGTTCATCTGCATGTCAATCGCGCGCTTGAAAGCCGGACCCACGTCTTCGAGCTTGTCCACCACGATGCCCTCGGCACCCATGGCAATGGCGATACCGGCAAAGCTTTCGCTCTCCAATTCGCCGGCCACAAAGCGGCGGTTGTAGAAGTCCACCTGGTTCTTCTTCTCAGCGCCCCATTGGCGGTTGTGGAAGACCACAGCGGTCACGGGAATGTCGTGGCGCACGGCCGTCATCAGCTCCGACATGCTCATGCCCCAGGCGCCATCACCGGCGTAGGCAACCGCAGGCCGGTCCATGGCGGCGGCCTTGGCGCCGATCATGGTGGGCAGCGAATAGCCGCAATTGCCAAAGCTCATGGGCGCGAAGAAACTGCGCGGCTCATCGAAGCGCAAATAGCTGTTGGCCACGGCATTGATGTTGCCGATGTCGGTGGACACCATCACACGCTTGGGCATGGCCTTTTCCAGCTCGCGCAGCACCTGGCGTGGATGCAGGTAAGTGCCGCCGGTGGGTGTGCGCTCAGCCTTGGCTTCGTCAATCATGTCCAGGCTGTAGGGGTCGCGCTCGTGGGTCCAGGCGTCGAGTTCTTTTTCCCAGGCGTCTTTTTCGGCCTTGATGGTGGCGGCGCGCGCGGCCTTGGTCGCATCGCTGGCCAGCGTCATGGAACTCAAGCGGCGCAGCAGTTCTTTGGCCACGGCCTTGGCGTCGCCGTGGATGCCGACGGTGATTTTTTTCACCAAGCCCAGGTTGGTGTGGTCGGCTTCGACCTGGATGATCTTGGCGTCTTTCGGCCAGTAGTCCATGCCGTGCTGCGGCAGCGTGCCAAACGGGCCCATGCGCGAACCCAAAGCAATCACCACGTCGGCCTGGGCGATCAACTTCATCGCGGCTTTGGAGCCTTGGTAACCCAGCGGGCCGGCCCACAAAGGGTGGCTGGCAGGGAACGAGTCGTTGCGCAAATAGCCGTTGGCCACCGGCGCGCCCAAGCGCTCGGCCAGGGCTACGCATTCGGCCACCGCATCGCCCATCACCACGCCGCCGCCGGACAAAATGACGGGGAACTTGGCATGCGCCAGCATTTCCACCGCCGCGGCCAGGCTGTTCTCGCCGCCATGGCCGCGCTCCACGCGCATGGGCTTAGGGATTTCGCACTGGATTTCGCCGTAGAAATAGTCGCGCGGAATGTTGAGCTGCGTGGGGCCCATCTCGGACATGGCGCGGTCAAAGCAGCGGCCGGTGTATTCGGCCATGCGCTTGGGGTTGTTCACATGGCCCTGGTATTTCGTGAACTCCTGGAACATAGGCAGCTGGTGCGCCTCTTGGAACCCGCCCAGGCCCATTCCCATGGTGCCGGTCTCGGGGGTGATCATCACCACCGGGCTGTGCGCCCAGTAGGCGGCGGCAATCGCGGTCACGCAGTTGCTGATGCCGGGGCCGTTTTGCCCGATCACCACGCCATGGCGGCCCGACACGCGGGAATACCCGTCGGCCATATGCGCCGCACCCTGCTCATGCACCACCGGCACCAGGCGGATACCGGCCGGGGCGAAGATGTCCATTGCGTCCATAAAAGCCGAGCCCATGATGCCGAAGATATCGGTCACGCCATTGGCGACCATGGTCTCCACAAAGGCCTCGGACGGCGTCATTTTTTGCACGCCGCTGACGACGGTGCGCTTGTCTTGGGGGGCTTGGCTCATGGAAGAAGTCTCCTGAAGGTAAAGCTGCTGCGCCGCAGCATAAAAACACAGATTCGGTACAAATCGTTCCGGAAACCGGAATGGTGAGCCACTATACCGATAAATACCGTTTCAAACAAGGCTAAATTCCGTTTTTCGGATGTTTTTATTCCATTTAATGACAGTTCGGCGCTTATGCCCTATCATGCCGCGATGCAAGCCGTACCCACCTCTGCGCACGCCCTGGAAATGAATGGCGACACGCCCACGCTGCGCCTGTTTGCGCTGCTCGAAGTGATCGCGTCCAAAGACCAGTACTTCTCGCTCCAAGGGCTGGCCGACGCCACGGCGCTGCCCAAGCCCACCCTGCATCGCATGCTGCAGCAGCTCGAGTCCGCCAGCCTGCTGGAACGCAGCGGCGACGGGCGGCTGTACGGCACCGGCGTGCGCCTGCGCCGCCTGGCGGAAAACCTGTTGCTCAACGACACCGCCCACGGCGCCCGCCACGCGGTGCTGCGCCAACTCGTCAACGAAGTCGGCGAAAGCTGCAACCTGACCGCGCTCAGCGGCAGCGAGGTGATTTACCTGGACCGGGTGGAAACGCCCGCGCCGCTGCGCTTTTATTTGCACCCCGGGTCGCGCGTGCCCCTGCACTGTTCGGCCAGCGGCAAGGTGTTTCTGGCACAAATGGGCCCGGCCCAGCGCCAGCGCCTGCTGGCCCACGCGCCGCTGGAGGCGTACACGCCCAAAACATTGACCGATACCGCGGCGCTGGAAGCCGAAATCCGCGCCGTCAAACGCCAGGGTTTTGCCCTGGACAACGAAGAGTTTTTGCCGGGCTTGCTCTGCGTGGCCGTGCTGGTGCCCGCGCGCAGCGGCCGCTCCAACCTGTGCGTGGCGGTGCAAGCGCCGCTGATGCGCTTGACCGCCGACAAAGCCCTGGCCCTGTTGCCCGCGCTGCAGCGCGCAGCCCAAGCGCTCAGCGCGATTGAGGCCGATACCCAACCCGAGACCGGCCCGCAACGCGGCGCCGACGCCGCATGAACACTTCCAACACTACCGATACAAGCGAACCCGTGCAACGCGTCTCCGTGCGCACACTGTTCGGCATCGACAGCGATATGCAAGTCGACGCCATGACCGCGCGCGGCGCGCACGTGCCCGACATCGACACCGCCTACCGCTTCAACCCGGACGTGACGTCGGCGCTCCTCGCGGGGTTCACGCACAACCGGCGGGTGCTGGTGCAAGGCCTGCATGGCACTGGCAAGTCCACGCATATCGAGCAGGTCGCCGCGCGGCTGAACTGGCCCTGCGTGCGGGTGAACCTGGATGGCCACATCAGCCGCCTGGACTTGGTCGGTCGCGACGCCGTGGTGCTGCGCGATGGACAGCAGGTCACCGAATTCCAAGAAGGCATCGTGCCCTGGGCCCTGCAACGTCCCATGGCGCTGATATTCGACGAGTACGACGCCGGTCGGCCCGACGTGATGTTTGTGATTCAACGCATCCTGGAGCGCGAGGGCCAGTTCACCCTGCTGGATCAAAACCGCGTGATCCGCCCGCACCCGCAATTCCGCTTGTTTGCCACCAGCAACACCATCGGTCTGGGCAATTTGAACGGCCTGTATTTCGGCGCGCAACGGCTCAACCACGCGCAGCTGGACCGCTGGAATCTGGTCGTCGCGCTCAACTACCTCGCCCCGCAGGACGAAGTGGCGATCGTGGCCGCGCGCGTGCCCGCGCTGGCCGGGCAAATGGCCTTGCTGGCCCAGATGGTGGCGCTGGCCGACTTGACGCGCAAAGGTTTTGCGGCGGGCGATTTGTCCACCGTGATGTCGCCACGCACCGTGATCACCTGGGCCGAGAACCTGGAGATTTTTCAGGACCTGGCCTTGGCGCTGCGCCTGTCCTTTGTCAACAAATGCGATGAAGCCGAACACGCTCTGGTGGCCGAATACTTCCAGCGCTGCTTTGACCAGCCGCTCTTCCCCGCCCCCGGCGACAGCCCTGCGCCCTAAACGCCCGCGCCGCGTATGCAGGCCCGCCTGGAGACCGACAGCGTGCAAGCGCACAGCCGCCGCCAGCAGGCGCTGGACGAGCTGTGCGCTGCCACCTTGCGGGCGCTGAGCGCGCGCCGCCAGGTCCACTACAAAGGGACGCTGCTGTTTGACGGCACGGCGCAACTACCCAGCTTCGCACCGCATCTGCACCCGCACGCGCAATTGCGCAGCCTGGATGCCGACGCGCCCCGCCCGGATCTGACCTCGTTTCGCGGCGCAGCCGATGGCGTTGCGCTGCGGCTGCGCCACAGCGATGCAGCGCTGCACCGCAGCCTGCGCCCGGCCAAGCCCATGGCG
>RFRO01000010.1 GCA_009924455.1 Betaproteobacteria bacterium
GACGCCGCGACCGTTTTCGCATCCAGCCACGAGCCCGGCAGCGCCCGACGTTTGCAGGCCGCTTTGAAGGTGCTTTTGCGTCGTTGATCGGCCCCGGCTTGGCGCTACGTGGCGTCTGCCGGTAACAGACGCTCCCAGCGCAACGGCGCGGAAGCGGCGCCAGCAGGCGCAGCGCGCAGACGCAGCACATGGCCACGGGGCGTGGCCGCGTCCAGATCCCAATCGCTGAGAACCCAGCGCACATGCTGTTCGCTGATGGCGTGGCAGTCCGGCATATGGGTGTGGCCGTGCACCAGGGTCTGGGATTGGCGCGCTTGCAGCAGTGCTAAGGCCGCCCGGTGATCCACATCAAAAAACGCCGTGCTGGTTTTTTTGTTGGCCTCGCTTTGCGCGCGCATGCCCAGCATGCGGTTTTTACGGCCAGCCAGCGGTTCGGATAGAAATTCGCGCTGCCACGCCGGGGAGCGGGAGAGTTGGCGGAATTCCTGGTAACGCGTATCGCCGGTACACAGCCCGTCCCCGTGGCTCAGCACGATGCGCTGGCCGGCAAAAACCAGGGTTGTCGGGTCGGGCAGGTCTTGTGCCTGGCAGGCCCGCATCAGGCGCGTGCCCATCAGGAAGTCGCGGTTGCCGCGCATGATGTACAGATTCAGCCGGGCACCCGCGCGCGCGAGCGCTTCAAAGCACAGGCGATGCGCCTCTTGCGGGTCTTCTATCCAGTCGTCACCAATCCAGAATTCAAACAGGTCGCCCAGCACAAAAACCGCGTCAGCCGATGTTCTGTCCAGGTAGTCCACAAACCCTTGCAGCGTGCGCGGGCAGCTGTCCTGCAGATGCAGGTCCGAGACAAAGTCCAGGGTCTTCCAGCGGGTCGGTGCGTCAAGTTCCATGGATCCAAGCGGTGTCGCGCCGGGGGTGGCGCTCAGGCCTTTAGTACGGCTTTTTCAATCAGTACGTCTTCCAAGGGGACGTCGTCTGACATACCCACACGCCCGGTTGCTACTTTCTCCATGGCGTCCACGATCTCCGTGCCGCTGATGACTTTGCCAAACACGGCATAGCCCCAGCCCTGCTGGGTGGGCGCGGAAAAATTCAGGAAGTCGTTATCCGCCGTGTTGATAAAGAATTGGGCAGTGGCCGAATGCGGCGCGCTGGTGCGGGCCATGGCCACGCTGTAGTGCACGTTTTTCAGGCCGTTGTCGGCCTCGTTGGTGATGGCGGGGTGGGTCTTCTTTTGCTTCATGCCGCTGGACATGCCGCCGCCCTGGACCATAAAGCCGGGAATGATGCGGTGAAAAATCGTGCCATCGTAGTGGCCATCTTCCAGGTACTGCAGGAAGTTGGCGACCGTCTTCGGCGCTTTGTCGGCGTCGAGTTCCAGGGTGATGCTGCCCATGTGGGCGATATGCAGTTCGATCTGGGGATTGCTCATGGTGAGGGCAGCACGGTGGCTGAGTTGATGGTGATGGGGGTGGCGGGTACGTTTTGGTAGCCGCCCTGGTTGCGGGTTGCGACGCTGCGGATGGCATCAATGGTTTCCATGCCGCTGATCACTTTGCCAAAGACGGCATAGCCGTAGCCGTCCGGTTGCGGGGCATTCAGGTTGGCGTTATCCACCACGTTGATGAAAAATTGCGCGGTAGCCGAATGCGGGTTGCCAGTGCGGGCCATGGCAATCGTCCCACGGTCATTTTTCAGGCTGCGGTCGATTTCCAGCGGAATCGGGGGACGGGTCGGCTTTTGCGCCATATCGGGCGTGAAGCCACCGCCTTGCACCATAAAACCGTCTATGACCCGGTGAAAAATCGTGCCGTCAAAATGTTTGTCCTGCACATATTGGACGAAGTTCTGCACGGTTTTTGGTGCCTTCGCCGGATACAACTCGAGGACAAAGTTACCCATGGTGGTTTGGAAGCGCACTTGTGTGGCAGTTTGCGCCTGTGCAGCCAAGGGCAGCGCCAGGCAGATGGCCCACAGCACACGCATAGCGGCGGCAAAGAATGGGGTCATCCAATCACTCCCTCAAAAAATATCTTCCATTTCTTGTCGATTTTCACCCAATACTGGCGCTTGAGCGGCCCGCTGCTGGCGCCGCGCCCCAGCTCGCTGAAGGTGACGACCATGATTTCTTCCGTGTCGACCCAGCTGAGCAGGGTGAGGTCTTTGATTTGCAACTGGCGCGATCGTGCCCGCGCCATCTCGGCCTTGAGCTCGGGTAACCACTGGCTCAGGTTGCGACCGAAACTGTTGAAGTCCGGCGCATAAAAGCCTTGGACCTGCGCCCAATCGCCGCGCGTCTTGGCGTTCAACCATTCATGCAGGATCGACTCAAAGCCGCCGGCGACCGGCTCCAGGGACGCCGCGCTGACCCAGGTTAACTTGGGTGCAACCACGATCGGCGTGGTTTGGATTTCGACCGTGCTGCTCAGGTGGTGCAAGTCGGGGTTGGAGATCACCAAGCATCCGTCGGTGGCTTGCGGCGCCCGCGCAAATTGGCTGGACGGTGTGCCGTGCAGCCAAATCCCACGGCCGGATTTGCTGCGTCGCAGATCCAGCATATTCGGGTAATTGATAGGCAGCGCACCACTGCCGTAAAAATCGCCGAGGGTCTTGCGATTCAGCAGTCCGGTGACGTAGTACACGCCCAACGGGGTCCGTTGATCGCCTTCTATGGATTTGGACACACCGGCCTTGCCGACCGAGACGTAGTAGTCCCGCAAGAGGCGCGGACCGGACGGGGTGTTCTCAAACAAATACAAGCGTGAGCGCGACGCATCGACTGCGATCGCATGCTTGCTGCGCATGGCAAGCTTGAGGAACTGCGACGGTATCGCGTTGGCTGGCGGGCGTTCGCGCAGGGCCTCCAAGCGACGCTGCGATTCCTGACGCAGGTCGCCCAGCGTCAGTCCGGCTGAGGCCGCAGCTTCTGGGGTCACGTCCCCCAAGGTCTTCACCACGTGGATGCGTGAGGCCAGCAGGTCGCCATAGACCAGTTGGGCCAGCTGGAAATGCGGTACGTCTTTGACCAGTTGTTCCGCTTTTTGCAGGGCTTCCCGGTAGCGGCCGGAACCGATCAACTCATAAACCCCTAACAGGCGCTTTTCCGCTTGGTAGTCGGTGTTCAACTCGGCTTCGGTGGGCCCGCTGTTGGCGGCAGAGGTCGCTGCGTGTGCGTGTTGTATCTGGCAGAGGAGAACAAGACTGCCGATCAAAGCCCGCGCAAACAGCCGCGCCACGCTGCGAAAGACCGGTTTCAGATCAAGAGCCAACGGTTTCACGGGTGATCTGCCAATGATCGCCGTACTTGGTTAAGTCAAGCGTCTTGCGGCTGGACACGGACAGCCCGTCTGCTTTGTATTCCTGGCGGAACTTGGCCGTGGCTTTGTTGCCATTCACGGTGACTTTCAGGCCCTCCAGGCGCACACTGATCTTGGATTTGCCCATGATGCGGGCCTCGCGCTCGTTTTCCCAGGCACTGCGCTTGGCACCTCCCGGCGGCTCGAAGTCCTTGCCATAGCTGGAGAAATAGGCCTTGAGATTTCTATCAGACCAGGCCTCTGTCCATTTCTGAATCGCCTCTTCCACTGCTTTGGTATCCGTTGTATTCGGCGCCTCGTCGGCTTTGACGGGGGGTGCCTTGGCAGGCGGCGCAGGCGGCGCCACCACGGCAACCGGCGGCGCTGGCGCCACCGGCGTTGCAGAAGGTTTGGCCGCGGTTGTTGGTGCTGGTGGCGGTGCGGGTGCAGGTGGGGCTTTTTCTGGCACTACCGTCGCATTGGTTCCAATCGTCGCCACGCGCCCTGTGCTGCTGTTGAACAGTTGCCGCGCCAAAGCCAGCTTGGGGGTTATCGCCGGATTGGTGCCTTCAATTTGCAAGGCTTTGTTGTAGGCCTGGCTGGAAAGTTTGGCATACACGTCGCCCAGATTTTCGTAAGCAATCGCGTAGCCGGGGTTGGTTTTGAGGGCCAACTCCAGCGCCGACTTGGCTTTGTCAAACTGGTTTTGGCTGGCGTACAGCACGGCCAAATTGTTGTAGGGCTCGGGTAGCTCGGGAAACTCTTCGGTGAGCTTCGTGAACGTGGTAATCGCCTCCGCTGTCTTGCCCGCGTCTTTTTGCGTCACGCCTTTGAGGAAACGCATCTGCGGGTCTCGCGGCTTGCCGGCCAAATAGGCATCTGCTTTACTCAGCGCTTCTGTGAACTTGCCATCGCGGGTGAGTTGGGCTACCTCCGCATACTCGTCAGCGTAGGCAGCGCAGGGCAGTGAGCCCAAAATCCAAAACAGCAAGAGAGAAACTATCCGGACAACGACGTGGGCGTACTTCATAGTGCCTTGGAATTATGGTTGCCCGGCTGGGGGCATATACTGAGGGCATTGTAGCGTAGCGCCCAGCGCAAGATGTCTTTTCCGCCGCTGCGCGCGCGCCCGAACATGCACTACTTCACGCCGCTGTCCGCGGGCATTTGAAGTCCTTTTTCATCTGGTAGACCATGAGCTTAACCCTCTACAACACGCTGACGCGGCAGTGCGAGGTATTCGTGCCTTTGCACCCTGGCAAAGTCGGCATGTATGTATGCGGCATGACGGTGTACGACCTCTGCCACATCGGACACGCGCGGATGATGATGGCGTTCGATGTGGTGCAGCGCTGGCTGCGCGCCAGCGGATACGACGTGACCTATGTACGCAACATCACCGACATCGATGACAAGATCATCCAGCGCGCCGTTGAGCGCGGCATACCGATACGCACGCTGACCGATGCCATGGTCGAAGCAATGCACGCGGATACCGCACGTTTAGGGATTGAGCCGCCGACCCTGGAGCCGCGCGCGACCGATTACGTGCCCAAGATGTTGGAGATCATCAGCACCTTACGGGAACGGGGACTGGCCTATCAAGCCGCTGATGGCGACATGAATTTTTCGGTACACAAGTTTGCGGGCTACGGGCAGCTCTCCGGCAAATCTTTGGATGAACTGCGCGCCGGTGAGCGGGTGGCCGTGCAGTCGGACAAGCATGACCCCTTTGACTTCGCGCTGTGGAAGGCTGCAAAAGCCGGCGAGCCCGCGGACGCCGTATGGGACAGCGCCGCGCTGGGCCATGACTTCGGCCCTGGTCGCCCGGGCTGGCACATTGAATGCTCGGCCATGAGTTGTGCCACTTTGGGTGAAACCTTCGATATCCATGGCGGTGGTGCAGACCTGCAGTTCCCGCACCATGAGAACGAAATCGCCCAGAGCCAGGGCGCCAGCGGAAAGCCCCCGGCGAATGTCTGGATGCACAACGGTTTTGTGCGGGTGGACAACGAAAAAATGTCCAAAAGTCTGGGTAACTTTTTCACCATCCGCGAGGTACTGGCCAAGTTCCACGCCGAGACGGTGCGCTTGTTCCTGGTGCGAACCCATTACCGCAGCCCGCTCAATTACAGCGACGCACACCTGCAAGACGCACAAGCCGCGCTGAAGCGCCTCTACACGGCGCTGGCAGTGACCACGCCGGTATTGCCGCCCGCCATCGATTGGACTGCTCCCTTCGCGGCGGCGTTCAAGGCAGCCATGGACAACGACATGGGCACCCCGGAGGCCATCGCTGTTTTGTTTGATTTGGCCAGCGAGGTCAATCGCAGCCAATCGCCGCAACTCGCGGGCTTGCTGCAAGCGCTGGGCGGCGTGCTGGGGCTGCTGCAGGGCAACCCGCAGGATTTCATGCAAAGCGGCGCCCGGGTGGACCCGCAACAGATTCAGGTGCTGATTGATGAACGGGCCCAGGCCAAGGCGCAGCGCAATTTCGCGCGTGCCGACGCGATTCGCCAGGATTTGCTGGCGCAAGGCATCGTCTTGAAAGACAGTGCGCAGGGCACCACCTGGGAGGTAGCGTCCTGATGCCTTCTTCCAAAGCCACGGTGCCGGTCAGCGTGGGCGCACAGCCGCCGTTCTGGGCGGCCGCGTGCGAACACCTGATGAAAAAAGACCGGGTGATGCGCCGTTTGATCCCGCTGTTTGGCCAGACCGCTTTGGAGTCGCGTGGCGATGCATTTATCACCTTGGCCCGCAGCATTGTGGGTCAGCAAATTTCGGTCAAGGCGGCGCAGACGGTATGGGACCGCTTTGCGCTGCTGCCGAAAAAAATGACCCCGGCCATGGTGCTCAAGCTCAAGGTCGATGACATGCGTGCTGCCGGTTTGAGTGCGCGCAAGGTGGAATACCTGGTCGATTTGGCTTTGCATTTCAGCGGGAAGCAGCTGCACGTGCAGCAGTGGGCCGAGATGGACGACGAGGCGGTGATTGCCGAGCTGATCGCGATCCGCGGAATCGGCCGCTGGACCGCCGAAATGTTTCTGATTTTTCACCTGATGCGCCCCAACGTGCTGCCACTGGACGATGTGGGCCTGATCAACGGCATCAGTCGCAACTATTTTTCGGGCGAGCCCGTCAGCCGCAGCGACGCGCGCGAAGTGGCCGCCGCCTGGGCCCCGTATTGCAGCGTGGCGACTTGGTATATTTGGCGCTCGTTAGACCCTGTGCCGGTGGCGTACTAGGCCATCGCAAGCGCGAGCGAACACTGGAGAAACGCTTTGGCGAAAAAAACTTTTTTGGATTTTGAGCAGCCGATTGCGGCGCTGGAGGACAAAATCGAAGACCTGCGCTACGTGCAGAACGAGTCTGCGGTCGATATTTCCTCAGAAATCGAGCAGCTCACTAAAAAGAGCGTTCAGCTCACCAAAGACATCTACAGCGACCTGAGCCCTTGGCAGATCACCAAGATCGCCCGCCACCCCGAGCGTCCCTACACGCTGGATTACATCAACCAGATGTTCACCCATTTCGTCGAGTTGCATGGCGACCGGCACTTTGCAGATGACCTGAGCATCGTCGGCGGCTTAGCCCGTTTTAATGGTATGCCCTGCATGGTGCTGGGTCAACAAAAAGGCCGCGACACGCGGGAGCGCGGCTTGCGCAACTTCGGCATGAGCAAGCCCGAGGGTTACCGTAAGGCCTTGCGGCTGATGAAGCTGGCCGAGAAATTCAAGCTTCCGGTGTTCACCTTTGTGGATACGCCGGGCGCCTACCCCGGTATCGATGCCGAAGAGCGCGGGCAATCTGAAGCCATCGGGCGGAACATCTTCGAGATGGCCCAACTCGAGGTGCCCATCATCACCACGGTGATCGGTGAGGGCGGCTCCGGCGGCGCGCTGGCCATTTCGGTGGGCGACCAGGTCGTGATGATGCAGTACGCCATTTATTCGGTGATCAGCCCCGAAGGTTGCGCCTCCATTTTGTGGAAAACGGCAGACCGGGCCCAAGATGCGGCGGACGCGCTGGGCATCACGGCGCACCGGCTCAAAGCGCTGGGGCTGGTCGACAAAATCGTCAACGAACCCGTGGGTGGTGCGCACCGTGATATGCCGCAGGCCTGCGCTTTCCTCAAGCGCGCTTTGATCGACGCCTTGCGCCAGGTCAACACCCTGGGCGTGGACGAGTTGTTGGAGCGGCGCTACCAGCGCCTGCAAAGCTACGGTCGTTTCACGGATACCAAAGCCGCCGCGCGCTGAGCGCCTGCCGTGGCGGCATCCGTAGCCTGCCATGACGATTTCTGTTGACGAAGCGCTGGACCGGTTTCAACCGGCCATGCCCCTTGGCGTTGCGCTCAGTGGGGGCGCGGATTCCAGCGCACTGCTTGCGGGCTGCGCGCAACGCTGGCCCGGCCAGGTCATCGCGCTCCATGTCAACCACGGCTTGCAAGCGGCGGCTGTTCAGTTTGAAGCGGCGTGCCAAACGCTTTGCAGCAGCCTGAACGTGCCGCTACGGCTGGCGCGTGTCGATGCCGGTCATGCACCTGGACAAAGCCCGGAGGACGCGGCCCGGATTGCGCGCTACACAGCGCTGGCATCACTGGCGGGCGATGCGACATCGGAAGAACACATTGGCCATATTGCGCTCGCCCAGCACGCCGATGACCAAGTGGAGACCCTGCTGCTGGCGCTGTCGCGCGGTGCCGGACCTGCCGGTCTGGCCGCGATGCCGCCCCATTGGGAGCGCATGGGTTTGCACTGGCACCGGCCCTTGCTCGGGGTGGCAGCCGCCGACATTCGGGATTGGCTGCGGGCGCGATCCATCAGCTGGGTTGAAGACCCGACCAACGCAGACCCCAGCTTCACGCGTAACCGCATCCGCGCCGATCTGTTGCCCCCGCTGGAAGCCTGCTTTCCCCATTTCCGCGACACCTTTGCCCGCGCCGCGCAGCACAGCGCAGCGGCCAGCGCGCTGCTGGACGAACTCGCGGAAATCGATGTGCTGCTGGTGCTGGACCTCGCGACCGGCGCGCCTCAGATCCAAGCCCTGCAAGCCTTGCGTACCCCCCGGCAGGCCAATGCGCTGCGCTATTGGCTCAAAACCCGCTTTGCGACGACGCCCAATACCGCGCAGTTGCAGGCCTTAATCAACCAAATTGCGGCCTGCACCACGCGTGGCCACGACATCGATATCCGGGTCGGAAACGGCTTCATACGGCGCGAAGGCCCGGTACTGCGTTGGTACAATTCCAAGCTTTAGCCAAAAATAACCGTAGATGACATTGATTGTTCACAAATACGGCGGCACGTCGATGGGCTCTACCGAGCGCATCCGTAACGTCGCCAAACGGGTCGGCAAATGGGTTCGGGCGGGCTACCACATGGTGGTTGTTCCCTCGGCCATGAGCGGCGAAACCAACCGCCTGTTAGGCCTTGCCAAAGAACTGGCCCCCCAGCACCACAATGACGCCTATGCCCGTGAGCTCGACGCTTTAGCGGCCACCGGCGAACAAGCTTCGAGCGCGCTCTTGGCCATTGCGTTGCAGGCCGAGGGCATTCCCTCCGTCAGCTACGCCGGCTGGCAAGTCCCCATTCGCACCGATATGGCCTACACCAAGGCGCGGATCGAGTCGATCGACGACGCGCGCGTGCGTGCCGATTTGCAAGCGGGGCGGGTCGTCATCGTCACGGGTTTCCAGGGCGTTGATCCACAAGGCAATATCACCACGCTCGGGCGCGGCGGCTCAGATACGTCTGCTGTAGCGGTTGCGGCGGCGCTCAAGGCGCAGGAATGTTTGATTTACACCGACGTCGATGGTGTTTACACAACGGACCCTCGCGTGGTTCCTGAAGCCCGGCGTTTGAAAACAGTCAGCTTTGAAGAGATGCTGGAAATGGCGTCCATGGGCTCCAAAGTTTTGCAAATCCGCTCGGTCGAATTCGCCGGCAAATACCGCGTGCCACTGCGCGTTCTCAGTAGCTTTACGCCCTGGGATATTGACATCACCGAAGAAGCCCAATCGGGCACGCTGATCACTTTTGAGGAAGATGAACACATGGAACAAGCCGTTGTCTCCGGCATCGCGTTCAACCGCGACGAAGCCAAAATTTCGGTCCTGGGCGTGCCCGACCGTCCAGGCATCGCGTACCAAATTCTGGGCGCGGTAGCCGATGCAAATATCGATGTGGATGTGATCATCCAAAATCTGAGCAAAGACGGTATTACGGATTTCAGTTTCACGGTGAACCGGGGAGACTACGCCCGCGTAATCGATTTGCTGAAGAACACCGTCATCCCCAAGCTCGGCGCCAGCGACGTCGTCGGCGACCCGAAGATCTGTAAGGTGTCCATCGTGGGCATCGGCATGCGCAGCCATGTCGGCATTGCAGCCAAGATGTTCAAGGTGCTGAGCGAAGAGGGTATCAACATCCAGATGATTTCCACTTCCGAGATCAAGACCTCGGTGGTCATCGATGAGAAGTACATGGAGCTGGCGGTGCGTGCGTTGCACAAGGCTTTCGAGCTGGAGCAAGCCGGCGCCTGACCCGCGTTCGCCGGAGATGACGGGCGTCTGGCCTCTTTTGGGCGTGTCGTGAGATAATTTGCTTGTTGGAAACGTGACCGAGTGGCCGAAGGTGCTCCCCTGCTAAGGGAGTATGGGGTGTAGAGCCTCATCGAGGGTTCGAATCCCTCCGTTTCCGCCAAAACAAGAGCCCAAGCAACCGATTTGCTTGGGCTTTTTCCTTTGTCACTGGTTACTCCCCCAAATGGCCCCCCAAATTGGACGGCACTTGATGGTTGATTTTTCCGGCCGAGTTTGGACTTTCTGTTGCTCGGCGCTAGCGCCAAAAGCGAAAGAGTCCTGGTACCGCGAGGTACCAGGACCCTTTCATGGCCTGAACGGAATCAGGCCTGCGCGATAGCCTGCGCCGTCAAAGGCAGCTTACGCACGCGCTTGCCTGTAAGCGAGGCCACGGCATTCGCAATAGCAGGCACCACCAAAGCCGTTGCAGGCTCCCCGATGCCACCGGGCTTCTCGGTGCTGGACACCAGAATCACCTCAATTTCCGGGTGGTCACTCATGCGCACCACGGGGAAGTCGTGGAAGTTGCTCTGCTGCACACGTCCCTTCTCCAAAGTGATCTCCTGCATCAGGCCTGCGCCAATACCAAAGGCCACGCTGGACTTGATCTGCGCCTCCACCGTCTCAGGATTCACGATGTGACCCACGTCAGCGGCTACCGTGACCTTGTGCACCTTGACGTTGCCATCCTTGATCGAGATCTCGGCAACCTGGGCCATCATGCCGTCGTAGCCTTCCATCAAGGCAATGCCGCGCGAACGACCTGCCGCCAATGGCGTGCCCCAGCCCGACTTCTCAGCCGCGAGCTTGAGCACATTGGCAAAGCGCGGCTGGTTTTGCAGCATGGCCATGCGGTACGCGTAGGGGTCTTGACCGGCGGCCTTGGCCATCTCGTCCACAAAGCTTTCGTTGGCGAAAGCATTCATGTTGTGGCTCACCGCACGCCAGTAGCCCACACGGAAACCGGTGTCGTGGATCACCAGGTCATGCTGGGTGTTGGCAATGTTGTAAGGCGCCACAGCCGCCTCGCCCATGAAGGGGTCGTAGGTGTTGGCAGGCAAACCAAATGCGCGCTGGGTGACCGACTGCGAGGTCACCTTGAAGTGCATGGCTACCGGTTTGCCCGATGCGTCCAAACCGGCCTTGAGGTTGTTCACACCCATGGGGCGGTAGAAGTCATGCGTCATGTCTTCTTCGCGCGACCAGATCAGCTTGACGGGCTTACCGACGGCTTTGGAGGTCAGGGCCGCTTGCACGATGAAGTCCAGCTCCAAGCGGCGTCCGAAGCCGCCACCCAGGTAGGTGGTCTTGACGGTCACGTTCTCAGGCTTGATGCCCAGGGCGGCAGCGGTTACACCTTGCGCGCCTTGCTGGAACTGGGTGGAGCCCAGCACTTCGCATTTGCCGTCTTTGTAGTCGGCGGTGAAGTTCATGGGCTCCAGCGGGGCGTGCGCCTGCATGGGGGTGATGTATTCGGCTTCCACCACTTTGGCGGCTGTTTTCATGGCAGCTGCCACGTCGCCGGTGGGCTTGCCGATAGGCAGTGCTTTGCCGTTCTTAGCGGCATTGCGGTTGCCCGCCAGCATGCTGGCGTTGTCAATGGAGGCGCCAGCGCCTTCATCCCACACCACGCTGACGGCTTCCAGGGCCTTTTTGGCGTGCCAGTAGGAGTCGGCAACGACGACCACAGCACCCTGGATGTCCAGCACGTTTTGCACGCCGGGCATGGATTGGGCTTTGCTCGCATCAAAGGATTTGAGCTTGCCACCGATGACCGGGCACTGGGTGATGGCTGCGTAGACCATGCCGGGCAGGGTGACGTCGATACCGTATTGGGCCGTGCCATTGACTTTGACCGGTGTGTCCACGCGCTTGGTGGCTTTGCCGATGATCTTGAAGTCTTTGGGGTCTTTGAGGGCGACTTTCTCCGGCACGGGCAGTTTGGCCGCATCTGCAGCCAGCGAGCCGTAGTTGGCTTGCTTACCGCCTGGGCCGTAGACCACGCCCTTGTCGGCACGCAGGGTGCTGCGGTCAACGCCCCAGCGGGTGGCAGCCGCGCTGATGAGCATCTCGCGCACTTGGGCGCCGGCGATACGCAGCTTCTCCCAGCCATCGCGCACCGAGGTCGATCCGCCGGTGATTTGGGCACCCAGTAGGTCGTTGGTGTAGGCGGCGGCATTGGCCGGTGCGTTCTCCACTGAGATTTGCGACATCTCCACGTTCAGCTCTTCGGCAATGAGCATGGGCATGGAGGTGAAGACGCCTTGGCCCATCTCGGAGCGGGCGGTCAGTAGGGTGATGGCGTTGTTGTCAGCGATGTGCACCCAGGCGTTGGGGGTGTACACGGTACCGGCTGCTTGCACGGCAGTGCTGGCCGGCAGTACCAGGCCCATGAGCAGGCCGCCACCGAGGGCGGAGGAGGTTTTGAGGAATTCGCGGCGTGAAGTATTCATCGTGATGCTCCTTATGCTTTGTTCATCGTGGCGGCTGCATCTTTGATGGCTGCCTTGATACGCGAGTAGGTGCCGCAGCGGCAGATGTTTCCGCTCATGGCCGCGTCGATGTCTGCATCGCTGGGGTTTTTGTTGGTGCTCAGGAGTGCCGCAGCGCTCATCAGCTGGCCTGATTGGCAGTAGCCGCACTGGGGCACATCGTGCTTGATCCAGGCTACTTGCAGGGGGTGGGAGTTGTCTTTGGACAGGCTCTCAATGGTGGAGATGGCTTTGCCCGAGACGCTGGAGACGCGGGTTTGGCAGGAGCGAACGGGCTTGCCGTCCACATGGACCGTACAGGCCCCGCACAGGGCAGCGCCGCAGCCGAATTTGGTGCCGGTCATTCCCAGCTCATCGCGGATGACCCACAGCAGCGGCGTATCGCCCTCAGACTTGGACGCAACGGACTTGCCGTTAATTTGAAATTCAACACTCATCTGAGGTCTCCAATGTTTAATTGACTGTTTCGAACCGGAAAATTTGCGCTCACTTGCGATGTACTGCGCACACGTACCCGGTGTTTATATCTGATTTTCCGGGCGTATCTGGAGAGTTTTTTGCTTGGAAACCAGCCCTCCGATTGACTACCGCAATGGGTATTCAAAATAGGGGGAAAACCCTTAATTTTTTACAGCACGCAGGCGCGCGAACTCTCGCTGTTCAAACGCAATCGAGGCGCCAATCAGGGTCCTGTAGGTCGACTCCGCAATATCGGCGGGTGCGTCGCGCGCAGCCATGGCGTCGCTCGCCCTGCGCACGATGAACTCCACGCGATCCAAGTCCACGATTTGATCGACGTGCTGCTTGATGCGCGCTGCCTGCGCGATGTAGCCGCTGCGCGCTGCAAGCAATTCAAAGATTTTGTTATCAATCGCATCAATGCATGCGCGCACCTGCGCCATGGATTCGCAGTGTTGTACTTCCAAGGATTTATCGATGCCCATTTCGCTCACTCCAATTCCAGATGCCCAGATGCGCCAGCGCCGCCCCACGATGCGCGCGCCAGCTTGGCTACCCGCAAGCGTAAACCTTCTCCAAGGCATTGCGCATTACCAGGGGAACCGGCATATCCGCCTCGTACAGCTCGGCGTTGCGACGCAATTCGGTGCGGTACAGCGACAGTGCCATGGCAGGTTCCAGGCGGCGCCCGTTGAGGCAAATGCGCGGGGATTCACCGGCCCGCACCGCTGCCGCGTCGGCTTGCACGGTCGCCTCCATCGCGCCTACGAGGTAATACACCACAAAGTCGGCGCCCTGTTTGGGATTGTCACGCTCCAGCGCACGCAATTCGCGGATGCTCATGGCCGAGGCAGCTTGCATAAACCCCGATAAAACCATGGCACCGAGCGCTACGCGGTAGCGCGCTGGACGTGAAAAAGGCTGGGGCATTCGCGGGACTCCTGTACCGATTGGGGAGTGGTTTGTATCGCAGCTGTTTGTACCTCAAGTGGCAAAGCGGCGCAGGCAGCGGAGCCCCGGCTTGCGATACGATGGTCCTTTATTGCAGCAGAAGGAATTTCCCATGAGCGATGAACCAGGTCACAGCCACGCAACCGATTGGAAACACGATGGGGTACGCGTGGTTCCGGGCGATCAGCTCGACGGCAATGTTCCGTCCACGCCGGGAATGGACCGCAAAGCGGCCATCAATTTCGCCCGTGTGGGCGCGCAGAAGCTGTGGGCCGGGACGGTGCATATCCACCCGGATGCCAAAACCGGCGCCCACCATCACGGACCCTTGGAGAGTGTGATTTATGTTATCAAGGGCCGTGCCCGCATGCGGTGGGGCAATCAGCTGGAGTTTGTGGCGGAAGCCGGGCCGGGTGACTTTATTTACGTGCCGCCCTGGGTGCCGCACCAGGAGATCAACGCCAGCCCGGACGAAATGTTGGAATGCGTTTTATGCCGCAGCGATGGCCAGGCCGTTGCCGTCAATTTGGACATCGAACCCGCTGAGCGGCCACAGACTGTGTTGTGGGTAGACCCCACGCATCCGCACGGCGGGGTTTGACTGCTACCGCGCGAAAGGGGCGCGTTAAACGATTTTGACGCTCAAGTTGGGCAGGCCGTCAATATGCATCTCGATCACGTCTCCACGCACCACCGGGCCGACGTTTTCAGGAGTGCCTGAGAAAATAATATCCCCTGGGAAGAGTTCAAAGGCCTCAGACAGTTTGCTGATTTGCTCGGCGACCGACCAGATCATCTGGTTCAGGTTGGCGTTCTGCTTGAGCTGGCCGTTGACTTTGAGCCAGATCGCGCCTTGCGAAAAATGACCCGTCTGGCCGACCTTGTGGATCGCACCCAACGGGGCGGAGTGGTCAAAGCTCTTGCCAATCTCCCATGGCTTTTTCTCATCGCCCAAGGCACGTTGCAAATCGCGCCGCGTCATGTCCAGGCCCAATGTGTAGCCGTACACATGGTTCAGCGCATCGGCAACGGCAATATTGCGTCCGCCCTTGTGCAAGGCGGCGACCAGCTCGGCCTCGTAGTGGTAGTTTTTGGTCAGCGTGGGGTAGGGATGGTCGGCAACCGTCCCCTGGGGGACAAATTGCACTGCATCCGTTGGCTTTTGAAAAAAGAAGGGCGGTTCACGGGTCGGGTCCGATCCCATTTCGCGCGCATGCGCCGCATAGTTGCGTCCGATGCAGTAAATCCGGCGCACAGGAAAGAACTCATCGGAGTCCACCACCGGGATGTACACACCCGCTACGTCAAAGGGTGTCTTCACGGTTTGCGCCGCCGCTGCGTGGCCGCTCATGCCGACCAAAGCACCGGTTGACGCCACCGCGCTGCTCTCGAAAAAATGACGTCTGTCCATTGCTGGTTCTCCATGTCGATGTGATTGGATGAAGCTGCGCGTCGCATGATCGGTGTACCGCGCCGCCTTAGGCCTTGGGGCCTACAGCCCCGATGCTACAATCTCCAGCAGTGCGGCTGTAGCTCAGTTGGATAGAGTACTTGGCTACGAACCAAGGGGTCGTGGGTTCAATTCCTGCCAGCCGCACCATTTCCCCCTCAGTCTGCTTTGATGTCGTTGTCTTTGACGACCTTCGCCCAGATGTCAATCTGCCGGTCAATGAACACGCGCGCAGTTTCCGGGGTTCCACCGACGATATCAATACCTTGCGAATCCAGGCGCTTCTTGATGTCTGCGTTTTGCAGAACTTTGTTGAGCTCTTCGTTCATCCGCTTGAGGATGTCAGGCGGGGTTTTGGCCGGCGCCAGTACCGCCCACCATGCCGGCGCATCAAACCCTGCGAAGCCGCTCTCGGCAATGGTGGGCACCGACGGTAAATCCGCTGCGCGCTTGGTCGTCGTGACCGCCAGGGGCCGCATCAGTTTGTTATCAATATGCGGCTTGATCAGGAACACGGATCCGATTGCAAGCGGCACATGTCCAGCCAACGCATCATTCATGAGCGGGCCGCCGCCTTTGTAGGGAATGTGACCGAAGTCCAAATTGTTGTTCTTGCCCAGCAGCGCCATGGAGACATGCCCCAGGCTGCCTGAGCCGATGCTCCCGTAGCTGGGGCCGGGCTTTTTCTTGGCGGCGTTCACCACGTCGGCGAACGTTTTGTATTCCGAGTTGACATTGGTTGCCAGCACCATGGGTGCAGTGCCGACCAAAATGATGGGGAAGAGGTCTTTTTTGGTGTCGTACGGTAGGCCGGGTATCAGGCTGGGATTGACGCCGTGGGTATCAAAAACAACCGCAAATGTGTAGCCGTCCGGTGCACTGGCTGCCACCGCGGCGGTGCCGATGGTGCCG
This sequence comes from Betaproteobacteria bacterium, assembly GCA_009924455.1. Lineage (GTDB taxonomy): Bacteria > Pseudomonadota > Gammaproteobacteria > Burkholderiales > Burkholderiaceae_C > Allorhodoferax. Next base: position 16,144 of record RFRO01000010.1, read on the forward strand.
GACGCCCCGCCCTTGTTTTCTACAACGACCGACTGTCCCAACTGCTGCGACAGCGCCGGGCCGAGGATGCGTGCCACCTGGTCGACCGATCCACCCGGCGGGAACACGGCCACCAACTTGATGGCCTGCTTGGTGGGCCACGCCTGCGCCAGGCCCAGGCTGGGGACGGCCAGTGTGGCAAGCGCCACGCAGCCACTGATCATCGAAAAAAACAACTTGCGCATACGAAGTCCTCCAGTTTGACGGGGGTGGCGAAAGATTCAGCTTAGCATTCTCGGCGGCTTTTCAGCCCGCAACCACGCAAGTAAACCCTCGACCACACCCTGCGCGAAGCGCGCAAATACCGGCTCGGTGACAAAGCCCAGGTGCGGAGTCAGCAGGGCGTTTGGCAAGCCGCGCAAGGGGTCATCCGCAGGCAAGGGCTCTACATCGAACACATCGAGCGCGGCGAATGCGGGCCTGCCCCCTTGCAGCGCGGCGCACAGGGCTTGGTGGTCGATCAGGGCAGAGCGGGAGGAATTCACCAGAATCGCATCGTCCCGCATGCTGCCCAGACGTTCCGCGTTCAGCAGCCCCCGGGTCGCCGGGGCGGGAACCAAATGCAGGCTGACAATTTTCGATTGCGCCAGCAGTGTTTCCAGGTTCACTGCTCGCGCGCCGTGGACCGCTGCGCGTTCGGGGGTCATGTTGGGGCTCCAGGTCAGGACCTCCATGCCGAAGGCGTGTCCGACGCGGGCGACCCGGCTGCCAATTTCCCCCAACCCGATCAAGCCCAGCGTCTGGCCGTGCAACACCCCGCCCAACGGGCCCGGCTCTGCTGGACGCCATTGGCCGGCCCGCAGCCGGGCGGTTTCCTGTTCCATGTGCCGCAAGGCCCCCAGGATCAATGCCCAGGTCATTTCGCAGGTGCTCTCTTTAGAAGGGCCCCATTCGGTATGGCTGACCGGGATACCGCGCGCTTGCAGCGCCGCCACATCCAAGGTGGTGTTGCGGGTGCCGGTGAAAACCACGTAGCGCAACTCGGGCAGATCATGGATCAGCGCCGCATTCATGGGAACCCGGTCCCGCATCAAAACCAGGGCCTGCGCGTCGGCGATGCGCGCGCGCAGCGCCGCACCAGACGGGGGCTGGTTGATGAATTCCACATCTGCCAGTGCGTGAATCGCGCTCCAATCTGCCAGACGGGCAAGCGCTTGCTCCATATCCGCCAGGACGCAAATTTTCGGACGGCTTGACAGTGGTTGGTTCATGGCTTGCTCTGCAATATTCGGGTGGCCGGGGCGAAATACCTGCCGCCTCGACCTATTTTGCCCCAGCAGACTTGGCCCCAAGGCCCTCATTTACTCGGATGGAACCCGTGGCAGTTGCCACCTTTCATGCGTTCTAATTGCGACATGAAAAACGCTGAAAACGCTTCGGTTCGTGCCCATACGGCCTACCACTACGTCTTCCTGACCCTGCCGCAGTATTCGATGATTGCCTTGTCCAGCGCGGTCGAGGCCTTGCGTATGGCCAACCGGATCAGCCAGCAAAACGTCTACACCTGGACGCTGGCCAGCCTGGGCGGTCAGTCGGTGCCGGCCAGCAACGGCCTCACGTTGTCTCCGACGGTGGCCCTGGATGCGACTGGCCAGGCGGACATTGTGTTTGTGTGTGGCGGCGTGGAGATTGAAGCCGCGTGTACGCCCCCCGTGGTGGCTGCTCTGCGCAAGATCGGCCAGCGCAACATGGCGCTGGGTTCCTTGTGCACCGGCGGCTATGCCTTGGCAAAGGCCGGCTTGCTCGACAAATACAAAGCCGTGGTGCATTGGGAGAACATGACCGCGCTGGAAGAAAAATTTCCCAAAGTCATTTTTTCCCGCCAGTTGTTCGCCATCGACCGCGACCGTTACACCTGCACCGGCGGCGTGGCGCCCCTGGATTTGATGCTGCACATCATCAAAGGCCATCTCGGGAAAAACATCGCGCCCATGATTTCGGATCAATTCATTTTGGAGCGCATCCGCAACGACCAGGACCGCCAGCACGTGCCACTGATGTCGCGTGTGGGCCTATTCCATGAGAATTTGATCGAGGCCGCCGCGCTGATGGAGGCCAACCTGGAAGAGCCGCTGTCGCTGGATGAAATCGCATCGCTGGTGGGCGTGTCGCGCCGGCAAATTGAGCGTTTGTTCAAGCGCTATGTGGGCGAAGTGCCCACCAAGTACTACCTGGATATGCGCCTGCGCCGCGCCCGCAGCTTGCTGTTGCAGACCGGCATGTCGATCATGGAAATTGCCGTGGCCTGCGGTTTTCAGTCCCCGCCGCATTTTTCCAAGTGCTACCGGGACCTTTTCGGGCATACGCCCAGCGCGGAGCGCAAAAACAGCCGCCGCCAGATTTTGGAAGGCGCTATGCCGCGATCGGATACCGAAGACTAGGTTTCTGCATGCCCGCAGCGCCGGTAGCTGGACAATTGCTCGCATTGCGCGCCCCGCAGAGTGCTGTCGTATCGCGACAATCGCACGTCGCTAAACTGCAAGGTGTTTTGCAGTGCGAACCGTACTATTTTTCCCATCCCGCCAACCGCCACCCTGCGGCGCACCATTGAGGAGTCTGCTTTGGCTGAAGAATTTGACGATCTGGATTTGAACTCGCTGAACGACGAGGAGCTCACCGAGCAGGTTCATGACGATCTGTACAACGGCTTGCGCGACGAGGTGATTGAAGCCACCAACATCCTGCTAGCCCGTGGCTGGTCGGCCAGCCGGGTGCTGGATGACGCCTTGGTGGAAGGCATGCGCATTGTGGGTGTGGATTTCCGCGACGGCATTCTGTTCGTGCCCGAGGTGCTGCTGGCAGCCAACGCCATGAAGGGCGGCATGGAGATTTTGCGTCCCCTGCTGGCTGAAACCGGCGTGGAGCCGATTGGCAAGATGGTTATCGGCACGGTCAAAGGCGACATCCATGACATCGGCAAAAACCTGGTCGGCATGATGATGGAGGGCGCAGGCTTTGAAGTCATCGACCTGGGTATCAACAACCCGGTCGAAAAATACCTGGCCGCACTTGAAGAACACAAGCCTGACATTCTCGGTATGTCCGCTTTGTTGACCACCACCATGCCGTACATGAAAGTGGTTATCGACACGCTCAAAGAAAAGGGCTTGCGCGATGACTTCATCGTGTTGGTGGGTGGTGCTCCGCTGAATGAAGAATTCGGCAAAGCCGTCGGCGCAGACGCGTATTGCCGTGACGCCGGTGTGGCGGTGGAAACTGCCAAAACCTTGATCGCCGCGCGCCGCGCTGCAGCGCACGCCTGACAGGCCCGGGCGTGCCCGGTCGACCGCGCTGCCGCATCCGATGACCGCCGCCCCCTCCACCCTGGTGATCGCGTGCGGGGCTATCGCCCGCGAAGTGATTGCCATTACCCGAGCCAACCGTTGGAGCCACGTGGACGTGACCTGCCTGCCCGCCGAATTGCACAACCGGCCCGAAAAAATCCCGGGGGCGGTGCAGGACAAGATACGCAGCCTGCGCGCGCGTTATGACCACCTATTCGTGGCCTATGCCGATTGCGGAACCGGCGGACTGTTGGACACGGTGCTGCAGGAAGAGGGCGTGGAGCGCATCGATGGCGCCCACTGCTACGAGTTCTACGCTGGCTCCGCCGCGTTTGCCGAGATGGCCGAGGAGGAGTTAGGAACCTTTTATCTGACCGATTTTTTGTTGCGCCACTTCGACCGGTTGGTGATCCGTGGCCTGGGCATCGACCGCCATCCGCAGCTGTTGCAGGAATATTTCGGCCATTACCGCAAACTCGTGTATCTGGCGCAAGCGCCCGTGCCCGAGGCCTACGCCCAGGCGCAAAACGCTGCGGACCGCTTGGGCTTGCGCTGCGAAATCAAGCTCACCGGCTACGGTGAATTGGCCACCAGCCTGGGCCGGGCCCAACAGGCATTTTCTCGACCGCCCGCCACCGGGCATACACAGGTGATTCAATGGCAAAACTGATCGTAATTTCGTGGCGCGATGTGCCGGCCCAGGTGCTGGTCAAGGCCGGGCGTGAGACCGCCAAGGTCCAGCTCTCCCACCGTTTTCAGGAGGCGGTTGACCGCGCTGCCATGCGCGCGGGCAAAGCCAGTTCGGGCGACTACTTGGCTGACTGGAAACGCAGCGACCCGCGCGCCTGCGGCGACGACTTGCAAGCCGAGGCTAATGCCGAGGCCGCGCGCATCGAAGCGCAATATTCCGACGATGACTTGCTGCGCATCATCCGCGCCCATGGCATCGATGAGAACCTGGCTGCACCCTCCGTAGCCCATGACAGCGGGGCTGCTTGATGTACGCGGTCCGCAAGTGGTCGGTGCGCAACGCGCGCGCGCTGGAAATTTTTTATGCCGGCTTTGAGCGGGTGTTTGTGGCCCTGCACCCACTGTGGAAAGCCATTGGCTACCAGCGCCTGGAAAAGCCGGTTGCTGCCGTAGAAAAAGTGGTCAAAGGCTTTTTGTTCGATTGCCAGATGTGCGGGCAGTGCGCGCTCAGCTCGACTGGCATGTCGTGTTCCATGAACTGCCCCAAAACCATACGCAACGGCCCCTGCGGCGGCGTGCGCGCCAATGGCAATTGCGAGGTCAAACCGGAGATGCGTTGCGTCTGGGTCGAAGGTTTTGCCGGCAGCCAGCGCATGCGTGAAGGCCGCGAGGCGATCAAGGTCGTGCAGTTTGCCGTGGATGCTCGCCTCAAAGGCAAGTCATCTTGGTTGAAAGTGGCCCAGGACAAAGCGCCCAAGCCGGTGCAGGAGAAAGCAGCATGAAGTTCGACGACGAACCGGTGCCCGGTTACCCCTTGCCCATCCTGCCCGGTCACACATCGCCCGGTCGTCTGGAGCGCGTATTGCGCAGCGGCGGCTTTGCCATCACGGCCGAGCTGGAGCCGCCAGATTCTGCCGACCCCAGCGAGGTCTACCGCCGTGCGAAGGTGTTTGATGGCTATGTGGACGCCATCAACGCCACCGACGGCAGCGGTGCCAACTGCCATATGTCCAGCCTGGCGGTGTGTGCGCTGCTGACCCGCGTGGGTTACGCGCCGGTCATGCAAATCTCTTGCCGCGACAAAAACCGCATTGCCATCCAGGGCGACATTCTGGGCGGCGCTGCCATGGGCGTGTGCAATATGCTGTGCCTGAGCGGCGATGGCGTGCAAAGCGGCGACCATCCGCAGGCCAAGCCGGTGTTTGACCTGGATTGCATGTCGCTCCTGGAAATCGGCCGCGATATGCGCGATGCCCACCGTTTCCAGAGCGGGCGCAAAGTCACCTTCGCACCGCGCGTGTTTTTCGGTGCGGCGGCCAATCCGTTTGGCCAGCCCTTCGATTGGCGCGCCCAGCGCCTGGCAAAAAAAGTCGAGGCCGGAGCCCAGTTCATCCAAACCCAGTATTGCTACGACGTGCCGCGCCTGCGCACCTTTATGCAAGAAGTCGAAGACCTCGGTCTGCTGGGCAAAGTGTTCATTCTGGTGGGCGTGGGCCCTATGCGCTCGGCCAAAGTCGCCGAGTGGATGCGCAGCAATGTGCCTGGCGTGCACATTCCCGACTCCATCATCAAGCGCATGGCCGGGGCCGAAAAGCCGGCAGCCGAGGGGCGCAAAATCTGTACCGAAATCGTGCAGGAAGTCAAAGAGATCAAGGGCGTGGCCGGCGTGCACATCATGGCCTACCGGCAGGAAGATTCGGTGCCCGAGATCGTTACCAACTCCGGCGTTTTGCAAGGCCGCGTGCCCTGGTATCCGGGGCGCGACGAGTCGATGCCCGAAGTGCCGCATATCCCGCCGCCTGTTGCAGTGGCCGTCTGACATCTTGTCCCATTCGTTATTTGTTTTTTCTATTCATAAGGAACTAGCGTGACCGATACCATCATCAGCTCCGCGACCAAAGAAGTCGTCATCGGCTTTGACCGCCCCTTCGTCATCATCGGTGAGCGCATCAACCCCACCGGCCGCAAAATCATGGCCGCCGAAATGATGGCCGGTGACTACAGCCGCGTCATCGCCGACGCGCTGGCGCAGGTCGAGGCCGGTGCCCACATGCTGGACGTGAACGCCGGCATTCCCCTGGCCGACGAGCCGGGCATGCTGGCCAAGGCGATTCAGCTTGTCCAAGGCGTGACCGACGTGCCGATCTCGATTGACTCGTCCATCGTCGCCGCGCTGGAAGCCGGTTTGGCGGTCTACAAAGGTAAGGCTTTGGTCAACTCGGTGACCGGCGAGGAAGACCGCCTGGAGACCGTGTTGCCGCTGGTCAAGAAATACGGCGCAGCCGTTGTCGCGATTTCCAACGACGAGACCGGTATTTCGCAAGACCCTGATGTGCGCTTTGCTGTGGCCAAGAAAATTGTCGAGCGCGCCGCCGATTACGGCATTCCCGCCTGCGACGTGGTGGTCGATCCCTTGGTCATGCCGATTGGCGCGATCAACCAGGCTGGCGTGCAGGTCATGCGTCTGGTGCACCGCCTGCGCACCGAGTTGAAGGTCAACACTACGTGCGGCGCGTCCAACGTGAGCTTTGGCTTGCCCGAGCGCAACGGCATCAACGCCGGCTTTTTGACCATGGCCATGGCCTCGGGCATGACGTCCGCCATCACCAATCCGCTGCACGCCGAAGTCGTGCGCGCCATCATGGCCGCCGATGTGATGATGGGCCATGACCCGGATTGCTTCCGTTGGATTCGTAAGTTCCGCGAAGCGCCTGCCGTGGGTGCAGACGGGGAAATGGGCCGTGGCCGCCGCGACACCAGCAACCGCCGCCGTCGGGAAGGTTGAATGCATGGCAGTTGCTGACGCGCTAGTCGTTTTCACGCCCTCAGGGCGACGGGGACGTTTTCCACTTGGTTCCTCGCTGCTGCAAGCCGGACGTTCGCTTGGCGTGGACATTGATTCGGTCTGCGGCGGGCGCGGCATCTGCGGGCGCTGCCAGGTGCTGGTGGCCGAGGGAGAATTTGCCAAACATGGCGTGGTTTCCGATGCCGGTAATTTGTCGCCGGTCTCGGCGGTAGAAGAAGCCTATTGCGCAACCCAACCGCTGGCCGAGGGTCGCCGCCTGTCTTGCTGCGCGCTGGTGCAAGGCGATGTCGTCATCGACGTGCCGTCCAGCAGCCAGGTGCACAAACAGGTGGTGCGCAAAGAGGCCGAGGCGCATGACATCCACCTCGACCCGCTGATCCGTTTGTACTTTGTCGAAGTACAAGAGCCTGATATGCACGACCCGTCGGGGGATCTGCGTCGGCTGGAAGATGCGCTGGAATTCGAGTGGTCACTCACCGATTTGTCCTGCGACATTCTGGTGGTGCAGCAACTGCAAATCGCGCTGCGCAGCGGCGGCTGGAAAGTCACCGTGGCAGTACACGCCGGCAAACAAATCATGGCCGTCTGGCCCGGCTTGCATGAGAAAGCCTTCGGGCTCGCGGTGGACGTGGGCTCCACCACCATCGCCGCCCATTTGTGTGATTTGTCGACGGGCGATGTCATGGCCTCCGCCGGCGTGATGAACCCGCAAATCCGCTTTGGCGAGGACTTGATGAGCCGCGTCTCGTACGTGATGATGAACCCGGGCGGCGAGGTGGAGATGACCGCCGCCGTGCGCGAAGCGCTTAACACCCTGGCGGTGGACGTGACGCAGCGGGTCGGGGCCTTGCCCACCGACATTCTGGAAGCCACTTTTGTCGGCAATCCCATCATGCACCACCTGTTGCTCGGCATCAACCCGGTGGAACTGGGCGGCGCGCCCTTTGCGCTGGCCACCGACCGCTCCATCACGCTGTGGGCCTCCGAAATTGATTTCGCGGTCCACCGCAACGCGCGCATTTATGTGCTGCCGTGTATCGCCGGGCACGTGGGTGCGGACACCGCCGGTGTGATTCTGGCCGAGCGGCCCGATCTCGATTCGCCGGTGACCTTGCTGGTCGACGTGGGCACCAACGCTGAAATTGTTTTGGGCAATAACCAGCGCATGCTGGCCTGCTCCAGCCCCACCGGCCCGGCGTTTGAAGGTGCGCAAATCAGCTGCGGCCAACGCGCTGCGCCCGGTGCGATTGAGCGCGTGCGCATCGACCCCGCGACTTTGGAGCCGCGCTACAAAGTGATCGGCTGCGACCTGTGGTCTGACGACCCCGGCTTTGCCGCTGCGGTGGCTGATACCGGCGTGACCGGTGTTTGCGGCTCGGGCATCATTGAAGCGCTGGCCGAGATGTACCTGGCCGGCATCATCCGCCACGAGGGCACGATTGACGGCAACCTGGCCGCGCGCTCCCCGCGCGTGCAGGCCGATGGCCGCACCTTCTGTTACGAACTCGCCCCCGCCACTGCCGAAAAGCCTGCCTTGCGTATCCTGCAAAACGACGTGCGCGCCATCCAGCTCGGCAAGGCCGCGCTGTACGCGGGCGTGCGCTTGCTCATGGAGCGCATGGGTGTGGAAAAGGTGGACCGCATCCGCCTGGCCGGTGCGTTTGGCAGCCATATTGATGTGAAATACGCCATGGTTCTGGGCATGATTCCCGATTGCATCTTGGGCAACGTCAGCTCGGCGGGCAATGCCGCCGGCACCGGTGCGCGCATTGCCTTGCTCGACAAAGGGTCGCGCAAAGTTATTGAAGACCTGGTGCGCCGCGTGGAGAAAATCGAGACCGCGGTGGAGCCGCGCTTCCAGGAATTTTTTGTTGAAGCCATGGCCATTCCCAATTTGAATGATCCGTTTGAGTGCTTGCAGGACGTGGTGACGCTGCCCGAACGCGTGGCAGTTGCGACCGAGCAAAACGCGCGCAGCCGACGCGGCCCGCGTCGCGGCTGAGGACCACCCACCATGGCTGTGCAGGAATACGACTACATCATCGTGGGCGCCGGTTCGGCCGGTTGCGTCATGGCCAATCGCCTGAGTGAGGACAGCGATGTGAGCGTTCTGCTGCTGGAAGCCGGCGGCGATGACCACAGTGTTTTCATCCACATGCCTTCGGCGCTGAGCTGCCCCATGGCCAACCCGCGCTACACCTGGATGTACGAGTCCGAACCCGAGCCCTTTATGGACAACCGCCGCATCCACTGCCCGCGCGGCAAGGTCATCGGCGGTTCATCGTCTATCAACGGCATGGCCTATGTACGCGGTAACGCCATGGACTACGAAGCCTGGTCCCGCGCGCCGGGCATGGAAGAGTGGTCCTACGCTCAATGCCTGCCGTATTTCAAAAAGGCCGAGACCCGCGCCATCGGCGGTGATTCGTACCGGGGCGATTCCGGCCCGCTGCATGTGAGCACCGGTGCCTGCAAAAACCCGCTGTACCGCGCCTTCATCGACGCGGGCGAGCAGGCGGGTTACCCGTTCACCAAAGACATGAACGGCTACCAGCAGGAAGGTCTGGGGCCTATGGACATGACCACCCACAAGGGCCGGCGCTGGAGCACGGCCATGGCCTACCTGCGCCCCGCGCTCAAGCGCAAGAACCTCACCTTGCACAAGCACAGCGTGGCCACGCGCATCCTGTTTGAAGACGGCGAACGCAAGCCCCAGGCGGTGGGTGTCGAGTACCTGCAAAAAGGCCGCCCGCACAGCGCGCGGGCCCGGCGCGAGGTTATCTTGTGCGGCGGCGCGATCAACTCGCCGCAGCTGCTCATGCTCTCGGGCGTGGGCGACCCGGATGCGCTGGGGGCGCTGGACATCGGCGTGGTTGCGCCCCTGCGCGGCGTCGGGCAGAACCTGCACGACCACCTGGAAACCTATGTGCAGTACCGCTGCAAAGAGCCCATCACCCTGTATTCGGCGGTGGGTATGTTGGCCAAGCTGAAGATTGGTATCCAGTGGCTGTTGTTTAGCAGCGGGCTGGGTGCAACCAACCACTTCGAATCGGGTGGGTTTATCCGCAGCGATGCCGGTGTGCTGCACCCTGATTTGCAGTACCACTTCTTGCCGATGGCGGTGCGTTATGACGGCAACGCGCCCGCCACCTGCCACGGCTTCCAGGCGCACGTCGGCCCCATGCGCCCGACCAGCCGGGGTGAGCTCACGCTGAAAAGTGCCAATCCGCTGGAGCCGCCGCGCATCCTCTTCAACTACATGGGCACCGAGCAGGACCGCAAAGAAATGCGCGCCGCCATCCGCCTGACGCGCGAGATCTTTGCGCAGAGCGCGTTTGACCGTTTCCGCGACGAAGAGTTGTCACCCGGGGTGCAGGTGCAAACCGATGCCGAAATCGACGCCCACATCCGCCAAAACGCCGAAACCGCGTACCACCCTGCGGGCACCTGCCGCATGGGTACCGACCCGATGGCCGTCACCGACGGGCAGGGTCGGGTGCACGGCGTGCGCGGGCTGCGCGTGGTGGATGCCTCGCTGATGCCGCTAATCACCAGCGGCAACCTCAACGCCCCCACCATCATGATGGCCGAGAAGCTGGCCGACGCGGTGCGCGGGCGCAACCCGCTACCACCCTCGGATGCGCCGTATTATGTGCATCCCAAGTGGCAAACGCACCAGCGTTAACCCCTTTTACGGGGCGTGTTGTGGGCTTGCAGGCGCCCAAGCTCCAACGCTTTTTAGGTTTGCGCGGGTGGCGTGTCGCGCATTTGCCATAGGACGTGCGCCAGCAGCGCCACACACACCACGCCACCGCCCCACAGCGTGGCCGGGCGCGGCGTTTCCTGGTGGATCAGCCAGACCCATATCGGGCCCAGCACCGGCTCGCCAATGCCGATCAAGGCGGCCACTGCCGCGGGAATGCGCCTTACGCCGGTCACAAACAGCGCCATGCCCAGGCCCAGATTCAATGCGCCAAACGCAAACAGCAGCGCGAAGTCGCTGCCGCTCACCAGCGCCGGTGTCACGCGCAAGCCCGCGAACAGCGCGGCCAGGCTGCAGCCCAGCAGCACGGCGGGCATCATCGCCACGTGGGCGTGGCGGCGTGTGATCACCGTGGCGCCGGCAAAAGCCAGAGCCATCAAGACCGCCAGCGCATCACCGATGGGCGAGACGCTGCCGCTGAGTGAGTCGGAGACCATGATCGCCACCCCCGCAATCACCGCCACAATTGCCAACCAGGTCGGGCCGGACACATGCTCACGGAACAGCAACGCCGACATCAGCGCCGCAATCAACGGCACCCCGGCTTGCATGAGCAGCACATTGGCCACACTGGTGTAGGGCAGGGCGCTGACAAAGGAGGTGGATGCCACTGCAAAGCAGGTGCCCACCGCGACACCAGGCCAGCCCATGGCCACAAACAACGTATGGGTGCCGCGCAGCCCGTCGCGCCAGAGCATGAAAGCCAGCAGAAAAAGCGCCGCAAAGGTGGAGCGCCAGAACACCACGGTCCAGCTTTCCTGCACCGTTAAAAACCGCGCAATCGCCCCGCCAAAGCTCCAGGCCGTGGCCGAGCCGAGTACCAGCAGCGCCGCACCGCGGTCTAAACGCGCATGCTCCATGCTCAGACCGGGCCGGTGCGCTGTATCAGTTCAATCTTGTAGCCGTCGGGGTCGGTGACGAAGGCGATCAGTGTGGTGCCGCCTTTGACGGGGCCAGGCTCGCGGGTGATCTTGCCGCCGCTGGCGCGGATTTTTTCGCAGGCGGCGTAGATGTCGCCCATACCCAGCGCAATATGGCCGTAGGCCGTGCCCATTTCATACGAATCCACGCCGTGGTTGTAGGTCAGCTCCAGCTCGGCATGGTCAGGGTTGCTGCCAAAGCCCAGAAAGGCCAGCGTGTATTTGTACTCGGCGTTCTCCGATTTGCGCAGCAGCTGCATGCCGATGACCTGGGTATAAAAATCGATGGAGCGTTGCAAGTCGCCGACGCGCAGCATGGTGTGGAGGATTCGCATGGGGGTTTTTCGCCTGGGCTGTTGAATAATGCTTCGAATTTAGCATCCGCCCCACCATGACCCCAGCCCCGCTCGCCGTCTTTCAACAAACCATTCTGTACACAGCCGATGATGGCCGTGCGCGCTTCAAAGAAGAAGCCATTCCCCTGAACCAGGGTAAGCCTGCGGCTGTGCTGTCCGAGGTGTTTGCCAGCGGCGGCTACCAGCTGCGCCGCAGCCCGGTGGGCTTTCGCAGCGAGTTCCATTGCACCGGCGCGCCGCAGTGGGTGTTCATTCTGGAAGGGAAGATGGAGATCGGCGTGCATGGTGACGCCCAATCCCCCGGCGGCTACAGCCGTGTCTTCGGCCCCGGCAGCCATTTTTTCAGCGCCGACCTGTTGCCCGAGGGCGCTACCTTTGACCCCGCCATTCACGGCCATTGGAGCCGGCAAGTGGGCGATCAGCCGCTGACCACTTTGTTTGTTCGGGTGTGACATCAAAAAAGGGCTCCATCGGAGCCCTTTGTGTTGGTGGCTGCTGCGCCTCAATAGCCAGCAGGACCGCCGCCGCCACCAC
>RFRO01000091.1 GCA_009924455.1 Betaproteobacteria bacterium
CTCGCACGCCACCTCAATATGGCCCCGCTCGGCCAGGATGCTATTGGCCTCTTCCTGGCCCAGCCCCTGGATCATGCGACCCACCCGCTCGCGGCTGCAACGGCAGGCGAAATGGGGCTGGCGGGTCTGCGGAGCAGGTTCAAAGAGGATCAGGTTTTCCTCCCAAAACAAGCGGCGCAGGATGGTGGGGGCATCCAGGCTCAGCAGTTCGTCTTGCTTCAAACTGGATGCCAGTATCGCAATGCGTTGGTAGTGTTCGTTCAGGCCGATTTCGTCCTCGTTTTCGCGGCTGACCATGCTCCCGGCGAGATTGGCCGTTCCCTGTACCGGCAGGCGCTGGATCAGCAAACCCGCAGCAAGGTTTTCATTGGCGGCCAGCACCAGCGTGGTGTCGAGCTGCTCGCTTTGCAGCATGTAATGCTCCAGCACTTCGCTGATGCGCCGGATAGGGCGGCGGGCATCGTCAAACAGCGGCACCACGCCTTGGTAGGGCTGCTGTCCCGGAAACTTGGTTTGCGGATCCAGGGTGATAGCGCAACGGCCCTCGTTGTGTGCGTTCACCATGGCATCGAGTTGGGCATCCGGGGCCACTGCGGCCATGACCGTGGCGGTTGCGCGGATGGCCAGGTCGGACTGAACTTCCACCACCGCCAGCTTCACCGGACCATCGCCCATGATCTGCAACGTGAGCGCGCCGTCGAACTTGATGTTGGCTTGCATCAGCGCGCCAGCAGCCACCATCTCGCCCAGCATCTGGGCAACCGGTGCGGGGTAGGGGCCGTGTTCGCTGTTGGAGGCGCGCCGGCGCAGTATTTCCTGCCATGCGTCGGTGACCCGAACCAGAATGCCGCGCACCGGCAGCCCTTCGAACACAAAAGAGTGGATCTCGGACATCTCAGGCGATTTTGGACAGGCCGGTGCGAAAGCGCTGGGCGTTTTCGACGTAATGCAAGGCGTTTTTTCGGAACATCTCGATTTGCTCGGGTGTGACATCGCGTACCACCTTGGCGGGCGAGCCCATGATCATGCTGCCGTCGGGAAATTCTTTGCGCTCGGTCACCAGCGAGCCGGCACCCACCAGGCAGTTTTTACCGATCTTGGCGTCGTTCAGGACGATAGCCCCGATGCCGATGAACGCCCCGTCGCCGATGGTGCAGCCGTGCAACATTGCCATGTGGCCCACTGTCACGCCCTCGCCAATGTGCAAGGGTTTGCCGGCATCGGCGTGCAACACGCTGCCGTCCTGGATGTTGGTGTTACGCCCCACTGTGATGCTGGATGAATCACCGCGCGCGACCACCCCAAACCACAGGCTCGCCCCTTCGCCCAGTCGGACATCGCCCACTACCTGCGCGTTGTCGGCCACATAGGCGGTATCGGCAATCGTGGGGGAAATCTCGTCGAGTTCATAGAGTGCCATGGTGCGCTGCTTTCATTCATGGAAAAGTTGCATGCGGAACCTAGAATTGTAGATATGGAACTCCGCTGCGCCGCCTTGGCTGCTTTCACCGCCCGCCAGCTGCTGGAGAAAGTGCAGGCTGTGCAGGCCTTATGGGCGCAGCAGGCCACGGCCAGCGTGGACCCGGCCGTCCAGTACGCGCAAGACCCGGCGCCGGGACGCCCCGATGCCCCCGCGCTGCTGGAGCCTGATGCCGTGCCCCGGCGCAGCCCTTTCACCCCGGAGGGACACGCGGCCTTGATGCATGCGATTGCCCATATTGAGTTCAACGCCATCAACCTTGCACTTGATGCGGTGTGGCGTTTCGCGGATATGCCAACGGCTTACTACCGCGATTGGTTGCAAGTTGCTGCGGAGGAAAGCCAGCACTTCATGCTGCTGCACGTCCATTTGCAAACGCTGGGCTACGCCTACGGCGACTTTGGCGCGCATGATGGCTTGTGGACTGTTTGCCACGACACCCGCCACGACGTCCTGGCCCGCATGGCCCTGGTGCCGCGCACCCTGGAGGCGCGTGGGCTCGATGCCACACCCATCATCCAGGCCCGCCTGCGCCGTGTGGGTACGCCGGCGGCGCAGGCTGCGGTGGAGATTCTGGACACCATCCTGCGTGAGGAAGTCGGCCATGTGGCCATCGGCAACCGCTGGTTCCACTGGTTGTGTGACCGCGACGGCCATGACCCTTTGGCCGTGTACCCGGTGCTGGCGCAGCGCCACCGCGCCCCCCGGCTCAAGCCGCCCTTCAACATGAGTGCACGCCGCGCAGCCGGGTTTGACGAGGCGGAATTGCAGGCGCTTGATCAGATGCACCAGCGGTCTTCCGATGTGACGGTAGTCGCCAAATAGGTGCCCAGCAAAGTCGGCCCGCAACCTGCCCGCCTCTTGACCCATATCAATGCGTGCGCCCGGTGGCACAGCCACCATCGCGGCATGCACAACATCACATCCCCAATTGCCCACCACCATGGCCTGGACCACCGGGAGCGGCTGGAGAACATGCTTGCCGATTTGCTCAGGCTCATGGCCGAGCAGCGCGGCGGCAGCCGCAGCCGCGTGGACGTGGCCGCTGAGACCTTGGCCGGGCCGGGTGACTCTCACGCGCAAAGCATCACGCAGCGTGATTTGGACTTCTGCATTGGTGAGCGCGAAACCGCCCGCCTCATTGAACTCGAAGCCGCACTCAAGCGCTTGAACGAGGGGACCTATGGCGTGTGCACCGTGTGCGGAGGGCCCATCATGGAAGCGCGCCTGGATGCCATGCCCGAGACCGCCCATTGCATGGCCTGCCAAGTCGATGCGGAGGCCCTGAATTCCGCAACGGTGAAGCCTTCCGAGCCGGGCCGCGCAAGACCCTCAACCGGTACCGGCCGGCAAAGTGCGGTGTTAGGGCGCTAGCCGCTCGCGCACCCAGTTTTTCGGCGGGCCGGACGCGTCGCGTTCGGCGCTGCGGTAGCGCAGGCGGTCGTGCAGGCGGCTGGTGCGCCCCTGCCAGAACTCCCAGGTATCGGGCACCAGCCGGTAGCCGCCCCAATGCGGCGGACGCGGCGGCTGCAACAGGAAGCGGGCCGCGTATTGCGCCGCATTGGCCACCAGCGTGCCACGGCCCGTGATCACCTGGCTCTGCGGCGAGGCCCAGGCGCCGATGCGCGAATCCAAGGGGCGGCTGGCGTAGTAGCTATCCGATTCTTCCGCGCTGACCTTTTCCACCACACCTTCGATGCGCACCACGCGTTCGAGCTCGACCCAGTGAAACTGGAGTGCGGCAAACGGATTGCCCGCCAGCTCGCGCCCTTTGCGGCTCTCGTAATTGGTGAACCAGACGATGCCCCGGGCGTCATAGCCTTTGATCAGCACCACCCGAGTGGAGGGCCGCAAATCGCTGCCCACGGTGGCGAGCGTCATGGCATTGGGCTCGGGCAACTCGGCGCGCAAAGCTTCGTCCATCCACTGCGCGAATTGCGCGTGCGGATCGGCGTGGGAGGCGTCCTCATTGAGTTCGGCGCGTTCGTAACTTTTCCGCAGGTCAGCGATGGTGCTCATGCTGGCAGTATAGGCACGCGTGCGTGCACGGCCGCTTTGGTAACCCGCGGGTAACCGGCTTGCGGTTTTGCCGGGCGGTTCCGAGTTACCATCGATCATGTAACTTTGTTACAAGCCATTTCCCGGAAAGTTCCCTATGCCAACACCGACTCTTCACCCGGCTCTGGTCGCGGTCACGCACCGCATCGTGCAGCGCAGCGCAAGCACCCGCAAAGCGTACCTGGCCCAGATTGCGGCCATGGCGGCCCGGCCCGCAGGTGTACAGCGCATGGGCTGCGCCAACGTCGCCCACGCCTTTGCTGCCATGGACGCGCCCGACAAGCGCCGAGCCAGCGGTTTGGATGCGATCGGTGTGGTGGTGCTGGGGCAGGGCGCGCGCGCGCCGCATATCGGCATCGTCAACGCCTACAACGATGTTTTGTCGGCGCATGCGCCGCTGCAGCACTACCCGGATCTGATCAAAGACGAGGCCCGCCGCCACGGCGCAAGCGCCCAGGTGGCCGGTGGCGTGCCCGCCATGTGCGACGGCGTTACGCAGGGCAACCCGGGCATGGAACTCAGCCTGTTCTCCCGCGACGCCATCGCCATGTCCACCGCCATCGCCCTCAGCCATGATGTGTTTGACTGCGCGCTGATGCTGGGCGTGTGCGACAAGATTGTTCCCGGCTTGCTGATCGGCGCTTTGCATTTCGGCCACTTGCCGGTGGTTTTTGTGCCTGCGGGGCCGATGACCTCCGGCTTGTCGAACAAAGAAAAAGCCCAGGTGCGCGAGCGCGCCGCCCAAGGCTTGGTGGGCCGCGCCGAGTTGCTCGCTGCCGAATCCGCCGCCTACCACGGTGAGGGGACTTGCACTTTTTACGGCACTGCCAACAGCAACCAGATGCTGCTCGAAGCCATGGGCCTGCATGTGCCGGGTACTGCGTTTGTGAACCCGGGCGAAGCCCTGCGCGAAGACCTGACCCGCGAGGCGGTGCGCACGGTCCTGGGCGACGGGGCCTCGCGCATCGGTGAACTGGTGGACGAGCGCTGCATCGTCAACGCCATGGTGGCGCTCTTGGCCACCGGAGGTTCCACTAACCACCTGATCCACTGGGTTGCGGTGGCCCGTGCGGCCGGTATCGTGATTGATTGGGACGATTTCTCGGCCTTGTCCGACGTGGTGCCGCTGCTGGCCCGCGTCTACCCCAACGGCAGTGCCGATGTGAACCAGTTTCAAGCAGCAGGTGGCCCCGGGTTTGTGATCCGCGAATTGCTGGACGCAGGCCTGATGCACCCGGATGTGCGCACCGTACGCCCCGATGGATTGCGCGCATTCACCCGCATCCCGCAGCGGGCAGACGCCGCCGCAGGCCTGGCCTGGGTGGAGGCGGGCGACGGTGGTGACCACAGCGTGGTGCGCCCGGCAGCCCAGCCCTTCAGCGCCAGCGGCGGGCTCAAGCTCTTATCGGGCAATCTGGGGCGCAGCGTGGTCAAAGTGTCGGCGGTGCCTGTGGAGCGCCATGTGGTGGAAGCACCCTGCCGCGTGTTCGATTCGCAGGAATCGCTCCAGGCGGCCTTCAAGGCCGGCGAGTTGGATCGCGACGTGGTTTGCGTGGTGCGCTGGCAAGGCCCCCGCGCGAATGGCATGCCCGAGTTGCACAAACTCACGCCACCACTGGCCGTCTTGCAAGGCAGGGGCCACCAGGTGGCGTTGGTCACCGATGGGCGCATGAGCGGCGCGTCGGGGAATGTGCCGGCTGCGATCCATGTATCGCCCGAGGCCGCCATGGGCGGGCCGCTGGCGCGCGTGCGTGACGGCGACCGGATTCGCCTGGACGCACTGGCCGGAACCCTGCAAGCGCTCGTCCCGCAGGCCGAATGGGACGCCCGCGAACTGGCGCAGCTACCCCCGGCATTGCAAGCCGCCAATGGCATTGGCATGGGGCGCGAGTTATTCGCCGGCATGCGCCGCAATACCCTCAGCGCCGAAGAGGGCGCGTGCAGCTGGCTTTGAATTCAGCATTTCAACCATTCGTATAAGCGAGACATCCGATGACACCCACCCTGACCCCGCTGCATGTGATGCAGGACGCACCGGTAATCCCGGTGATTGTGTTGAACGACCTCGCCCACGCCGTTCCCATGGCCCGCGCGCTCGTGGCCGGTGGCATCCGCATGTTGGAGGTGACTTTGCGCACGCCGCAGGCGCTGGCCTGCATGGAAGCCATCGCGCGGGATGTGCCGGAGGCCTTTTTGGGCGCGGGAACTGTCCGCTCAGCAGCTGATGCGCAGGCGGCGGTCAATGCCGGTGCGCGCTTTGCGGTGAGCCCGGGTTACACCAGCGCGCTGGGCCAGGCCTGCCGCGCGCTGGGCCTGCCTTTGCTGCCCGGCGTGGCCACCGGCAGCGAAATCATGCAAGCCCAGGCCGATGGGTACCAGCAGCTGAAATTTTTCCCGGCGGTGCAAGCTGGTGGCTTGGCGATGCTCAAAGCGTGGAGCGGCCCGTTTTTTGACGTGGACTTTTGCCCCACAGGCGGTTTGACCCCGGAGAACGCACCCCAGTTTCTGGCCCTGCCGAACGTGCGTTGCGTCGGCGGCTCGTGGCTGGTGCCGCCAGATGCACTCGCCGCAGGAGACTGGCCCCGAATCACTACGCTGGCGGCGCAGGCCAAGGCACTGCGCACCTAAACCGAAATATGGCCGCCGATTTCGATGGCGTGGCCGAAAGGTATCTTGAAATACTCGGTGGCGCTTTGCATGGTCCGGTGCATGTAAATAAAGGGCGCCATCAGCAACGGGGATGATTGCTGGGCTACCACCCGTTCCTTGCCCACGAAGAAGGAAATATCCTTCAGGCTGAAATGGAACTCGCGCGCGCGCAGCAGCGCCACGGCCCGCATCACATGCGGCTCTTCCATGAAGCCATGGTGCACCACCACGGTGTGGAAGTTGTGGTCCAAATGCGTGATGCTGATGCGCTCCTCGTCTTTGACAAACGGCGTATTGGCAGTTTCCACGTTCATCAATATCACGCGCTCATGCAGCACTTTGTTGTGCTTGAGGTTGTGCAAAAGCGCCACCGGCGCGATGTCGCTGTGCGGGACCATGAAAATCGCGGTGCCGGGAACCCGGTGCGGATTGCTGTTGCCCAAGGTGGCAAGAAAGTCGGCCAGAGGCGTGGAGCTGCTCCAGCGGGCCTTGAGCAGACGGTTACGCCCGGTGATCCAGGACAGCATCAGGCACAGCAGCAGGAATGCGACGCTCACCGGCAGCCAGCCGCCTTCGAAGAACTTGAAGAGATTGGTACCCAGGAAAACCATATCCAGAGCGAACAAGGCAGCGAACAGAGGCAGGAACAACCACTTGCTACAACCGCGCACAAAAACCATGAAGTAGGCCGCCAATATGGTGTCGATGGCCATAGCGCCGGTGACCGACACACCGTACGCGGACGCCAGATGCTCCGAAGTGCGGAAACCCAGCACCAGAGCCACCACGCCGATGAACAAGAAAATATTGACCTTGGACACATAGACCTGGCCGATCTCCTCGGCTGAGGTGTGTTTGACGAGCATACGGGGGATGAAGCCCAACTGGACAGCCTGGGTGGCGATCGAGAAAGCACCCGAAATCACCGCTTGCGAGGCGATGATGGTCGCCATAGCGGCCAGAAACAACAGCGGAATCAGCGCCCAGTCCGGGGCGAGCCGGTAAAACGGGTTGTCGATGGCAGCGGGTTCGTTGATCAGCAAGGCGCCTTGGCCGAAGTAGTTCAGCAACAGGCAGGGGAACACCAGGTACAGCCAGGCGCGCTGAATCGGCGCGCGGCCGAAGTGGCCCATGTCGGCGTACAGCGCTTCACCACCGGTCACCGCGAGGACAACCGATCCCAGGATCGCAATGGCTACACCCGTGTGATCGGCCAAAAACGCGATGCCGGTGACGGGGTTCAAGGCGGCGAAAACGCCAGGCGCATGGACCACCTCGGCCAGCCCCATGGCGCCCAAGGAACTGAACCAAACCAGCATCACCGGGCCGAAGACTTTGCCAATCACAGCGGTGCCGAAGCGCTCTACCGCAAACAGGCCGGTAATCAACAGCAGGGAAATCATGATGACGTACTTGGAGAGATCGGGTGACAGGACCTCCAAGCCCTCCACTGCGCTCAACACGGAAATGGCCGGGGTGATCATGCTGTCGCCGAAAAACAAGGCTGCGCCCAGCGCGCCCGCAATCGTGACCGGCCAGCGCAAGAGCGATGTTTTGCTCAGGCTCTCAGACACCAAGGCGGTGAGGGCAAAAATACCGCCTTCACCATGGTTGTCCGCCCGCATGATGATGAAGACATATTTAAGGGTCACTACAAACACCAGCGACCAGGTAATCAGCGACAGAATTCCATAGACCGCCGCCACAATTTCCGCCGGGCTTTTGGCACCAGACGCTTCGATGGAAACCCGCAAGGCATACAAGGGCGATGTGCCGATGTCTCCGAACACAACGCCTAGTGCTCCGACCACGAGAGCGAGCATGGCTTTGGACGACAGGTCCTTGGAATGGTGTGATGACATAGATGATCCAACGCTTCAGATTGTGCGGCCGACTGTTGCATACATGCGGCCTTTATGTGCCTCTCGGGGCGGAGGCGGCGCGGAGTTTAACCGGCTTCAACGACAGAATATGTGGCGCCCGCGCGCAGTGGCGGGCGCCCTTTGCACCGGGTCAGACCTGGATATCGCCCAGGCACAGGTACTTGATTTCGACGTAATCGTCCATGCTGTGGTGCGAGCCTTCGCGGCCCAGGCCGGACTGCTTGACGCCGCCAAAGGGCACGTGCTCGGTGGCGATGATGCCGGCGTTCACGCCCACCATGCCGTATTCCAGGGCCTCGCCGACGCGGAAGATGCGGCCGATGTCGCGGGTGTAGAAATAGCTGGCCAGCCCGAATTCGGTGTTGTTAGCAGCGTCCACCGCTTCTTTTTCCGTGTGGAAGCGGAAGATGGGGGCTAGCGGCCCGAAGGTTTCTTCGCGGGCGCAGAGCATGTCGGCGCTGGCGTTGGCTACCACGGTGGGTTCGAAAAACTGGCCTTGCAGGCGCTTGCCGCCGGTCACCAAGGTGCCGCCCTTGGCCACCGCGTCGGCGACGTGGCGCTCTACTTTTTGCAACGCGGCTTCTTCAATCAGAGGGCCTTGCGCGACGCCGGCCTCAAAGCCGTTGCCGACTTTGAGCGCACGGACCTTGGCAGCAAACTTCTCCACAAACGCGTCGTACACCCCGTCTTGCACATAAATGCGGTTGGCGCAGACGCAGGTCTGGCCGGCATTGCGGTATTTGCTCGCCATGGCGCCGTCTACCGCGCTGTCCAGGTGCGCGTCGTCAAACACGATGAAGGGCGCATTGCCGCCGAGCTCCAGTGAAAGCTTCTTGACGGTTGGGGCGCTCTGTTGCATCAGGATGCGACCGACCTCGGTGGAGCCGGTAAAACTCAGGTGGCGCACCACATCGCTGGCGCACAGCACCTTGCCGATGGCGATGCTGTTGTCTGCGTCGGCGCACAGCATGTTCAAGACCCCGGCGGGAATGCCGGCGCGCTGCGCCAGTTCGGCGGCGGCCAGCGCCGTCAACGGCGTCAGTTCGGCGGGTTTGATGATCACGGTACAGCCCGCAGCCAGGGCCGGAGCCACCTTGCGGGTGATCATGGCGATGGGGAAGTTCCACGGGGTGATGGCCGCGCAAACGCCCACCGGCTGTTTGAGCACCAGCAGGCGGCGGCTGTTGTCGAACTGGGGCAGGGTTTCGCCGTTGACGCGCTTGGCTTCTTCAGCAAACCACTCGACAAAGCTGGCGGCGTAGGCCACTTCGCCCTTGGCTTCATGGAATGGCTTGCCCTGCTCGGAGGTCATGATGCGCGCCAGATCGTCCTGGTTGGCCATGATCAGGTCGAACCATTTGCGCAGAATATTGGCGCGCTCTTTACCCGTTTTGGCGCGCCA
>RFRO01000092.1 GCA_009924455.1 Betaproteobacteria bacterium
GGCGGATGCCGCGCAGGAGCTAACCCGGCCCGTAATGCATGGTCTGCCGCACCATGCTTTGCTGCCTGCGTTCGGTGCTCAGGCGTTCGAACAAATTGATCATCCACAAAATCCGCTCGGTGATGCTGCGGTTGGGGAAGCCCTGCGGTAGCGCGTGGGTCGGGCCTGCTGCGTGTTGGCAGGCTTCGACGAGAAAGCGGATGCCTTCCAGCGGCGGCGGGTTGGTGGTCGATGGCTTATCCCATACGGCTTGCAACTGCGCCTGCCCGATCAAAGTCATCTTGCGTGCGGAACCGACCACGGTGCGCTGGTCCACGGAGTTGAGGCCGCTGCGCACAAGCTGGTGGCCGATTTCGGCGTAAATCAAACGGGCGGCTTGGATGGCGGCGCGGCAGTCGCGCGGCAGGTCGGCAATGCCGACGCTGGATTGGTGGTACAGCGCATCGGCGTGTTCCAACATGCGCGCCACGACGCGTCGGATGGCGGGGTGATCGCTGGGGTTTTCCAGCCACGACTGCGGGTCCAGACCCTCGGCGCGGACCCAGTCCAGCGGCAGGTACATACGGCCATTGCGGGCGTCTTCGCCGACGTCGCGTGCGATGTTGGTGAGTTGCATGGCCACGCCCAATTCGCAGGCGCGCGCGAGGGTGTTGCTGGCACGGGCGCCCATGATCCAGGCCATCATCGCGCCCACGGTACCGGCTACGCGGGCGCAGTAGCCGTGCAGCGCTTCCATGTCGTCGTACCGCGTACCCAGGGCATCCCAGGCAAAGCCGTCGAGCAGACCGTCCAAGAGCGCGCGTGGCAGCGTGTGCTGGTGTACGACCAGCGCCAGCGCGTGGTCCTCCAGGTGGTTTTCCGGATGTCCTTGGTAAATGGAATCGAGGCGGCGTCGCAATTGGCGCAACCCTTCTGCCGGATCCTCGCCCTCGTCGACCACATCGTCGGCGACACGGCAAAAGGCGTACAGGGCAATCGATGCCGAGCGCACACGCGGGGGCAGCAGTTTGCTGGCCGCGAAAAAGCTTTTGGAGCCGCCGCGCATCAGCGCGACGCAGGCGTCCAGGTCGTAGTGCGGCCCCAAGCCGTTGGATGTGTCGCTCTCGGCCAATGCCGCTGCGGGCTCATCGTGGAAGGACATGCGGTACCACCGTTTCAAGTGCTTTGGCTGACATCAATACGCCGGGAACGCCTGCGCCGGGGTGCGTTGCCGCGCCCACCATGTACAGGCCGTCTACGTCTTCGCTGCGGTTGTGCGGGCGGAACCAGGCGCTTTGCAGCAGCAGCGGCTCCAGGCCGAAGCCCGCGCCTTTGAACGACCACAAGCGGTCGTGGAAATCCTGCGGGGTGGTGACCTTGGAGGTCACGATATGGCTTTGTAGACCGGGCAATACGCTGGCTTCCAGCAGCGCGGCAATCGCCTGGCGGTAGGGCTCGGCCTGCAAGGCCCAATCGGTCCCGCTGTCCAGATGCGGCACCGGTGCCAGCACATAAAACGTGTCGCAACCGGCGGGCGCCAGCGAGGGGTCGGTGGCGGTGGGGCGGTGCAGGTAGAGGCTGAAGTCGTCGGCCAGCTTGTGGCGCTTGAAGATGTCCGTGAGCAACTCTTTGTAGCGTGGGCCCAGCACCATCATGTGGTGCGGCACGTCGTCGTACTGGCGCGAGGTGCCAAAGTACCAGACAAACAAGCCCATGGAATAGCGGCCGTTGTTGATCTTGCGGTCGGTCCAGACTTTGCGGTGTTGCGGCTCGATCAGGTGCTTGTAGGTCCAGGCCGAATCGGCATTGGAGACGACGATGTCGGCTGCCAGGAACTCGCCGTTGGCCAGTTCTACACCCGTGGCCCGCTTGCCCTCGACGCGGATTTTGACGACGGGCGCATTGCAGCGCACCGGCACGCCGCGCTCGGCCAGCAGCTTGACCATGCCGCGCACAATGGCCCCGGTGCCGCCCATGGCCGAGTGCACGCCCCAGGTCCGCTCCAGTGCATTGATGAGCGCGTAGGCGCAGGTGACGGAGAACGGATTTCCGCCGATCAGCAGCGGGTGAAAGCTCATCACCGTACGCAGCTTCTCGTTTTGGAAATGCTTGGCGACCAGGCTGTAAATGCTGCGCCACGCGCCCATGCGGGCAAAGGCGGGAATGGCGCGGATCAGATCGCCCAGGCTGTCAAAGGCCACCGAGCCCAGGCCTTCAAAGCCCAGTTTTTTGCAGCGTTCAGCGTCTTCCAAAAAGCGCAGGTAGCCCACCACATCGCCGGGTTCAAAGCGGGCAACTTCTTCCAGCATGGCGTCTGCGTCGCCGCTGTAGTCAAAGTGGGTCCCGTCATGGAAGCGGATGCGGTAGAACGGGTCCATGGGCCGCAGGTCGATGTCGTCGCTGAAGGTGCGACCACACAGCGCCCACAACTCTTCCAGCAAAAAGGGTGCGGTGATGATGGTCGGGCCGGCATCGAAGGTGAAGCCGTCCTGGGAGTGCGTATAGGCGCGTCCACCGGGGGCGTCGAGCTTCTCCAGCACCTGTACCGCGTAGCCGCGCACGCTCAACCGAATGGCTGCGGCCAAGCCGCCAAAGCCGCTGCCGATCACGACCGCCAGGGGTTGCCCGGGTTGGCGCGCCGGGGAATCAATCCCCAGGTCCACAGGCGATAAAAACTCGGGCGGCGTGGGTGCGTTCATTTGGTCTCCAGCGGCGCGGCGGCACTGAATACGGCGACATGCTGGCGCTCCAGCGCCCATGCCCACACCCGCTCCAGCGGCACCGGAAGAATCATCAGTGCATGTTCCACGATGGCCAGCCCGAGCAGGGAAGCCAATAAGACCCAGCCGGTGGTGATGGATTGCGATGGCGACTGCGCCTGGATCAGCATCCACACCCACATGCAGCACGCGATGCCGGTGCTGAAAGCAAACCACAAACCGACCGGCTTTTCAACAAAGTAGCTGGCCAGGTACTTCAGGTGCTGGGGCAGGTAGTCGGCCCCGGTGCGCGGTACGCCGAAATACAAATTGAATTTCGCGCTCACCCGCATACACCACAGCAGCGCGAAGGTGCACACCGCCAGGTGGTTCGGTTGCCCGGATTGCATGGCCAGCAGGAGGCCGAAGTTGGCAATCAGTGCCAGCTCATGGTGCAGGATCACGGCAACAGCCTGGCGCAGCCGAACCCAGCCCCGCGCACCTTCGTCCAGCGGCGCGCGACGCGGACCGGTGACCGAGCCGGTCAAAAAGGCCAGCTCGTGCCAGCCCCACATCACGATCACACTGCCAAAGCCGATGAAGGCGTTGCTGACCGAGTGCGAGGCCATGCTGACCTGAACGCCCCACAGGCTGATGAACAGCAAGCCGGTCCAACCGCCCAGACTCCAGCGGAAACTTTGCACCGGCAGGCGGTTGAGCAACAAAATAATGCCCGTACCGAACCACCAGCACACCAGGGCAAACAGCACCGCCACCGCGGTGTCCGTCATGCCCAGCTGGAGGGCGTTATTCACCATGCAGGCACCATGCGCACGGTCTGTGGCAACTCGCTGGATTGAACGGGCATCAGGTACAGGCGGCCAAAGGTCAGCGCCGCGCGCACCGCGCACACCGCCTGCGTGAGCTTGCCGACCACACCGCCGCGCGCCTTGGCCAATTCATTGGCCTGCGAGATGGCAAACAGTTTTTCCAAGCCGGCGCGGAAATCGGGGTGGTCGGTATCCAGCGCGATCGGGAAGACCTGGCGCGAGATCTCGGTGGTGATGCGGAACACGGTGTAGTCGTATTCGTCCGAGTCCAGACCCATGGCGTGGTGCAGCATGGGGCGGGTGTGGTCGCGCACATACATGGTGGCGTAGACCGCGAGGATGAAAAAGCGGATCCACAGCTTGTTGAGTCCGCGCAGCAAATGCGGGTTGGCACGCATGATGAGCGCGAACGACTCGCCGTGGCGGAACTCGTCGTTGCACCACAGTTCGAACCAGCGGAAGATGGGGTGGAAGCGCTTTTCCGGGTGCTTTTCGAGCTGGCGGAAGATGGTGATGTAGCGCGCGTAGCCAATCTTTTCCGACAGGTAGGTTGCGTAATAAATGTATTTGGGCTTGAAGAAGGTATAGGCCTTGGTGCGCTTGAGGTCGCCCATGTCGATGCCCAAACCGAAGTCCTTGAGCGACTGGTTGATAAAGCCCGCATGGCGCGATTCGTCGCGCGCCATATAGGTCATCAGCTGTTTGATATCGGGGTTCTCGATGTTCTTGCGGATCTCGTTGTACAAAATGCAGCCGGAGAATTCCGAGGTCAGCGAGCTGATCAAAAAGTCCAGAAATTCCTGCCGCATTTCGGGCGACAGCTTGGGCATGAGTTCGGCGACTTCCTCGGCAAATTTCTCGTCGCGCTGGAAGTGGTCGTGGTTGTTGTCGCCTTCGTATTCGCGCATCATGGCGTCCCACTCGGTGCGCACGCTGGACACATCGAGCCGGTCCATCGCCGCAAAGTCGGTGGTGTAGAAGCGCGGGCTCAGCATCGAGCTTTCTACGGCTTTCTGGTTGGCATCGCTGGCGCTGGCGATCGGCTTGGCGGGGGTTGCGGTGGTACTCATGGTGCAGGGCTTTCGTGGGTAGTCAACGGTTCTTTATTTGCCGATAAAGGGCGCGAACGATCCGATATTGGTTGGGCCGAATGCGCCCAGATCCAGTTGTTCGCCGGTGCTGCGGTCGCTGATGACCAGGCGTCCGTCGCGGTAGCGGGTGAGCTCAAAGGTTCCGTCCGGCCCCAGGCCGCGCTGCTTGCGGCTGCGGTTCAGCGCGCGCAGGATGCCGCGGATAAAGCCTTGCTCGCCCTGGACACGCGCCACCTGCTCGCCGGTCTTCGCATCGGTGATCAGGATGTCGCCACCCGGCACATCGCGAAACAGCAGGCTGCGGCTGACCTGCACATCGCCGGGCGTAGCCTCGCGTTCGCTGTGCTGGCTCATCCAGCCCACCACGACCAGTACCAGCGCCAGCGCCGCCAGTCCCCAAGTGACCGGTAGCCGGGTGGGGATGGATCGCATGGGCATGCTGGACGCTGCGGTATTCATGGTGGTGTTCCGGGTCTCAGGCCATCAGGCCGTGGTTGGGTGCCATGGCCGGTGCGGGGGCGGCTTCACCGGCCAGCATGCGCTCGCTGGGGTTTTCCAGACGCCAGGCTTGCAGCAGGATGCCGCTGACGGCCTCTGCGCCCGGGATGCTGCGCAAGGTGGGTTGCGGCGCTTTGAAATGCCAGGGGCGCGCATGGGGCCACAGGTGCAGGTAGGCGATGTGGCTATCCGGTTTGATCTGAACCGCCAGGTCACCGGTTCCGCGTGCCAGTGGCTTGAGCGATGCACCGGTGATTTGGCGGTAGGGCAGGTTGAGGGTCAGCCCCAACACCACGCCGATGCGCATCACCACGCGCCGGTTGGTCAGGGTGTAGAGCGTGGTGCTGGACACCAGGTAGGTGAACCCACCCAGAAAGCCCCAGGCCAGCGTGGCACAGGCACCGCTGATACCCAGGTATTTGGCCATCTCCCGTGCGCTGCTGCCCTGGTCCCACAAGTGGGCGAATTGCAGCAGCCACATCACGAGGAGGTACATGGCAACCGTGCGCAGCCCGAACGCCGAAACACCCAGGCTGCGCCACTCCGGCGCGCCCTGCCAGAGGATGTGTTCCCCGGCAGGCAGCTTCTCGGGCAGGCCCGGTGCGGCCTCGAATTCGTGCTCGTGCTGGCGGCTCATACCAGGGGTTCCTGGCGGTCCGGATCCGCGTACAGCAGGCCTGCGCCGTAGTACGCCATGATTTTTTCTTCCTCGAGAAAGGTCACCTTCTCGGGCGAGCGGGTCTTGGGCACGTTGGCGAACTGGTGCGCGTACAGCGCGTGTACGTGCACGCCATCAGCCTTGATCACG
Source organism: Betaproteobacteria bacterium (assembly GCA_009924455.1). GTDB lineage: Bacteria > Pseudomonadota > Gammaproteobacteria > Burkholderiales > Burkholderiaceae_C > Allorhodoferax. The sequence goes on from RFRO01000092.1 coordinate 5,906, forward strand.
CCAAAGTTGATTGGCAGCAGCACCGGCTGGCTGGCGCCGCGCGGCTGCAGCTCGATGTAACGGAACATCATCTCGGCGCGATCTACCCACATATCCAGCACCGTACCGGCTTCGTCGCCGGCGGCGTCAAACACGGGCAAGCCGCGCGGGTCGGTGTCGCGGCTGGCGATACCGTGGTCGGAGGCGACACGCAGCGGCACGATTTTGACTTCGCCGTGGTGCGTCATGTCGGGTACATCGGCGCGCGCAGCCCAGGCGCCGGGGCCGACACCGGCCAGCAGCGGATCGCCTACCGGCTCCAGCGGCGCACCGTTGAAACGGTGTGCCGGCGCCGCGCTGTAGTCGCCGTCGGGGCGGTGAATATCGGGCGACAGGAAGACCTGCCCATCGTGCATTTCAAATCGCTTGGGCTCAGGTACCGGCGGCCAGCCTTCCTGCGTGGGGCCGGGGTCACGGCCGGCATCCATGGGATAACCCTCGCGGTGGTTTTCGCGCAAGAGGTAATAAATAAGGCCGGCAAAAAAGCCCCAGAAAACGTAGAGCACCAATTGCGCTACGTCAACATATTGGGTGATGGCACCCGTCTCGGTAAAAGTAGTTCCCATGCTCTCGCTCCTTCAGACAGAAACAAAACGACCTTGCTGCATACCGCTGCTGCGCCGCACCCGGCCCACCAGAGGCCCTAAGGCCACCAAGGTGGCAAAGACCAAATACATCTCGCAGTGAAAAACAAAGCTGTAGCCCGTGGCCACGGTGTCCATGACGTCGCCCATGGCGCCATGTGCCGTCCACTGCCCGACCGCATCGCGCAGAAGGGCAGCCAGAATCGCTGCTACACCGCCGGCGGTTGCGTGTACCGCACCCCAGGCGCCCAGGCCCAGGCCGACAAATTCTTTGTCCTGGTAGGACATGGCGGTCACCAGAGTTCCTACCGAAAACAGGCCGGTGCCAAAGCCCAGCAGGCATGCGCCGCTTTGGAACAAGGCCACGGAATGCAGCGGCGCCGAGAAAATCAGAAATGCAAATGCCGGCAGTGCCAGCAACAGGCCGCAACCGGCCAGGCGGCAGGCGTGTATGCCCTGGCGCAGCCACAGGGCGGCCAGCGCAAAGGCCACAAACGCCCCACCGGCGGACAAGGCGTTGAGTGAGCTGGTTGCCCCCACGCTCATGCCCAGCACCTGGCCGCCAAAGGGCTCAATCAGGATGTCTTGCATCGACAGCGCGCAGGTGCCCAGGGCCACGGTCCACAAAAAGCGCACCATCTGTGGTTGTGCCAGCAGGCGTTTGAGGCTGCGTGCAAAACCACCTTCGGCGCGGGGTGCGCGGCGCGCCTGCCGGGCTTCCTGTTTCCACAGGGACACCAGGTTGAACACCACCACCACCACGGCGCTGCCTTGGATCACCTGCACCAGCACCTTGGGCGAAAAATCTTTCAGCACAAAGCCGTAAATCAAGCTGCTGGCCACCATGCCCAGCAGCAGCATGCTGTGCAGCAGGGCCACGACGCTGGGGCGCTTTTCTTCGGTAGCCAGATCGGTCGCCAGCGCCATACCGGCGGTCTGCGTGACTTGCAGACCCAGGCCGACGAGCATGAAGGTCAGCGTCATGCCCAGGCGCCCGATCCACAGCGTGTTGGGCGTGGGGTCTGACAACAGCAGCAGGGCAAAAGGCATGATGGCCAGGCCGCCGAACAGCAGCAGGGTGCCTGTCCACAAATAGGGCAGGCGCTTGAGGCCCAGCACCGACGGGTGCGTGTCGCTGCGGTAACCCACCACCGTACGCAGGGGTGCGAGGATCAGCGGCGCGCCCACGGCGAACGCCACCCACCACGCCGGGATGCCCAGCTCCAGAATCATCACGCGGTTGAGCGTGCCCACCAGCAGCGTGGTCACCATGCCGATCACCGCCTGGAACAGCGACAGACGCAGCAGCCGCCCCATGGGCAGCTCGGGCGATGCGGCCTCGGCAAATGGCATGAAACGCATGCCGTAGGCCATCACCCACTGGGGCGGGCGCAGCACGCTTTGCACGCGCCGAACCAGCACAGCGGAGAAGGCGCGCAAGAGCGTCATGTACGTGTCCACTCCCAGGCGTGGGATGTGTAAAAGCCGCTGCTGATGCGCTGCGAACGCCCCGCTTGCCAGCCGGTGGTGGCGATGGTGCGGCGAAAGCCGCACTTCAAATCCCATGTCAGAACCGGTTGCAAGGATGGTGAGCGCTCACTGCGCGGGAACAAACGCCCCACGCTGTGCATCAGCCCCAGCCAGGGCGTGTGCGGCGCGAAGGTGAAGATGATGCTGCCGCGGGTACGTTTGCTCAGGCGGTTGACTGCCTTGACGATGTCCGGCGTGTCGTAATGGATCAGCGAGTCCATGCATACCACGTGGTCAAAGCTGCCCAGGCTGTCGGTCAGCATGTCACCGGCACCGAATTCAATCTGGCCGCCGCGTGCGCCCAGCGTGGGGTCCTGGTGCAGTTCCTTGAGGTGGCGCTGGCGCGCCAGATCCACCAACGTGGGCGACAGGTCGATGGCGACGACTTGCGCGCCCCGCCGCATTGCCTCAGAGGCCAGCGCGCCCGTGCCGCAACCGGCGTCCAGCAGGCGCAGACCTTCCATGTTCTCGGGCAACCAGGACAGCAGCGTGCCGCGCATGCGGTCACGCCCCGCGCGCACTGTGGCCCGGATGCGCCCCACCGGCGCATTGGAGGTCAGTACCTCCCAGGCCTTGGCGGCGGTGCGGTCGAAATAGTGTTCGATCTCGCCGCGGCGCGCGATGTAGCTGCTGTGGTCCATCAATCAAATCCCAGGAGGTCAAAAATGTCGCGGTCTTTCATGGGAATAGATGGCAGCGGGTCGCTGCCTTCCCACAGGGCTGTGGCAAGACGCATGTATTCGTCTTGCACGGCTTTGACTTCTGGCGTGGGATCCAGCTCGAACAGCGTGCACTTCTTCAGGCGGCTCTTGCGGATTTCGTCGAGCAGGGGGAAGTGCGCCATGGTCTTGAGACCGGTGGCAGCATTGAACTTGTCGACCTGGTCTGTCGCATCGCTGCGGTTGACGATGACACCGCCTAAGCGCACGTTGTAGTTTTTCGATTTGGCACCAATGGCCTGCACGATGCGGTTCATGGCGAAAATCGAATCGAAGTCATTGGCCGTGACGATCAGCGCGCGGTCGGCATGCTGCAGGGGTGCGGCAAATCCACCACAGACGACATCGCCCAGCACGTCGAAGATCACCACGTCGGTGTCCTCAAGCAAATGGTGTTCTTTGAGCAGCTTCACCGTCTGGCCGACCACGTAGCCGCCGCAGCCCGTACCTGCGGGCGGGCCGCCGGCTTCCACGCACATCACGCCGTTGTAGCCGGGGAAAACAAAGTCTTCCAGCCGCAGCTCTTCGGCATGGAAATCCACGGTTTCCAGCGCGTCGATCACCGTGGG
>RFRO01000093.1 GCA_009924455.1 Betaproteobacteria bacterium
AGCCTGGTCAAACTGCCCGCGCCCTGCGTGGACACCGGCATGGGCCTGGAGCGCCTGGCGGCCATCCTGCAGCATGTGCACAGCAACTATGAGATCGACATCTTCGACCAGTTGATCGCCGCCGCCGCCCGCGAAACCGGTTGTACCGACCTGAAAAACAACTCGCTCAAGGTCATTGCCGACCACATCCGCGCCACCGCGTTTTTGGTCAGCGACGGCGTCATGCCCGGTAACGAAGGCCGGGGTTATGTGCAACGCCGCATCGTGCGCCGCGCCATACGCCACGGCTACAAGCTGGGGCAAAAGACGCCCTTCTTCCACAAGCTGGTTGCCGATTTGGTGCGGCTGATGGGCGAGGCGTATCCCAAGATCAAGTCCGAGGAAAAGCGCATTACCGATGCGCTGCGGGTGGAGGAAGAGCGCTTTTATGAGACGCTGGAAACCGGGATGCAGATTCTCGACACCGCTTTGGCCGGTGGCGTAAGCCAGCTGCCCGGCGAAGTGGCCTTCAAGCTGCACGATACCTACGGTTTCCCGCTGGATTTGACCAACGACGTCTGCCGCGAGCGCCATGTGGAAGTGGATGCCGCAGGCTTTGACGCCGCCATGGAGCGCCAAAAATCCCAGGCCCGTGCCGCTGGAAAATTCAAGCAAGACCGCGCGCTGGACTACGCGGGTGCGGGCAACGTGTTTGTTGGCTATGAGCACCTGGCACAAACTGCGGTGGTCGAGGCCTTGTACCTGGACGGCGCGCAGGTGCAAGAACTGACCTCCGGCCAAAGCGGCGTGGTGGTGCTGGATGTGACCCCGTTTTACGCCGAGAGCGGCGGGCAGGTGGGCGACGAGGGCACGCTGAGTAGCGGCACCTCGGTGTTCGCCGTGGCCGACACGCAAAAAATCAAATCCGACGTTTTCGGCCACCATGGCAGCGTGGCGCACGGCAGCCTGAAAGTGGGCGACACGGTGCAGGCGCAGGTGAACGCGGCGGTGCGCGCCGCCGCCATGCGTAACCACAGCGCCACGCATTTGATGCACGAGGCGCTGCGCGAAGTGCTGGGCGAGCACGTGCAGCAAAAAGGCAGCTTGGTGAACGCCGAGCGCACGCGCTTTGATTTCGCCCACAACGCCCCGGTCACGGATGCGCAAATCCGCGCGATTGAAGACAAGGTCACGTAGGGCGCACCGGCGATATTGGCGTTTTCAAAATTGTGTCGGAGGGCGGCATTGCTTCGGGTGTGCGGCGCATCGAGGCCGTGACCGGTGGCGGCGCGCTGGCGTACTTGCAAGACCTGGAAGACACCGTGGCCCAGGCCGCGGCTGCGCTCAAAACCCCGGTGGCCGAATTGCGCACCCGCATCGCCAGCACGGTCGATCACGCCAAAGCGCAGGACAAAGAAATCGCAGCGCTCAAAGCCAAGCTCGCCGCCTACCAGGGCGAGGCGCTGATCAGCCAGGTTCAAGACCTCTCCGGCGTGCCGTTTCTGGCCGCGCGCATGGAGGGAGCCGATGCGGCTGCTTTGCGCAGCACGCTGCAAAAGCTGCGCGACAAACTCCCGCGCGCCATCATCGTGCTCGGCGCGGTGGAGGGCGACAAAGTGCAACTCGTGGCCGGTGTGGGCACCGAGTTGATCGCCAAGGTCAAGGCCGGTGAATTGGTGAACTTTTTGGCCGCGCAAGTGGGTGGCAAGGGCGGTGGCAAGCCCGATATGGCCATGGCCGGTGGAACGGACCCGTCCAAGTTGGACGCTGCGATTGCCAGCGCGCGCGCTTGGGTGGCCGCCAAGCTCTGACGGGCTCTTAAACGTCCCGCAGGCGTTGCGCCAAGCAGAGCGCTTCGGTGTCCTTCAATGGGACGGGTGCATCGTCTAACTGGGTTTGGATCAGCCGCCGCAGCGCATCGGCCTGCGGCCGCAGGATGCCGAAAAATACCGGCTGCTGGTCGCGGGTGATGAGCAAGGTGGGGAAGTCGTTGATATCCACCGGGTCCACCACATCCGCCTGGTCTTCCACATCCACCCAGCTGAAGCGCAGCGCCGGGAATTCGGCGCGCAGCGTGTCCATCACCGCTGCATAGTCACGGCAGGTGCCGCACCAGGCGGCGCATAAGCAAATAACGTGAAGCGCAGGGTTGTCCATGCCAAGATCATGGCAGAAGCCCGCCGCAGCGGGTCACAACGGTGCAAGGTTTTACACTCTCCCGTTTGCCCAAGGGCGTGATGCCGCTGTGCAAATCCTTCTTACTTCTCACAATAACCAAAGAAATACGGCCCCATGAGTGCATTTTTGGAAGAAACGGTGCTGAGCGTGCACCACTGGACCGACCGTCTGTTCAGCTTCAAGACCACCCGCGACGAGACCTTGCGCTTTTCTAACGGCCACTTCACCATGATCGGCCTGCGCATGGAGGACGGCAAACCGCTGCTGCGCGCCTACAGCATCGTCAGCGCCAATTATGAAGACCACCTGGAGTTTCTTAGCATCAAGGTGCAGGACGGGCCGCTGACCTCGCGGCTGCAGCACATCCAGGTCGGCGACAAGATTGTGGTGGGCAAGAAGCCCACGGGTACGCTGTTGATTGATTACCTGCTGCCCGGCAAAAACCTGTATTTGTTTGGCACCGGCACCGGCGTCGCGCCGTTTTTGAGCATCGTGCGCGACCCGGAAACCTACGAGCGGTTTGAAAAAGTCATCTTGGTGCACGGCGTGCGCCAAGTTGCTGAACTGGCTTATCACGATTACCTCAGCCAGGAGCTGCCCGCGCATGAATTTTTGGGGGAGATGGTCAGCGCGCAAATGCTGTACTACCCGACGGTTACGCGCGAACCCTTCCGCACCCAGGGCCGCATTCCGGAGCTGATCGAGAGCGGCAAGATGCAAGCCGACCTGGGATTGCCCACCTTCGATCCCGCGCACGACCGCGCCATGTTGTGCGGCAGCTCGGCCATGCTGCGCCAACTCAAGGAGCTGCTCGAGGCCCGCGGCTTCATGGAAGGCAATACCACCAAGCCCGGCGACTTCGTGGTTGAACGCGCTTTCGTCGAACAATAAACAGCTCTTTGACCGTTGGACACCGCATGAAAAACTACCACCTCTACGCCATCGGTAACGCGCTGGTTGACTCGGAATTTGAAGTCACCGACGCCTTGCTCGAACAAGCTGGTGTGGCCAAGCGGCACATGACGCTGATCGACGCACCCCGGCGCGCCGAATTGCTGGCGCTCGCTGGACACCGGCACGGCAAGCAAACCGGCGGCGGCTCGGCGGGTAACACCGTGGTGGCCTTTGCGCAGTTCGGCGGCTCGGCGTTTTATTCCTGCCGTGTGGCCGATGACGAGTTGGGCCGCTTTTACGCCGCTGATCTGGCAGGCCATGGTGTGGACAGCAATGTGCACAGCGGCGCGCTGGCCGACCCCGCGCATGCGGTGACCGGTACCTGCATCGTCATGATCACGCCCGACTCTGAGCGCAGCATGAACACGCACCTGGGCGCGACCGCCGATCTGGACGCCAGCGCCCTGGACCGCGACGCCTTGGGGCGTAGCGAGATTTATTACATGGAAGGCTACCTGGCCGCGTCCCCCACGGGCCTGGATGCGGCCTTGCAGGGCCGTGCGCTGGCCCGCCAGCACGGCGCGGCGCTGGCGCTCACGCTCAGCGACATGAGCATGATCCGTTTTTGCCGCCCCGGCCTGGAGGCCATGGTGGGCGATGGACTGGATTACCTGTTCTGCAATGAAGAAGAAGCCCGTGTGTGGCTGGACCTGGAAGACTTCGATGCCGTCATGGCGGCGCTTGCCCCATTGGCCACGGTGGTCTGTTTGACGCGCGGCGCCCAAGGCAGCGTGATCATCGACCGCGGCACGCCCCATGCTGTGGCCGCACCGACCATCCACGCCGTGGACAGCAACGGCGCGGGCGATATGTTTGCCGGAGCATTTTTGTACGCCGTCACCCATGGCCACACCCTGCAACAAGCCGCCTGGCTGGCCAACCACGCCGCTGCTGCGGTGGTCTCGCAATACGGCAACCGCTTGGATGCGCAGGCCATTGCGCGCCTGCAGTCCGGCTTTGCTGCGCAGTGGGGCGGCGCCAGCCGATAGCTACCGGGGCGCCTGCCCGGGCGGTGGCGGTAAGCTGTGGTGTCGGTGACAATGTCCGCCACCGGTCACAACCCCTTTGTCAGGATCCTGCCCACCATGCCAGCCCCCGGACACTACGACAGCAGCGCCAGCTACCCCCGCGACCTGCACGGCTACGGCCGCCACACCCCGCACGCCCAATGGCCCGGCGGGGCCCGGGTGGCGGTGCAGTTTGTGCTGAATTATGAGGAGGGCGGTGAGAACAGCGTGCTGCACGGCGACGCGGGCTCGGAGCAGTTTTTATCCGAGATGTTCAATCCGGCCAGCTACCCCGAGCGCCACATCAGCATGGAAGGCATTTACGAATACGGCGCACGCGTGGGCGTGTGGCGCATCCTGCGCGAGTTCGAGGTCCGCCAGCTGCCCCTGACCGTGTTCGGCGTGGGCATGGCTTTACAGCGCTGCCCGGAGGTGACTGCCGCGTTTGTCGCGCTGGGCCATGAGATCGCCTGCCACGGCTGGCGCTGGATCCACTACCAGAACATCGACGAGGCCACTGAGCGCGAACACATGCGCCTCGGCATGCAGGCCATTGAGCAACTCACGGGCCAGCGTGCGCTGGGCTGGTACACCGGGCGCGACAGCCCCAATACCCGCCGCCTGGTGGCCGACTACGGGGGCTTTGCGTATGACTCGGATTACTACGGCGACGATCTGCCGTTTTGGATGCAGGTGCGCAAGACCGACGGCGCGCTGGCGCAGCAGCTGATAGTTCCCTACACGCTGGACTGCAACGACATGCGCTTTGCGCTGCCCCAGGGCTACTCGCACGCGGATCCGTTTTTCCAATACCTCAAAGACACCTTTGACACCCTGTACGCGCAGGGCGATCCCAACGGCCAGAACCAGCCGGCCATGATGAGCATCGGCATGCATTGCCGCCTGCTGGGCCGCCCCGGCCGCATCACGGCTTTGCAGCGTTTTCTGGACCATATCGCCCGCTACGACAAGGTCTGGGTGGCCCGGCGGGTGGATATTGCGCGGCACTGGGCCGCCACCCATCCCGCGCCGGTCTGAGCCACGCGTTGAGGCACACCATGGCGCTGACGCTCGAATCGCTCAACACCCTACCGCTGGACGCGGCCGCCCGTCTGCTCGACGGCGTGTACGAACATTCGCCTTGGGTGGCGGATGCGGCACTGGTGCAGCGGCCTTTTGTGAGTCTGGCGCAACTGCAATACGCACTGGCGCAGGCCGTGACCGACGCGCCGCTGGATGCCCGCTTAGCGCTGCTGCGCGCGCACCCGGAACTGGCCGGCAAGGCCATGGAGGCGGGGGCGCTGACGCAGGAATCTACGCACGAGCAAAAAACCGCAGGCCTCACTGCCTGCACGCCACAGGAACTGGCGCACATCCAGGCGCTCAATACCGCCTACCGCGAGAAGTTCGGTTTTCCCTTCATCGTGGCGGTGCGCGGACCGCGCGGCACGGGCTTGTTCAAGCCGCAAATCATCGCCACGCTGGAGCGACGTCTAGCCGGCCACCCGGACTTTGAATTGCAAGAGGCGCTGCGCAATGTGCACCGGATCGCCGAAATTCGCTTAACCGACAAATTCGCGCAGCCCCCTTTGCGTGGCCAGCAGGTCTGGGACTTACAGGAAAGCCTGGCCGTTTTCAGCGATCCCGGTTTTGCCGAGCGCGGCGAGCTGACCGTCACCTATTTGACCGACGCCCACCGCGTCTGCGCCGCGCGCATCGTGCAGGATATGCGCGATGCCGGCTGCGACAGCGTGCACATCGACGCCGTGGGTAATGTGGTCGGACGCTACGAGGGCATGCGCGCCGACGCGCCTGCGCTGCTCACCGGCAGCCATTACGACACGGTGCGCAACGGCGGAAAGTACGACGGGCGACTGGGTATTTATGTGCCGTTGGCCTGCGTGCAGGCCTTGCACCAGGCGCAGCGGCGCTTGCCCTTCGGCCTGGAAATCGTGGCCTTTGCGGAGGAAGAGGGCCAGCGCTACCGGGCCACATTTTTGGGTGCAGGCGCGCTCACCGGCGACTTTGACCCCGCTTGGTTGGATCAGCCCGACGCCGATGGCGTGACCATGCGTGAGGCCATGCTGCACGCCGGTCTGGATACCGCGCAAATCCCCTCGATCCAACGCGATCCGGCGCGCTACCTCGGGTTTGTGGAAGTCCATATTGAGCAAGGCCCCGAGCTCAACGCGCGCAACCTGCCTTTGGGCATCGTCACCTCCATCAACGCCAGCGTGCGCTACACCGGCGAGGTGACGGGCATGGCCAGCCATGCCGGTACCACGTCCATGACCCAGCGCCGCGATGCGGCGACGGCCGTGGCCGAGCTGATGCTGTTTGTGGAGCAGCGTGCGGCCGCCGATGGCGACTCCGTGGGTACGGTCGGTTTGCTGAACGTACCCGGTGGATCCATCAACGTGGTGCCCGGACGCTGCAGTTTTTCGCTGGATCTGCGCGCGCCCACGGACGCGCAGCGCGATGCGCTGGAGCGCGATGTGTTGGACCAATTGCAGGCAATTTGTGCGCGCCGGGGTGTGACGTACACACTGACGCAAACGGTACGCGCCAGCGCCGCGCCCAGCGACCCGGCATGGCAGGCGCGCTGGGAGGCGGCCGTGCAAGCGCTGGGCTTGCCCGTGCACCGCATGCCCAGCGGCGCAGGCCATGACGCCATGAAGTTGCACACCATCCTGCCCCAGGCCATGTTGTTTGTGCGCGGCGAGAACGCCGGCATCAGCCACAACCCGCTGGAGTCCACCACCTGCGACGACATGCAGCTCGCCATCGAAGCCTTCGACCACCTGTTGGCCCAGCTGGCGCGCGAATGTCCCTGAGCGCATTAGCGCTTCCTTACCCCGTTTCACACCATGCCCGCATCCCCTCTGGACCACATCCGCCTGGACACCTGGATCGACGCGCACTTGGACGAAGAGCTGCGCTTTTTGCAAAGTCTGATCCAGGTCCCCACCGACACACCGCCGGGCAATAACGCGCCGCACGCCGAGCGTGCCGCCGATTTGCTGGACGCCATGGGCCTGCACACCGAGCGCCATCCGGTGCCAATGGACCTGGTGCATGCTGCCGGCTTGCAGAGCGTGACCAATCTGGTGGTGCACCGGCGCTACGGGGATGGCCCCACGATTGCGCTCAACGCCCACGGCGACGTGGTGCCGCCGGGCGACGGTTGGACGCAAGACCCTTATGGCGGTGCCGTGGTGGACGGCAGCATCTATGGCCGCGCGGCGGCTGTGAGCAAATCGGATTTCGCCACCTACGCGTTTGCGGTGCGCGCCATTGAGGCACTCGGCTATCCGCTCAAGGGCGGGGTGGATTTGCTTTTCACCTATGACGAAGAATTTGGCGGCGAGGTCGGGCCGGCCTGGTTGCTGGGCCAAAAGCTGACCCGTCCGGACCTCTTGATTGCCGCAGGCTTTTCCTACCAGGTCATCACCGCCCACAACGGATGCTTGCAAATGGAGGTGACCGTGCACGGCCAGATGGCGCATGCGGCTATTCCAGAGTCCGGTGTGGATGCGCTACAGGCCGCCACCAAAATTCTGAGCGCCTTATATGCCCAAAACGGCCTGTACCGCAAGACGCGCTCCCAGGTGGAAGGCATCTCGCACCCCTACCTGAATGTGGGCCTGATTGAGGGAGGAACCAATACCAACGTGGTTCCCGGACGTATCAGCTTCAAGCTGGACCGCCGCATGATTCCTGAAGAAGATCCGGCGCAGGTGGAAGCCGATATCCGCCGCGTCATCACCCGGGCTGCGGCGCAAACGCCGGGCGTCACGGTGGACATCCGGCGCATGCTGCTGGCCAAGGCGCTCAAGCCGCTGCCGGGCAATAAGGTGCTGGTGGACACCTTGCAGTTCCATGCTAGCGCGGTTTTCGGTGAGCCGGTACCCGCTGTGGGCTCGCCGCTGTACACCGATGCGCGGATCTTCGGCGAGGCCGGTATTCCCTGTGTTCTCTACGGTGCGGGACCGCGCACTGTGCGGGAGTCGCACGCCAAACGCGCTGACGAGTGGCTGGCGCTGAACGATTTGCGCCGCGCCACGCAGGTGGTGGCGCGCACCCTGCTCGACCTGCTGGGTTAAGCGCAGCCCCCCGTGTCCCGCCATCTCACGCAACTGCTTGCGCGCTTGCAGCACGAGCCTGCAGTGCTGGTCACCGTGGCGCAAGCCCAGGGCTCGGTTCCGCGTGATGCGGGCGCTTGGATGGCGGTTTTTGCGGACTGTGTGGTCAATACGGTGGGCGGCGGGCATCTGGAGCAAGACGCTATGGGTGCCGCCCGCGCCATGCTGGCCGCAGCCGATGCGCCGCCCCAAACCCTGCGTTTTGCCCTGGGCCCCAGCCTGGGGCAGTGCTGCGGCGGTGTGGTGCATCTGCAGTTGGAATCCATCCGCGCGGCCGACAGCGCAGCTTTGCAAACGCGCTTGCGCCAAACCGGCCCCGTGGTCGCGCTGTTTGGTGGCGGGCATGTGGGCCACGCGCTGGTGCGGGTGCTGGGCGAGTTGCCCTTTGCCGTGCAGTGGCTGGATAGCCGTGACGCGATTTTTCCGGATGAGCTGCCGCCCAACGTGGTGTGCGAGCAGTCGGAGCCGGTGCAATCCGCCGTCGCGCATCTGCCGGCGCAGGCGCGGGTCCTGATCATGAGCTTCAGCCACGCCGAGGACCTGGACATCGTCGCGGCCTGCCTGCTGCGCCAGCGCGCCAAAGGCGATCTGCGCTTTATCGGCCTGATCGGCAGCCAGACCAAATGGGCGACCTTTCGCAAGCGCTTGCAGGCGCGCGGCTTCACCGATGCCGAACTGGCCCAGGTCACCAGCCCCATCGGCGTGCCCGGCATTCCCGGCAAAGCCCCCGAGGTGATTGCGGTGGCGGTGGCGGCACAACTCCTGCAACTGAGCGACTGAAGCCCGCGCCTGGGCAGATCCTGCAGCGGGTATAAACCCTTTCACCCTCATCCCTTTTTGACCCACGGCAAAACGCCGCACCGCCATGACCACCAACGCCTACCAAACCGGACGCCTGGACCTGCCCTTTGTGGGCCATTGCACCTTTGCCAAATCACCGGTCTGCTTGGACTGGAACGCCATCGACGCCGACGTCGCCGTCATCGGCGTGCCCAACGACATGGGCACGCAATGGCGGCCGGGCGCGCGCTTCGGCCC
>RFRO01000094.1 GCA_009924455.1 Betaproteobacteria bacterium
CGGTCTCCAGCATGGTCTTGATGTCGCCCACGCCGCAACCGCGCACCTTGGGCTCGCGGTAGGTGCTGATGACCACCCAGTCAAAAATGCGCTGCGCTTTTTCCTGGTCGGTGCGCGCACCGCTGACGATTTGCGTGGCCACTTTGCGCACGATGCCGTCGGTGGTGATCAGTTCGCTGGCCTCCGTCCAGCGGCGCAAGTCTGCGGCGTCTTCGGCAAAAGCGGGCTTGCGCTGGCTCCAATCGGCGGCGCGGTTTTGGGTTTGCACCCGGTTGACCAGGGTGATAGTCGGCTGCGCGCTATCGGCAGCAAAGCTGGCCACCAAGGTGGCGGCACCGGTGGCCTTGTCGCGCACCAGCTCCAGGTTGGCACCTTCGCCGCTGTAGCTGAGATCCACCGTGCGCTGCCACGGGGTATCCAATGAAGTCACGGGGAGCCAGACGCGCGTGGCTCCGGATGCGGCCTTGATCTGCACCGTCGTTGTGACGTCAAAAGTGCGCCAGCCTTGCGGCTTGGGATCGAACCGGCGCGCGGCATCTTGCGCGCGCAGCGGGGTGGTGCCGGAAAAAACCATGGAAGCGCCAGCGGCTTGTAAAACGGTGCGGCGGGAAATAGGGGTGTGCATTGGGGGGGGAAGACTCTGAAAAAATGGAAAACCACGTTAGGGGGCTTGAGACGTGCCGGCTCGGCGAGGCCCGACAGCCACTCAGATTCTATTCGCGCACCCCGGGCGCATGCGCCTTGCGAGGGTGCTTGCTCACAGCCCGTATCCGTAGGAGCGAATCAGCGCCTTGGCCCGCTCACCGCGCAAAAATTGCATCAGCGCCGTCGCAGCCGGACTGTCGCCTCCTTTTTTCAGCAGTATGGCGTCCTGCTGAATCGGCGTGTGCAGGTTGTCCGGAACCATCCACGCCGACCCTTGCGCCATCTTGCCGTCGGCATACACCTGCGACAAGGCGACAAACCCCAGTTGCGCGTTCTCGGTGAACACGAACTGATAGGTCTGCGCAATGTTTTCGCCTTGAACGAACCTGGGCTGCAGCGACTGCAGAACACCCAGCTTGGTCATCGTCTCCATCGCCGCTGCGCCATACGGAGCCAATTTGGGATTGGCCAACGCGATGCGCTGAAATGCTCCGCTGCGCAGCACCTCGCCCTTGTCATCCACCAAGCCAGGCTGCTTGCTCCACAAAACCAGTTTGCCAAACGCGTAGGTAAAGCGGCTGCCTGCAACACCCAAACCCTCGCTCTCGAGCTTGGTGGGCGTCTCATCATCGGCAGCCAAAAAAACTTGGAAGGGTGCGCCGTTGCGGATTTGCGCATAGAGGGTGCCGGTGGAGCCGAAGGAAAGAACCGCCTTGTGGCCCGTTTCCGCTTCAAAAGCCTGCGCAATTTTTTGCATAGGGGCGGTGAAGTTGGCCGCCACTGCCACGCTCACTTCCGCAGCGAAAACCTGGATCGACAGGCTGAAAAAGATTGCCAAGCAAAGGATGATTCCGGGCATTGGGTTTATCTACGCTACAAATTCGGAAAATCAGTGTAACCGCGCATAGCCAGTAAACTATGGTTGCCTTAGAACAAGCCATGAGCCGCAATCCATTCCACCAACTTCGCACGGCACGCAAGCTTAGCTTTGGTGTGCTGGTATGGCTGGTCTTGTCGCTGGTAGCGGCAGTGATTTCGCCAGCGATGGCGCAGGCAGACACCGGCTGGCCCATCGGGCAGATTTGCTCGGCGGATGGAGGAGCTCACGTCGCTCCATCCGGCTCAGAGGGTGGTGGCAGTGCGCAGGCAGCCGGCGGCTGGCACTGCGTTCTGTGCTTCACCGGAGCAGCTCCCGCCGCGCTAACCCAGGTCACCAAGAGCCTGGAAAACCCGAGAGAAGTTTTCCGGCTTGCCTTTTTCAACGCTCCACATCTGGAGCGCTGGGCCGGGCCACCGCCAGGGCGCGGCCCTCCAATCAGCCTGTAGGTCTGCGCGCGCGAACGATTCTCGAGCAGCTCGCTATCGGCCAGGGTATTTCCCCGGGGACACCGTGTCCGTGGGGTTTTGATCCCTTCCTCCCCCATTCACTTTTTGTGCGCTGCGCACCCCGTGCTGGCGCGAGAGAAAAACCATGAACACATTTGACCAAGCATCTTTTGCGTCGGCTGGCGCAAAGCCGTCTGCCTTTTACTTTCGGGCCTGGCGCTGGCACTTTTACAGTGGCCTGTTTGTTGTCCCATTTCTGCTCACGCTGGCGTTGACCGGCCTGGTGATGGTGTACTTCACCGGCTTCCAGAGCCGTCTTGGCGACCTGGTCTACGTGCAGCCGCAAAGCACCGCGCAAGCCGTCACCGCCCAAGCTAAAGCGGTTTATGCACAGTTCCCGGAAGCCAAGCTCAAGGAGTACATCGCGCCCAAGTCGCAGGACCTGGCAGCGTGGTTCATTGTGGCGCGCGGCGATGCGACCGACGCCGTAGCAGTTGACCCCTACACGGCGACCGTCATCAAGTCGGTGGACGTGAACGGAACCGGCTTTGCCTGGGCCCGAAAGATTCACGCCAGCCTGCTGCTCGGGGATACCGGCAAACGCATCATGGAAGTGGCGGCCGGTCTGGGTATCGTGATGATCATGACGGGCCTGTACCTGTTCTGGCCCCGCGATGGCAAGACCTGGGCTCAGGCCTTGGTACCCGAATGGCAGGCCACCGGTCGGCGCTGGTGGAAGTCCCTGCACTCCAGCCTGGGCATGTGGATCAGCCTGGTCTTGTTTTCGTTCCTGCTGACTGGCATGTCCTGGACAGAGGTTTGGGGCGGCAAGTTCGTGCAACCCTGGGGTACGTTTCCCGCTGCGAAGTGGGATGCGGTGCCAACCTCCGATCTGACGCACGCAAGCCTGAACACCACAGAGATCCGCGATGTGCCGTGGGGCCTGGAGCAAACTCCCCTGCCCCAGTCCGGTTCGGATGCCGGCGTGGCGGGTGTGGCACCCGGTGAGCCGGTCAACCTCGACGGCGTGGCGGCTCTGGGCCAGCGCCTGGGCTTTACCGGGCAATTCCACATCAATGTGCCGCAGGACGAAAAAGGGGTGTACACGCTGTCTGCCGACTCCATGAGCGGCGACCTGACCAATCCGTTCAAAGACCGGACCGTGCATGTGGACCGCTACACCGGTCGCGTGCTGGCGGAAGCGGCGTTTGCCGACTATTCGGTCGTGGCCAAAGGCATGGCCATTGGCATTGCGCTACACCAAGGGGATATGGGCCTGTGGAGCGCCTGGGCCAATGTGCTGTTCTGCCTGACCATTGTGTTGCTGTGTGCCAGCGGCATCGTCATGTGGTGGAAACGCCGCCCGGCAGGCGCCGGTCGCTTGGGCGCACCCATGATGCCTGCGGAAGCCAAATTATGGAAAGGTGGCGTACTCGTCATGGTCCTTACCGGCATGGTATTTCCGCTTGCGGGCATCGCGATGGTGTTCGCCTTGGTGCTTGACACCATCACCTCGGCGGCGCTTCCCGCTTTGCGCGGGAAATTCAACTAAGGGTGCACTGTTCATGGCCAGGTCTCGGGCACTTCGGCTGCGCGAAGCAACCGCCGAAATCCGCGCTATGGGCCCATGGCAAACCCATTTTCAAAGGAGTATTCCCATGCAATTTCGTCGTGCCCTCTGCTGCGCGGCCATCGCTGTCAGCATCCCCTGGTTTGCGTACGCGCAGACCAGCCACAACCCTACGCAATCGGGTACCCAGCACGCGGCGTCCACCGGCGTTGACGCTGATGACATCCGGACGGTCATGAAAACCCAGTTTGACCGTCCAGATGCGCCGCTCTCGGTAGAACCCATCACGGTACAAGGCAATACCGCTGTTGCGGGTTGGGTGCAAGAGAACCGTGGCGGACGCGCATTGCTGCGCAAAACCCATGGGCGTTGGTCCATCTCGGCTTGCGCGGGCGATGGTCTCACCCAAGCTGACGTTTTGCAAATGGCTGGCTTGCAACCCGCCGCTGCGCAAGCACTGGCCCGCGCCGTCCAACGCGCGGAGGCGTCCCTGAGCAAGGAGAAGCTGGCGCTATTCGCCAGCTTTGATGGCATGGTTCAGATTGACCCACATTCACAGGGCGACCCCCACAGCGCCCACCACAAACCTTGAGTGCTCTGCATCAAAAAATTTTTAGGAACCTTATGACACATCTTTTCAATCGCATGTTTCGCTTCGTCCTCTGCGGACTAGTCCTGCTGGGTACTTTGCAGGCCTTCGCTGCCACAACCGAAGTGGTGGACGCCATCGGCCGCAAAGTCCGCATCACCACACCGGTTCAGCGCGTCGCACTGAATTTCAACTTTGAGGAATTCACCGCTGTTGCGGGTAAAGAAGGCTGGACGAAAGTAGTCGGCATCTCGCGCGCGCCCTGGGAGGGCTGGCGCCCGGTGATTTTCAAACGCTATTCGGCAGTGATACCCAATTTGCAGGCCATGCCCGATATCGGCAACTCCGATGACGGCAACTTCAGTGCGGAGAAGGTCATTGCACTCAAACCGGATGTGCTTTTCATCGCCGAATGGACTTACAAGTCGCTGGAAACCGCACGCGCCCAAATCGAAAGCGCCGGCATCCCCATCGTAGTGATTGACTACAACGCCCAGCAGTTGGAGCGGCACCTGGCATCGACGCGTGCCATTGGCAAGGTCATGGGCAATGAGGCCCGCGCCGAAGAACTGGCCTCGCTGTATGAGCACGAATACAAGGATGTGCTGGCGCGGATTGCCAAAGCGGGCGGGGCTTCCAACAAAAAGGTATATGTTGAGCTGGGTCAGGCCGGTCCGGATACCGTGGGCAACAGCTACAGTGGAACCATGTGGGGCAAGCTGCTCACCACACTGGGGGCCGTGAATGTGGCCGATGGCAAACTCACAGGCCCATGGGGTCCGGTCAATGCGGAAGCTGTCATTGCGGACAACCCCGATCTGATTTTTATCGCCGGATCTTCCTGGATCAACAAGCCCAAAGCCGTGAAGACCGGCTACGAGGCTACCCCGGACATCACCCGCAAATCGCTGGAACCCTATTCGCAGCGCGCTGGATGGGGCAGCCTCAAAGCCGTTAAGGGCGGTGAAGTACACGCGATCGAACACGGTCTGTGCCGCACCCTGTTTGACTACGTGGCCATGCAATACATCGCCAAGCAGTTGTACCCGGAGGCATTCCGCGACGTGGACCCAGAAGCTGCGTTCCGCAGTTACCACGCCAAGTACCTGCCGGTGGCCTATTCCGGCACCTGGATGCTGCGGCTTAAGCCATGACCCTGGCAACCAACGCCGTCACGCAGGAATACCAGCGCGCCGCGCATCAGCGCAGCCGGGTGCTTGTGGCGGCGGGACTGGCCTTGTTGCTCGGCGTATTGCTCGATGCGGCAACGGGCCCGGCCTTTTTACCGATAGGCCAGGTGGCCCAGACGGTGTGGGGTGAAGCGCAGGACGCCTCGGTGCACGCCATAGTGTGGGCGATACGCCTGCCGGTGGCGCTCACGGCAGTGGCCGTGGGTGCCGCGCTGGGCTTATCCGGGGCCATCATGCAGACCATTTTGAACAACCCACTGGCGTCGAGCTACACATTGGGCATCTCGGCCGGTGCCGGGTTTGGGGCTTCGCTGGCGATTGTTCTGGGGATTGCATTGCCGTTGCCTGAATCCTACGCAATCGCAGCAAACGCCATCCTGTTTGCTGCGCTGACCTGTGCTGGCGTGTACTGGATAGGTGGGGCACGGGCCGCCAGCGCGGAGGGCCTGATTCTTGCCGGCATCGCGCTGTTGTTTTTGTTTCAAGCCCTGCTCTCGGGGCTCCAAATGATCGCCTCACCCGAGTCCTTGCAGCAAGTCGTTTTTTGGCTCTTCGGCAGCCTGCAGAAATCAACCTGGCCAAAGTTGGCGACCATGGTGGCGGTTCTTCTGCTGTGCGTACCATTCCTTGTGCGGGATCTATGGAATCTGACAGCGATGAAACTGGGGGACGCTCGGGCAGCCGCGCTCGGCGTGGATGTTCGCGCATTGCGGCTGCGATCGTTCGTGTTGATCTCGATGCTCACGGGCGTTGCAGTGGCCTTCGTGGGAACCATTGGCTTTGTCGGCTTGGTCGCGCCCCATCTCTCTCGCATGCTCGTAGGCGAAGATCAGCGCGGCTTTCTGCCGATTTCTGCGCTGCTGGGTAGCCTGCTGTTGTCCCTGGCGTCCGTGGCGAGTAAAACGATCAAGCCAGGCGCAGTAATACCCATCGGAATCGTGACTGCGCTAATCGGCGTGCCATTCTTTATGTGGATGGTGGTGCGCCACCGCAGGAGTTACTGGTGACCATCAGCGTTCAAGGCCTGCACGTTGCCTATGGCAAGAAATCGGTGCTGCATCATGTCAACCTTCACGCAGGCAGCGGTCGGGTTTTGGGCATCATCGGCCCGAATGGATGCGGCAAATCAACCCTGATCAAAGCAATCGCCGGTCTGCTACCGGCGCAAGGGGACATCCGCTTTCACGGCGACACCCAACGGCCACGAGCTATCGGCTATATGCCCCAGGATAGCCAGGCAGTACCCGCTCTAACCGTGCTGGAAGTCGTTTTGCTAGGTCGCATTGCACAGTTGCATCTGAAAGTACATAACGATGATTTGAGCGCGGTGTCCCAAACCTTGGAGTCCTTGGGCATAGGTGCGCTTGCCCCCCTACGGATAAGCGATATCAGCGGCGGCCAACGTCAATTGGTGTATCTCGCCCAGGCGCTCGTTGCACAGCCCCGATATCTACTCCTGGACGAGCCCACCAGTGCGCTGGACATCAGCCACCAACTGGAGGTGCTGGCCTTTGTACGGGGCATCACCCATGCGCGGGGATTGACCACCGTCATGGTCTTGCACGATTTGAACGCGGCTGCACGCTACTGTGACCATATTGCCCTTTTGTCAGAGGGCCGGGTGGTTCGCTGCGACGCCGCGGCCCGTGTTCTGGGGCGGGACGCGGTATCCGAGGTTTTTGATGTGGAGACCGAGAGCCTTCGCTGCAGCGACGGAATTGAAGTATTAGTTGCTATCCGTAAGAATCCCGGCTCAGATGGTTCTGGGAACATCGTTCGTACGACCACAAAACTATTCTGCATTAGTGCCCCAGTCATGCCTCCCAGCGTGCGGGAATACCCTGAGCGCAAGCAATTGCCAGAAGCCCGGGACTTTGTTAGATTGCTACGCAGAGGGCCATCTTGCCTTTGGTTGATTCCATGATGGGCATTCTTATGATCAAGGCCGCGGTACTTCCTACCATCACCAGGCTGGCTTCACCCCTGGTCGAACTCACATGGATGGCCATGTCAATGTTCTCTAAGCGGTCTACGGCGTCAAACGAAAATTACCGGGAGAGCTTCCAAGGGACGCCGGCCGAGTGCCAGGCCTCGATCTTGGCTGTCATTGAATCCGAGATCGTTCCCCGGCTGTTGAAAGCGCAGCGCGTGGACCGCAGTTATTTGAGCCTGGTTCCGGCCAGACGTGCCATGCCCACCCAGCACGAGATCGCGGCCTTTTTAGAGCTGTGCATTGGCCAGGATCCCCAAGTGGCGCAAGCCTTTGTAGACCGCTTGCTCAAAGAAGGTCTCAACACCGAGCATATTTTCTTAGAGCTGATTACGCCAACCGCGCGCGCCCTGGGTGCCCGCTGGGAAGACGATACCCTGGACTTCACGCAAGTCACCCACGGTTTGGTGCAACTCCACTCCATCACGCACGCAATTGGTTTCGCGTACGGCGAAGGCCCGCGTATCCAAGGTGAAGTCAAGCGCGTCATGATTGCCTCCGCACCGGGGTCGGAGCATTTACTGGGGCCGACCATCGTGTCCGAATTTTTCCGCCGTGGAGGCTGGCAAGTGGTTGTGGAGATATCTCCCAGCGCCAAGGAATTGGCGCAAGCCGTGGCCAGCGAATGGTTTGACACGGTGGGCCTGTCGGTGAGCATCAACCACCAACTGAAAGACTTGGATGTGCTGGTTGCGAACATTCGGAACAATTCGCGCAACCCGCGTCTCTCCGTCTTATTGGGTGGTCCGATTTTTACGGTGCGTGACTTTGAAGCGAGCACCTTCGGCGCTGACGGCATTTGCACCGACGCCAAGGATGCCGTGGCCATGGCCGTCGCCTCACTGCCCAAGGATACCGGAGACAAAACATGCGTGTCATTTCCATTGCCCAGGACAGCCCCGAAATCGCGGGCTGCGAAGAAGACAGCGGCATCGTCCGCAAAGTCAATTTGCCGCTGGCGCGGCGCGAGTTCCTCAAAGGCTCCGGCCTGCTGATGGGCACTTTGGCCAGCGGCTCCATGCTGGCTGCACTGGCCCCCAGCACCGCTTGGGCGCTGGAGCTCAAAAAACTTTCTACGGCCGAAGGCCAAACTCTCATGGCCATGGGCCGCACCCTGTATCCGCACAAGAAACTGCCGGATGCGGTCTACGCCCTGCTAGCAAAAGACCTGGACGGCAAAGCCGCTGGCGACGCGGGCGCCGCCAAGATGCTGCAAGACGGTATCGCCTGGCTGAACAAATCGGCTGGTGGCGACTTCGCCAAAGCCAGCGAAAAGCAGCGCGAAGAGATTGTGCGCGGCATGGAAGGCACGGCGTTTTTCGGCACCGTGCGCGGCCAGTGCATCACTTCGCTCTACGACAACGATATGGCCTATGCCGTGTTCGGCTATCCCGGTTCTGCCTGGGAAAAAGGCGGCTACATCACGCGCGGATTCCAAGACCTGAAATGGTTGCCTGAGCCGTCCAAAGAAGCCAGCCCACCACCCTTCCTCGGCTGAGCAACACACCCCCATACAGGAGATAGAACATGGCGAAATTTGATTTTTCTGACGACTCCGTCGTCGTCGTAATCGGCTCAGGCGCGGGCGGTGGCACATTGGCCAACGAGCTGTGCCAAAAAGGCATCAAGGTTGTGGTGCTGGAAGCCGGCGCGACACAATCCAGCGCGAGCTTCATCAATGACGAGTGGAAGTCATTTGTGCAACTGGCCTGGCTGGACGCACGCTCCACCTCTGGCTCTTGGCGCGTGGCCAAAGACTTTGCCGGCTTGCCAGCCTGGATTTGCAAAACCGTGGGCGGTACCACCACCCACTGGGCAGGTGCCTCGCTGCGCTTCCAGGAGCATGAGTTCCGCGTGAAGTCGGTCTATGGCGATGTTCCGGGCGCGAACCTGCTCGACTGGCCCATCACCCTCAAAGACCTGGAGCCCTACTACGCCAAGGCCGAATACAA
>RFRO01000095.1 GCA_009924455.1 Betaproteobacteria bacterium
TGAAAATCGGCTGCATCAGCTTTGGCGGCCCTGCGGGCCAGATCGCGCTGCTGCACCAGGAACTGGTGGAGCGCAGGCGGTGGATTTCGGAGCGCCGCTTTTTGCATGCGCTGAACTACTGCATGGTGCTGCCCGGCCCGGAGGCGCAGCAACTGGCCACTTATCTGGGCTGGCTGATGCACCGCAGCGCGGGCGGCATCGTTGCCGGGGCGCTGTTTGTGCTGCCTTCGCTGTTCCTGCTGATTGCGCTGTCCTGGGTCTATCTGGTTTTTGGCAACACGCCGCTGGTGGCGGGTTTGTTTGCGGGCATCAAGCCTGCCGTCACAGCGATCGTGCTGCAAGCGGCCTGGCGCATGGGCTCGCGCGCGCTGCGCAACCCGGTGCTGTGGGCCCTGGCCGGCTTGTCATGGGTTGCGCTGTACCTGATGCAAGCGCCATTTCCGGCCATCGTGCTGGGGGCTGGCCTGATCGGCTACCTGGGCGGGCAGTTTGCACCGCGCTGGTTTCAGACCGGCGCGGGCCACAGCGGTAACGCAGCGGCCCACGCCCCCGCGCTGATTGACGACAACACGCCGCCCCCCGCGCATGCGCGCTTCACCACGCGCGGCCTGCTCACCGTGCTGGCCTGGGGCCTGCTGTTGTGGGCACTGCCCATGGCGGCGCTGGTGCTGTTGTGGGGATGGGACCACACCCTCACGCAGATGGCCTGGTTTTTCACCAAGGCGGCGCTGCTGACCTTTGGCGGCGCGTACGCCGTGCTGCCCTATGTGTACCAGGGTGCGGTGGAACATTTCCACTGGCTCACAGCCGCGCACATGATGGACGGACTGGCGCTGGGCGAGACCACGCCGGGGCCGCTGATCATGGTGGTGGCGTTTGTGGGATACGTGGCAGGCCACACGCAGGCGCTGCTGGGCGACGGGGCGCTGTTCTGGGCCGGCGCGCTGGCTGCCACCGTGGTGACCTGGTTCACCTTTTTGCCCTCTTTTATCTTCATCCTGGCCGGTGGTCCGTTCATTGAGTCCACCCGCAAAAATCTGCAGTTCACCGCGCCGCTGACCGCCATCACCGCCGCCGTGGTCGGTGTCATCGTCAGCCTGGCGCTGTTTTTCGGGGAACACGTGTTCTGGCCGCAAGGCCTGGACGGGCGCGTGGACTTCAGTGCCGCGCTGATCGCAGCGGCAGCAGCCGTGGCGCTGATCCGCTACAAGCGGCCGGTGGTGCAGGTGATTGCTGCCTGCGCGCTCACCGGATGGGGCTTATCGGCGCTGGCTTAACCCGGCGCCTTCACTTCGCGCCCATCACCCAATTCGGCAGACCGGTGGCGATTTCCGGGAAAAAGCACAGCAGAAACACCGCCGCAAACATCAGACCGACAAAAGGCATCACGCCCCAGATCACGTCCTTGAGCGGAATGTCGGGCGCGACGTTTTTGATGACGAAGATATTCAAGCCCACCGGTGGATGGATCAGGCCCATTTCCATGACGATGGTCATGACCACGCCAAACCAGATCAGGTCAAAACCGGCCGCTTTGAGCGGCGGCAGGATGATGGGCGCGGTCATCAGGATGATGGAGACCGGCGGTAAAAAGAAACCGAGCACGATGACCATCGCCAGAATCACCGAAAGCAACACCCATTTGCTCAGCTGCATGGCCACAATGGATTGGGCTGCGCTTTGGCTGATATGCAGATGGCTCATGACATAGCTGTACAGCAGCGACATGCCGATGATGAACATCAGCATGGTCGACTCTTTGAGCGTGCTGGCCAGCAAGGGCGCGACATCACGCGGACGCCACAGGCCGTACACGACGGCCACCAGCGCCAAGGCCAGCAGACCGCCCAGGCCCGCAGTCTCCGAGGGCGTGGCAAAACCGCCATACAGCGCCACCATCACGCCAATCAGCAGCACCACAAACGGCACCACGCGCGGCAGCATTTCGACTTTCTGCGCCAAGGTGAAATGTTCGACTTCCAGGTAGGCGGACTTGGTGCCACCGGCCTCGTAGGCGGCCAGCGCCATGCGGTATTCCTTGCGGGCGCGCATGGACGCATAACCCGCGAACAGCGCAACCAGCAAAACGCCAGGTCCGATACCCGCCAGGAACAGACGGCCCAGCGACTGCTCGGCGGCCACGGCGTACAAAATCATCACGATGGACGGCGGCAGCAAAATGCCCAGCGTACCCCCGGCGGCGATGATGCCGGCCGCAAAGCCAGGCGAATAACCGCGCCGGCGCATCTCGGGAATGCCGGCCGAACCGATGGCCGAGCAGGTGGCGGGGCTTGAGCCCGCCATGGCCGCAAACAGCGCACACGCGAACACGTTGGCAATCCCCAAACCGCCCGGCACTTTGTGCAGCCAGGCGTGAATGGCTGAATACAAGTCCTGCCCGGCGCGCGATTTGCCAATCGCCGCGCCCTTCAAAATGAACAGGGGAATCGACAGCAGCGTGATCGAGGCCATTTCTTCATAGACGTTTTGCGCCACCGTATCCAGCGAGGACGCGGGCATGAGGAAATACATAAACAACACCGCCACGCTGCCCAAAGCAAACGCAATCGGCATGCCGGAGAACATCACCAACAAAGTCACGCCGCCGTAGGCCAGGCCCAGCTCCAAGGCGCTCATGGGGCGTCTCCTGCGCGCCGCTCACCGCCAAGCAGGCGCACGGCCGATTGCAAAAACAGCTGCAACACCAGCAAGCCCATACCGGCGGTCATCAGGCCATAGGGGATCCACAGCGGCGGCGCAAAGCTGCTGGAAGTGGTTTGCCCCTCGACCCAGGCTTCATGCAACAGCGCCCAGGACTTCCAGGCAAAAAAAGTGCAAAACAAGAGGGAGGCAACATCCACAAACAGCAACCGGGCACGGTTAACCCCGTCGGGCAGCCATTCGGCTAAGGCCTCAATGCCGACGTGCCCGCGCAAAGCCTGCACATACGCGCAGCACATGAACACCGAACCCACCAGCAGGAACACCGCCACCTCGTCCTGCCAGTCAGTCGACCAGTGCAAAAAGTAGCGCGTGGCCACCGACGACGTCAGCACCGCCGCACCCAGCACCAAGGCCAGCATGGACAGCGTCAGCACCAGCCGGTTGATGGCCAGCAAGACCTGGTTCAGGACGGCCAGCAGGGGATTGCGGGGCACGGACACCCCCACCGGGGCACCCGGGTCCAGCTCAAAGCCGTGGCTCACAGGGCCTGCTCAGCCAGCGCCAGCAGCTTGGCGCTGCCCGCGTTCTTGGAGGCATAGTGCTTCCAGGCGGTTTCACGCGCCAGGTCCTGCCACTTTTTAATGGACGCGGGAGTCAGATCCACCACCAGGTCGCCGTCTTTTTTATAGACCTTGCCGACTTCGACATCGTCTTTTTTGGCCTCTTCCAGGGCAAAGGCTTCCATCTCGGCACCCACGGTCATGAGCAAATCACGCTGCGCCTGGGGCAGCGCGTCAAAAATTTGCTTGGACATCATGAGCGGCTCGAACATGAACCAGTACGCGCCGTTGCGTCCGGTGGTCAGCGCTTTGGCGACTTCTTCAAGGCGGTAAGAGATCAGCGAGGTTGACGAGGTCATGGCCGCGTCCATGGCACCGGTTTGCATGCCGGCGTAAATTTCGTTGGACGGCAGGGTGACCACCGAGGCGCCGGCTTCCTTCAGGATCATGTCCATCTCGGCCGATCCGCCGCGCACCTTGAGGCCTTTGGCGTCTTCGGGGTTGACGATGGGCTTGTTGCGCGAGGCCACGCCGCCGGCTTGCCAGATCCAGGTGATGAGCACAATGCCTTTTTCTTGCAAGAGGCGGGTCAGTTCCTGACCCACGGGTTTGTTTTTCCAGCCATAACCCTGCGCGTAGGACGTGACCAGGCCGGGCATGAGGCCGATGTTGACCTCGGGAATCTCGCCCCCTGCGTACGACAGGGGAATCAGCGCCATGTCCAGCGCACCCTTGCGCATGGACGAGAACTGCGCCAGCGTCTTCATCAAGGAAGAGCCGGGGTAAATATCAAACTTGAGCGCGCCTTTGCTGCGCTTTTCGACCTCAGCGGCAAATTTGCGTACCAGGCGGTCGCGGAAATCACCTTCGGTGGCGGTGCCCCCGGGGAACTGGTGCGAGATTTTCAGGGTCGTCGTTTGGGCCAGCGCGGCATCAAAAGGCAAGGCAGCTACACCCAGGGCGCCGGCGGTTTGCAATAGTTCGCGTCTTTTCATACGGTCTCCATTTATAAAAATCGTGAAGGCACTGTAGCCACAATTTGGGGGAGGCGCATTAGAACATCCCCTTGGATAAGCCCCGAAATCACCCGATCAGCGTGAAAAACGGCCTGGTATCCCCACCGGCACAGGCACCGGACGCAGGCTTCAAGCAAACAAACCGTGCAAATACCAGGCACCCCCGCCCGCTGCGCTGGGTTGCAAGCGCTGGCGAAAAATCCACAACAAACCATGCACCGCACTGCGGGCGATGAAGTAGTCCCGCTGCACGCCGGGCGCGTCGTCCCAAGCCGCCGCTTCGATGCGCTGGGGACCGGCCAACAAGACCAAGGGCCCGTGAAAGTGGGGCGCGCCGTGTGCGTCGGTATGCAAAGGCTGCGGGCTCTCGCACAACCAGGTGGGGTACAGAACCGCTTCGGCATCGGCCAAAGCGTGGTGTTGCGCCCCCAGCCGGGACCCGGTAGGCGCGGGGTCGGCCGCATGCCAATGCTGCATGGATTCGGGCCGGTGGTCGTCCTGCAATGCCACGCGCAAGACGCTGCCCGACCCCAGGCGGGCGGCCACCCGTTCCAGCATGTGGTGCAGCGGATCGCCGGGGCGCTGGTCATCGGGCAGCAGGCTGCGGCTCTCGCTTTGCATGGGCTGGGTGGCGGAGGCGCGCAGACGCAGGTACAACACCGGCGCAGGCAGCGTCACACGGGCCAGTTGCTCGGCCAGCAGACGCTCCCAGTGGCGCATGTCCTGGCTGGCCTGGGCGGTGCGCAGCTGCAAGCGGCCCCAGCCATCGCCGCTGTGGTGGGCATCGGTATGCGCGGCATTGCTGCGCCGGGCGTCGAGCTGCCACTGCAGTTCCAGCGCCAAGGCCCCGCGCTGGCGCAGACGAAGCCACAGACCCAGCTGCGCCAGCAGACGGCGCGCGCCAAACAACAAAGCGGGCGCGCTATCGACCTGGGCGGCGAGTTCCAACGTCTGGTCAAACACTTCGGGCAGGGTCAGCCAGGGGTAGCGCTCGGGGCGCTGGCCGTAGGCGCAATCCAGCGCGTCCAGCAAAGCCGCACCAAAGCGCCGGGCCACCCCGCCACGGGGCAGCGCCCGCAAACTGCCCCAGTGGTGCACGCCCAGCCGCGCCAATGTTGGCAGATGGGGCGTCGCTGCGGCCAGGGTGTGCACCGGCAGGGCGTTGATGGGCAGGCGCGGCAGCGGCAGCGGCGGCAATTGCAAACGCGCCAGCGCCACCAAGGCCGTACGGCCTTGGGCCAGCCGTGGCGCGGATGCGAGCGGGGCGACCGGAGCAGCAGCAAGCGGCGCATCCTCGTCGTGCAGCAAAGCCTGTAGCAAAGCCGCTCCGCCGCCAAAGAGGCGCAGGCTGGCCGAGACCTCCAGCACCAGCGCCGCATCCACCTGCGCGACCAAGGGCGTCAGACGCAGCGCCCGCCAAGCCCAGACGCGCAAGGCCTCGGCCCCATCCATGTGCGCCACCGGCTCAGGCTGCAGCGCGATCCAGTGCGGGCGCATCGGCGAATACATCCAAGGGCGCCGTATCAGCAACAGCGACGGGCGCGGGCACAAGCGCTGCGGCCAGAACACGTGCCAGTTGCCCCTGCGCAGGCAGTATCTGTATAGCGTGCGCCACCGGCGGGCCCCGGCGTTTGAGGATTTCCACGCGCAGGCCCGTGGCATGCGTGGCGCAGGGTGCGATCTGTACGCGCAGCACAGCAGGCGATGCGGTATGCGCCGCCTCGCTGTGGCGCATCACAAACAGCAGCTTGTGGTGCTGTGCGGCGGCCAGTTGCAAACGGCGCAATTCCTGCGGGCGGACCTGTGCCCGCCACAGCAGCACCGCATCCACCGGCGCACAACGCAGTGCCTGCTCGGCCATCCAGAGTTGTGCATCGGTAGCCCGCAGCCATAACAAACGCTGCCAAGGCAAACCGAGTCCAGCCAACGCGGGCGCAAACGGCAGCAAGGCCGCAGCCCCCAGCGCAGGCGCACCCACCAGCACCACCGGCCCCTGCCCGCAGCGCAACAAAGCGGGCAGCAGCAGACGCCATTCCAGGTGCACACCCGGGGCTTGGATCAGCTCGGTCAGCGCACCCACAGGCCAGCCGCCGCCGGGCAGTTGGGCATCGAGTGCGGCGTCGCCGCTGGAGACCGTGTCCGCTTGCGGCGCGGCCAGCGCGTCGGCGCGCCAGACCTGATCGGGCAGGTCGGCGGCGTAGGCGAAAGGGGAAGAAGATGCGGCAGACATGGCATAAATACTGTATTTAATTACAGTATATGCCAGCGCTCTCCCCGGCGCCAAATCAGCGCCTCAAGCCTGGCCGATCTCAGGCCAGCGGTGGTGCAAATACACCCAGGACACCAGGCCGATGGACATCAGCCCCAGTGAACTTACGGCCAGCGCCACCGGGGAATGCATCACCAGCGGCGAGACCAGACCGGCGACGATGGCGTTGGCCGAGGTGCCGACAAACATGTGCAGCGAAGAGGCCATGCCCCGGCGCTCGGGGTGCAGGTCCAGCACCAGAATCGTCACGGCCGGCACCATCAGCGCCCAGCCGAAAGCAAATATGCAGACCGGCAACATGGCCCACCAGACGTTGGGGGTGAACAACAGATTGGCCGCCACGTTGAGCACGCCCACGCACAGCATGACCAGAAAGCCGTCGCGGATCTGCCGCTTGGGCGAACGCCGCCCCGCCACCCGCCCGCTCACCCAGGCGCCGCCCATGATGCCGCTGATGGTGAACAGAAAAAACACAAAAAACTGCTGTGGTAGCAAATGCAGGTGCTCGCTCAAAAACACCGGCGCACTCAATACATACAAAAACATGCCGTTAAAAGGCACGCCGCTGGACAAGGCCAGCAGCACAAAGCGCCTATCCCCGCCGAGTTGCCAGTAACCGGCCAGCAGATTGCGGGGATGGAAATGCTGGCGCTGGCTGGTATGCAGGGTCTCGGGCAGCCAGCGGAAATTGGCCAACCACAAGGCCACACCCACACCGGTGAGGAACCAGAAAATCGCCTGCCAGCCGATCCACACCAGCAGCGCGCCGCCAATCAACGGCGCAATCGCCGGGGCAATACCGAAAAACAGCGTGACCTGGCTCATGACCTTCTGGGCCCGGGCGGGCTCGTACATATCGCGGATCACAGCGCGGGCGATCACGATGCCCGCGCCGGTGGAAAAACCTTGCAGCGCGCGGAAAAAAACCAGCTGTCCGATGGTCTGTGACAGCGCGCAGCCCGCCGAAGCCAGTGTGAACACCGCCATGCCCCACAAAACCACCGGACGGCGGCCAAAGCTGTCGGAGATCGCGCCATGGAACAAGGCCATGAAAGCAAAGGCCATGAGGTAGGCCGAGAGGGTTTGCTGCATTTGCAGCGGCGTGGCCTGCAGCGACGCGCCCATGGCCGCAAAGCCGGGCAAATAGGTGTCGATGGAAAACGGCCCCAGCATGCCCAGCACTGCCAGCAAAATGGCAAAAGCCCATTGCGGGGCGCGCCACAGGGACTGGGCGTCGGGGTTCACGGGGTCTGCAGAGAAACAAGCACTGTCTATTGGAACACGGCAAGAACACGGGGAACATAATCCCCGCATGACCCTCGCCCCCGCCGCGCCCAGCGCGTTTGCCAGCCTGCCCTTATCGCCTGAGATGCTGGATAACCTGCAGCAACTCGGTTACTTGGAGATGACCCCGATCCAGGCCGCCGCCCTGCCCCCGGCCCTGGCCGGGCAAGACCTGATCGCCCAGGCGCAGACCGGCAGCGGCAAAACTGCCGCCTTTGCACTGGCACTGCTGGCGCGGCTCAACCCCCGCTGGTTTGCGGTGCAGTCGCTGGTTTTGTGCCCGACCCGCGAATTGGCCGACCAGGTGAGCGCCGAAATCCGCCGCCTGGCGCGGGCGCAGGACAACATCAAAGTCGTGACCTTGTGCGGCGGCGTGCCGCTGCGCGGCCAGCGTGCCACGCTGGAAAACGGCGCGCACATTGTGGTGGGCACGCCGGGGCGCGTGATGGACCACCTAGCGCGCGCCACGCTCACCCTGGAAGGGCTGAACACCCTGGTGCTCGACGAGGCCGACCGCATGCTGGACATGGGTTTTTTAGACAACATCCGCACCGTGGTCCAGCAGGCACCGGCGCAGCGCCAGACCTTGCTTTTCAGCGCCACCTACCCGGACGGCATCGCCGCGTTGGCGCAGCAGTTCATGCGCACGCCGCAACGCATCAGCGTGCAGGCCTCGGCAGCGCAAGTCACGATTGAGCAGCAATTTGTGGAGATCACGCCGCCCCAGCGCCTGGACGCAGTGGCCGCGCTGCTGCGGCATTTCCGCCCGGCCAGCACGCTGGCTTTTTGCAACACCAAGCAGCAGTGCAAAGACCTGGAAGTATTTTTGCAAACCCAGGGCTTTAGCGCGCTGGCGCTGCATGGCGAACTGGAGCAGCGCGAGCGTGATCAGGTGCTGGCGCAGTTTGCCAATGGCAGCTGCTCGGTGCTGGTGGCCACCGATGTGGCGTCGCGCGGCCTGGACATTGCGCAGCTCGAAGCCGTCATCAACGTGCACATCACGCCCGACCCCGAAGTGCATGTGCACCGGGTTGGCCGCACCGGGCGGGCCGGTGCCAGCGGGCGCGCCATCAGCCTGGCCACCCTGAACGACATGGGCCGGGTCGGCGCAATTGAGGTTTACCAGAAGTTCTCCAGCGTATGGCTGGCGTTGGACAGCCTGGCGCCAGCCAGCGGGCAGCCCCTGTTGCCGCCCATGCGCACCCTGCTGATGCTGGGTGGGCGCAAAGAAAAAATCCGCCCCGGCGATGTGCTCGGCGCGCTGACCAACGCCGAGGGCGGAGCCGCCTTCACCCG
>RFRO01000096.1 GCA_009924455.1 Betaproteobacteria bacterium
TGCCATATCGCCTGCGAAGACACTTCGCACCAGGCTATTACCGCCACCAAGGACGGCAAACGCCACTTTGAGGTGATGGAGGACGAATGCGTGGGCTGCAACCTGTGTGTGGTGGCCTGCCCTGTTCCACAGTGCATCACCCTGCGCACGCTGGCACCCGGCGAGTTGGACCAGCGCACCGGCAAGCCCGCCAGCGCGACCCACGGCGACTGGACGCGCCACCCGAACAACCCCATGCGTATTACGGAGACCGCGTAGGTCACAATGTCCGCTAGCTTTCACCTCCCGACCTGTTTCAGAAGGATTTTTGTATGAGCACCCTGTTCATCCGTGGCGGCACCGTCGTGAATGCGGACCGCGCTTTCCGGGCCGATGTGATCACCCAAGATGGCACGATCACCGCCGTTGGTGAAAACCTCAGCGCACCCGCAGGCGCAACCGTCGTCGATGCAGGGGGCCAATACGTCATGCCCGGCGGCATTGATCCGCACACGCACATGCAGCTGCCCTTCATGGGCACGGTGACCATGGATGACTTCTTTACCGGTACCGCAGCAGGATTGGCCGGGGGCAACACCACCATCATCGACTTCGTCATCCCCAACCCGCAACAAAGCCTGATGGAGGCTTACCACACGTGGCGCGGCTGGGCTGAGAAATCGGCGTCGGATTACACCTTTCACGTCGCCATCACCTGGTGGAGCGAGCAGGTGCGTCAAGAGATGGGCACGCTGGTGCAAGAAGAAGGCGTGAACAGCTTCAAGCACTTCATGGCCTACAAAAACGCCATCATGTGCGACGACGAAACCCTGGTGAACAGCTTCAAGCGTAGCCTGGAACTCGGCGCCATGCCCACCGTGCATGCCGAGAACGGTGAACTGGTGTACCTGCTGCAGCAAACCGTGGCCGATATGGGCATCACCGGCCCCGAAGGCCATCCGCTGTCGCGCCCGCCCATGGTC
This sequence comes from Betaproteobacteria bacterium, assembly GCA_009924455.1. Lineage (GTDB taxonomy): Bacteria > Pseudomonadota > Gammaproteobacteria > Burkholderiales > Burkholderiaceae_C > Allorhodoferax. Next base: position 963 of record RFRO01000096.1, read on the forward strand.
GAAGGCGAAGCAGCCAACCGCGCGATTGCCATTGCTGACGTGCTGAATGTGCCGATTTATGTGGTGCACGTGAGTTGCATCGAAGCGGCTGAAGCCATCGCCCGCGCCCGTGCCCGCGGCCAGCGTGTGTATGGCGAAGTACTGCGGCGGCGTGGAAGAACGTCTGGCTGTGATTTGGGACGCGGGCGTGAACACCGGACGGCTCACACCCTCCGAGTTTGTCGCCATCACTTCGGCCAACACAGCCAAGCTGTTCAACATCTACCCGCAAAAAGGCAGCGTGTCGGTCGGCGCCGATGCCGACTTGGTGGTGTGGGACCCCGAAGGCAGCAAGACCTTGTCTGTCAAAACCCAATTCAGCAAGGGCGATTTCAATATCTTTGAAGGCCGCACCGTGCGCGGCATCCCCAGCCACACCGTGAGCCAAGGCAAGCTGGTGTTTGTGCAGGGCGATTTGCGCGCCGAACGTGGCGTGGGGCGCTACATCAAGCGCCCGGCCTTCAGCGCCAACTTCCATGCCGCGCAACTGCGCGCCCAGGCGCTGCAACCCACGGCCGTTGCGCGTTAAACGCAGCACCCACCCCGAGACCAGGAGAGCACCATGAGCACGACCAGCACCATCGATATTTCCCAACTCCGAATCAACGGCGAACGCCTGTGGGCCTCGCTCATGGAACTCGCCCAAATCGGCGCAACACCCAAAGGCGGTGTCTGCCGCCTCACCCTCACCGACCTGGACAAGCAAGGCCGCGATCTGGTGACGCGCTGGGCGCGCGAAGCGGGTATGACGGTCACCATCGACAAAATCGGTAACGGCTTTATGCGCCGGCCCGGGCGCAACAACAGCCTGCCGCCCATCATGACCGGCAGCCATATCGACACGCAACCCACCGGCGGCAAATTTGACGGTAACTACGGGGTTCTGGCGGGTATTGAAGTGGTGCGCACGCTCAACGATTTGGGCATTGAGACCGAAGCGCCGATTGAGGTCGCGTTCTGGACCAACGAAGAAGGCTCGCGCTTTGTGCCGGTGATGATGGGCTCGGGCGTGTTCGCCAAAGCCTTCACGCTGGAGCACGCCTACGCCGCCACCGACACCACCGGCGTCTCGGTCAAAGAGGAGTTGCAACGCATTGGCTACATCGGCGACCAAGAGCCGGGCGACCACCCCATCGGCGCGTACTTCGAGACGCATATCGAGCAAGGTCCGGTGCTGGAAGACAACGACGTGACCATCGGCGTAGTCCAGGGCGTGCTCGGCATCCGCTGGTTTGACTGCACCGTGACCGGTATGGAAGCCCACGCCGGCCCCACCCCCATGGCGCTGCGCCGCGACGCCATGCAAGTCGCCACGCACATCATGCAAGAGGTGGTGGCCTCGGCCCTGCGCCATCCGCCGCATGGGCGCGGCACGGTGGGCATGGTGCAGGTCTTCCCGAACAGCCGCAACGTAATTCCGGGGCGGGTCAAGTTCAGCATCGATCTGCGCAACAGCACCGACGCACTGGTCGACCAAATGGCCGATGAGGTCAAGGCCTTTGCCGCCCGCAAAGCCACCGAAACCGGGCTGGACGTCAAGATTGAGATGGTGTCGAGCTACTCCGCCATCGGCTTTCATGCGGACTGTATCGACGCGGTGGCGCGCGCAGCCAAGAAGCTGGGCTACTCCAATATGCCCGTGGTCTCCGGTGCCGGCCACGACGCGGTCTACATGGCCAAACTGGCCTCCAGCGGCATGATTTTTATCCCCTGCAAGGACGGTATCAGCCACAATGAAATCGAAGATGCGAAACCCGAACACATCACCGCCGGCTGCAATGTGTTGCTGCACGCGATGCTGGAACGCGCAGGTACTTAAAACAACAACGATAGATAGCCTTTCATGAGCCAGGAACCCGCAAGCAAGCCCCATCATTTAGCCGTAGAAGTCCGCAACGCATCGCTGATTTATAACCCTGACTCCGCCCCGGTGCATGCGCTGGCCGATATCGACTTGGCGATTGAGCCGGGTGAATTTGTCTCGCTGATCGGCCCTTCGGGCTGCGGCAAAACCACACTGCTGCGCGTCATCGCGGACCTGGAACACATCACCAGCGGTAGCGTACTGGTGAACGGCGTTTCGCCCCACGAAGCCCGCCTGGCGCGGGCCTACGGCTATGTCTTTCAGGCCCCGGCGCTGTTTGCCTGGCGCACGGTGCTGGGCAACGTCAAGTTACCGCTGCAAATCCAAGGCAAGAGCGCCGCCGACTGCGACCGGATCGCCCGCGAGCACCTGGAGCGCGTGGGCCTTGCAGGCTTTGAGAGCAAGTTTCCCTGGCAGCTCTCCGGCGGCATGCAGCAGCGCGCGTCGATTGCGCGGGCGCTGTCCTTTGAGCCGCGCATTTTGATGATGGACGAGCCCTTCGGCGCACTCGATGAAATCACCCGCGACCGGCTCAACGAACAGCTGCAGCAGCTGTGGCAACGCGACGGGCGTACCGTGGTGTTTGTGACCCACTCCATTGCCGAGGCGGTGTATCTGTCCACCCGCATCGTGGTCATGTCGCCGCGCCCGGGACGCATCGTGCGGGTGATCAACTCGACGCTGCCAGACCAAAGGCACCTGGGCTTGCGCGATAGCCCCGAATTTGTCGCCCTGGCGCACGAGGTGCGCGAAGCGCTTGCCGATGGCCACCACGACTAGCCCACCGTCCGCCGGTTGGACGCAACGCATGGGTAGCCAGGTGCTGCCGGTTCTGGTCATCCTGCTGGCAACCCTGGCGGGCTGGTATGCGCTGACGGTGTATTTGAACGCGCCGGGTACCATTGAGCGCGTGCTCGAGCCCAAAGGCCCTTGGACCTGGCGCGACCTGCTAGCAGCCACCATGGCGGTACCGCGGCCGGTGCTGCCGGCGCCGCACCAGGTTGCGATAGACCTTTACAGCAGCCTGGTGGACTGGCCGCTGGACTCACCGCGCAACCTGCTGTTCCATGTGGCGGTTACCGGGCAATCCACGCTGGTGGGCTTTGCGATGGGCACCGCGCTGGGCTTGGTCTTATCGGTGTGCATCGTGCATTCGCGCACCCTGGACCGGGCGCTGCTGCCCTGGATCGTGGCCTCGCAATCCGTGCCAGTGTTGGCGATTGCGCCTATCGTGTTGGTGATTTTGGGAACCATGGGATTTTCCGGGGTGGCCCCCAAAGCGGTCATCGCCATGTATTTGTGCTTTTTCCCGGTGACAGTGGCTATGGTGCAGGGGCTGCGTTCCCCAAAAGTGATTGAGACGGAAATGCTGCACACCTACGCCGCAACCCGCTGGCAAGCCTTGTGGTTGCTGCGCCTTCCGGCCGCCCTGCCCTTTTTATTTCCGGCGCTGCGCGTGGGGATCGCCGCAGGGCTTGTCGGCGCCATGGTCGCCGAGCTGCCGACGGGGGCCCAAGCCGGACTGGGCGCGCGCCTGCTCACCGGTTCGTATTACGGCCAAACGGTGCAGATCTGGTCGGCCCTGGTGATGTCGGCGCTTGTGGGTTTGGCGCTCACCGCCGCGATGGCCGGAATTGAAACCTTGGTCTTGGGTAAGCGAAAACAAGCATGAACAGCGGCAAGTCAAACAAACCGGACGCGCGCTGGACCATGGCGCTGATTGCACTGGGGCTTGCTGCCGCATGGGCCCTGCTTCACGCGCCGCTGGCTGATCCGCAAACGCCCAAAGCAGGGGCATTCTGGGCAGCAACCTTGGGGCTTGCAGGATTGGCCATTGCGGGTATCCGCCGGCTGGCTGCCATAGAAGGCCCGGCCGTTTACGCCAGCGCCACGGCGGCGCTGTTCGGCCTGTGGATTGTGTATTTCTGGCAACTGCTCACCGTCGCGCTCGACGTCCCCCGGGTTCTGCTGCCAGCGCCCACGCTGATTGGGGCGGCCTTGTCGGAGCACATGGGTACCCTGCAAACCGATTTCTTGCAGACCGTGGTCAAAGCCGTCGCTTTGGGCTGGCTGCTGGGTTCGGGGCTGGGATTTGGTGTGGGCATTGCCATCGATCGTCTGCCGTTTTTGCAGCGTGGACTGCTGCCGCTGGCCTCGCTGACCAGCACGATTCCGCTGGTCGGCGTGGCGCCGATTGCCGTGATGTGGTTTGGATTTGACTGGCCGTCCAAAGCCGCCGTGGTGGTGTTGATGACGTTTTTCCCGATGCTGGTCTCCACCCTGGCAGGGCTGCAAGCCAGCGACCGGCTGGAGCGTGAGCTGATGCACAGCTACGCCGCGGGCTACCGGCGCACGCTGTGGTCGCTGCGCCTGCCTGCCGCTATGCCGTTTTTGTTATCCGCGCTCAAAGTGAATGCCACACTGGCCTTGATCGGGGCCATCGTGGCCGAGTTTTTCGGCTCGCCCACTTCCGGGCTGGGTTTTCGCATTTCGACCGAGGCCACGCGCATGAATATGGGCCTGGTCTGGGCCGCGGTGGCAGTCGCGGCCTTCACCGGGTCGGTGGTCTACGCGGTACTGGTCGCAGTGGAACGGCGGGCGGCGTTCTGGCACCCTTCCATCCGTGGCAAGAAATAAGGGTTTGCCCGCAGACATGCCCAATTTCCTGTTTTTGTTGTTTCCCTGGTTTGCCACTCAAGGTAAGCTGTTTCGTCCCCTGTCTTTTTAACCCTAGGAGTTTTTATGAAGATGCGTTCCAAATTGTCCAGCACCCTGCTGGCCGCCTTGCTGGCCGTTGGTAGCGCCGCGTCCTTTGCGGCCGATAAAGTCACCATCCAGCTGAAATGGCTGCCGCAAGCCCAGTTTGCGGGCTACTACGTGGCGCAGGCCAAGGGCTATTACAAGGACGCGGGTCTCGATGTCACGATCAAACCGGGCGGCCCCGACATTGCGCCCACCCAGGTGATCGCCGGTAAACAAGCCGATATCGTGGTGGACTGGATGCCGTCCGCCCTCGCAGCGCGCGAAGCCGGCGTTCCGCTGGTCAACGTCGCGCAGGTGTTCAACCAGTCCGGCCTCATGCTGACCTGCAAAAAGTCCAGCGGCGTCACCACCCCCAAAGACCTCAAAGGCAAGACCCTGGGCGTCTGGTACGGCGGTAACGAGTACCCCTTCCTCAACTGGATGACCAAGCTCGGCTACAAAACCGACTCCGACATCAAAATCCTGAAACAAGGCTTCAACGTCGATCCACTGTTGCAAAACCAGGCGGCTTGCATCTCGACCATGATTTACAACGAATACTGGCAGGTGGTCGATGCGGGCGTGAAAGAAGGCGATCTGGTCACGTTCTTCTATGAAAAAGAAGGCGTGGCGTCTTTGGAAGACGGCTTGTATGTGCTGGAGTCCAACCTGAGCGATCCGGCATTTGTCGCGCGTATGGCCAAGTTCCTGAAGGCCAGCTTCAAGGGCTGGAATGACGCGGTGAAAAACCCCGCTGAAGCCGCCAAAATCGTGGTGGCAGGTGACACGTCCGGCAGCGCCAATGAAGCGGTTCAAAAACGCCAAATGGAAAATGTGGCCAAGCTGATCACCAATGCCGGAACCGGCAAAATCGGTTACTTGGAGCCCGCAGCATTTGAGCGCACCGTCAAAGTCTTGCTCTCCAGCGGCAGCTCACCCGTGATCAAGAAGGATCCGGGCAAAGCTGCGTATTCGCACGCGATCTGGGAAGCCTCCACCAAGTAAGAACCAGGCGGGGCGAAAGCCCCGCCCGCTCAACTACTTGGTTTTCGACAGGCTGCTGGCCGCTTTACTTGCGGCCGCCGTGGCCATGGCAGATGCCAGTGCGGCAGCTGCCATATCGTTGGTCGCAGTTGCCTCTGCCGATGCCTTTGCTGCGGTGGACGCACCCTTTTCCGAGGTTGCCGACACAACAGACTTGGTTTTTTCCGTAGCTGGCGCAGCTGCGGGTGCCGCCGCCGGGGCTATGTCGGCTTTTGCCCTTGCGTTGTAGTAGGTGTCGAGAAGCTGCTGGATCGATGGTGCATTGGCAGTTCCCAGCCAGCCACCGCTTGCCGACTTGAGAAGCGCAATGTCTTTTCCACTGCAAGCGTCACCGTGTACGCGCAACCACTGGGTTGCCGCCGCGAGGCGCTCGGTTGGGTTGTGAATGGTCATGGTAAGGGTACGGAACTCTTCCACTACACAACCGACATCACCCGGTTTGGACGCGGCAATGGACGGAACGAGCGAAACCACCAAACCCCAAACGACCCACTTATTCATGCTCATAGCCTGTAGTTAGCAATTGCCCGCACCCAAGCGGGTTTCGTAAGCCGAGCCGGCCAAGATGGTTCGCCCGATAACGTGGCTGCCATTTTGCGCCTTTTACATGGCGCGGCATCAGTCATGGCACTCAGACAAGCCGAATTTTCATGCCAAGACTTTGCTATACTCATCCGCTGAACAAACGTGGGGTCCAGCCAAAAGCGCAAAGGGGGCCACCGACACGGTTTTGCTTTAAAACCGATCACATTCCTCAATAGCTCAGTCGGTAGAGCGCCGGACTGTTAAGTCCGCAGGAACACAAAAACACCCGTTTTCGATAGCTAAAAAGCTCTTGTAAATCAAGTGTTTACAATGGCTGTTTTACGTGGTTTATCAATTACACGGTTATTACACGAATAGACTATGGCTCGCTCAAAAAACGGGCACTTCCCACGTTTAGCGTGCTGGCTCAACCGAAGTGAAAACCTCCCGTACAACTGGCGCTGCCCAACGGAGTCGAACTTTTTCAACACCACAAATTAGCAACCTAATAGCAACTTTAGTTTGCTAAGGGTGGTGAATTCCAAGGGGACGTCCGTTCAAACTGGCGGCGCTCTTCAGTTTCCGGTTGCCCAAACCAGAGGCTCGAAACTAAATTTATGTGATCGCACCTGCGTACCAGCCCTGCTCCCTTAGCGTTGATGCTGGTGCGTAGGCTCATTGGCTTTTGACGCATCACATGACTTACACCATACAAATTGCCGAAGGAACATACCTTGACACCAAGACCATCAAACGGGTCACCGTAGGCGGCATCGAGTTCGACGAGACATTCCTGTCCAACCTGGTCATCAAACACCTCAAAGATTTCCAGACAAAAGAGCGCCGGACATTCTCGGATGCCTTTGATATCTACATGAGGGAGAACCCATCCGCCAACCGGCGCAAGTTCAGGAACAACGCCAACCAGTACTTCACCGAATTCACAACTCAACTCGGCGATCTCTACTTGGACGAACTCAGCCACGGGCACATCACCAAATACCGTGATTACCTATTGGGCAGAGGTCTACACCCCAACAGCGTGCGCAAGCACATCAACATCCTGAACGCCATTGTCAATATGGCATTCAAGCATCTGGATATAAGCAAGCTCAGCCCATTTCGAGGACTACAGATTTTGGGCGAAGGTGAGAACACACGCCCTATTCCCAAAATAGACCTGGAGCTGATGCTTCGGGTGAAGGAGTTCCTGCTAGATCGTCCAACGCCAGCCAAGTTGATTGGACTGATCCAATTGAACACCGGCATGCGGATTTCAGAGCCCACGCTGGCCCGCCTTGAGGATCTGGTTCTGGATCATGACATTCCGCACCTCTGGGTACGCAAAAACGTACTGTCTGATCGAAAGACAAAAGCCAGTCTTCGTGCCGTCCCCTTGCTGGGCGTTTCACTATTGGCAGCGCAAGAGCTACACCACTTGGCTACAAAGCAGAAATCTCAGTGGCTAGCACCCGGCTACGCGAAGGAATTTGGCGGCTGTTCCTGCTCCGCGATATTGAATAAAAACCTCAAACCGCTGAACTTTCGCAGCCATATGTTCAGGCATGCTTTCATCGACAGACTCAAAGCCCGAAACGATATTCCACTACCGTTAGCGGAAAGCATTACCGGGCACGGACGCAACATAAGCGACTTCGCCACCTATGGCAGCGTCGGTTACACGCTGGAGCAAAAGGCGGAAGTTATAGAGAAAATCTTGCTATAATTTCCAGTTAGACATGACGTGGGATTCAGCCAATAGAGGTAGGATCCGCTAGCACGATTTTTGCTCTAAAACCGATCACATTCCTCAATAGCTCAGTCGGTAGAGCGCCGGACTGTTAA
>RFRO01000097.1 GCA_009924455.1 Betaproteobacteria bacterium
CGCAGTTTTGGGATGCGGTACAGACTTTTCGGGAACTGCAAACCGGCAGCGGCCGATTCGCCGCCCGCCGCCAAAGCCAGGCCCTGGCGTGGATGTGGGAGCGCATTGATGCCGGGCTCAAGCAGGACTTCCAGGCGCAAAGCAGCGTCCAAACGCTCATTCCGGAACTCACCCGCCAGGTGCTGCAGGGCAGCCTGGGTGCTTCCACGGCAGCCCGCCGACTTTTGCAGGCTTATGGCGCGCGCCAAAGCCCCCATACGATTTTTTCGGAGACCTAAGCATGCATGAAATTCTCGAACAACTCGAAGCCAAGCGCGAACGCGCGCGGCAAGGTGGCGGACAGCGGCGCATCGATGCGCAACACGCCAAAGGCAAACTCACGGCGCGCGAGCGCATCGAGGTGCTGCTCGATGAAGGCACCTTCGAAGAGTGGGACATGTTTGTGGAGCACCGGTGCACCGATTTCGGCATGGCGGAGAGCACGATTCCCGGCGACGGCGTGGTGACCGGTTACGGCATGATCAACGGGCGCTTGGTCTTTGTGTTCAGCCAGGACTTCACGGTGTATGGCGGCGCCTTGTCCGAGACCCATGCCGAGAAGATTTGCAAGATCATGGACCAGGCCATGAAAGTCGGCGCGCCAGTGATCGGCCTGAATGATTCGGGCGGCGCGCGCATCCAGGAGGGCGTAGCCTCGCTCGGCGGGTATGCCGAAGTATTCCAGCGCAATATGCTGGCCAGCGGCGTGGTGCCGCAAATCAGCGTGGTCATGGGACCATCGGCCGGGGGCGCGGTGTATTCCCCGGCGTTGACCGATTTCATCTTTATGGTGAAAGACAGCTCGTACATGTTCGTCACCGGCCCTGAGGTGGTGAAGACCGTCACCCATGAGGAGGTGAGTGCCGAGGAGCTGGGCGGCGCCATCACCCACACCACCAAAAGCGGCGTGGCCGATCTGGCTTTTGAGAACGATGTGGAGGCGCTGCTGATGGTGCGCCGCCTCTACAACTACCTGCCGCTGTCCAACCGCGAAAAATCGCCCTTGCGCCACAGCGGCGACCCGGCGCACCGCATGGACGCCAGCCTCAACACCCTGGTGCCGGACAACCCCAACAAAGCCTACGACATGAAGGAGCTGATCGTCAAAACCGTGGACGATGGCGACTTCTTTGAGCTGCAGCCCGACTACGCCAAAAACATCTTGATCGGCTTTGCCCGTATGGATGGGCAAACGGTTGGCATCGTTGCCAACCAGCCGCTGGTGCTGGCCGGTTGCCTGGATATCAAGAGCAGCACCAAGGCTGCCCGGTTTATCCGCTTCTGCGACGCGTTCAATATTCCGGTGATCACGTTTGTGGATGTGCCCGGTTTCATGCCCGGCACCTCGCAGGAGTTCGGCGGCATCATCAAGCACGGCGCCAAGCTGCTGTACGCCTACGCAGAATGCACGGTTCCCAAAATCACCGTGATCACGCGCAAGGCCTACGGCGGCGCCTACGATGTGATGGCGTCCAAACATTTACGCGGCGATGTCAACTTCGCCTGGCCGCATGCCGAGATCGCGGTCATGGGCGCCAAGGGCGCGGTGGAGATCATCTTCCGCGAAGACAAGGGTGACCCCGAAAAGCTGGCGGCGAAAGAAGCCGAATACAAAGCCCGTTTCGCCAACCCGTTTGTGGCCGGTGCGCGCGGTTTTATCGACGACGTGATCCTGCCCGCCGAAACCCGCAAACGCATCTGCCGTTCGCTGGTGATGCTCAAAGACAAAAAACTGGAAAACCCGTGGCGCAAGCACGGGAACATTCCGCTCTAAAGCCGGAGGAAAAAGACCATGTTCACCAAAATTCTGATTGCCAACCGCGGCGAAATCGCCTGCCGCGTGATTGCTACCGCCCGCAAGATGGGCATTGCCACCGTCGCGGTGTATTCCGACGCGGACAAAGACGCGCGCCATGTCGCACTGGCCGACGAGGCCGTGCGCATCGGTACGCCGCCCAGCCGCGAGAGTTATTTGCTGGCCGACGTCATCATTGCCGCGGCCAAGTCCACCGGCGCGCAGGCCATTCATCCCGGCTACGGCTTTTTGAGCGAGAACGCCGAGTTCTCCAAGCGCTGTGAGGCCGAGGGCATCGTGTTTATCGGTCCCAAGCACCATTCGATTGCTGCCATGGGTGACAAGATCGAATCGAAAAAGCTGGCCGGTAAAGCCGGTGTGAACTGCATTCCCGGCGTGAATGACGCGATTGAAGCGCCCGAGAAAGCCGTCGAGATTGCCAAGGGCATCGGCTATCCCGTGATGATCAAGGCCAGCGCCGGCGGCGGTGGCAAGGGCTTGCGTGTGGCCTACAACGACAAAGAGGCTTTTGAAGGCTTCACCAGTTGCCGCAACGAGGCGCGCAACAGCTTTGGTGATGACCGCGTGTTCATTGAAAAATTTGTCGAAGAGCCGCGCCACATTGAGATTCAGTTGATCGGCGACGCCCACGGCAACGTGCTGTATTTGAACGAACGCGAATGCTCGATCCAACGCCGCCACCAGAAGGTGATTGAAGAAGCGCCGTCGCCCTTCATCAGCGACGCGACCCGCAAGGCCATGGGCGAGCAAGCCGTGGCTTTGGCCAAGGCCGTGGACTACCAAAGTGCGGGCACGGTGGAGTTTGTGGTCGGCAAGGACCAGAGCTTTTATTTCTTGGAGATGAACACCCGCTTGCAGGTGGAGCATCCGGTGACCGAAGCGATTACCGGCCTGGACTTGGTGGAGCTGATGATCCGCGTGGCCGCTGGCGAAAAGCTGCCGCTCACCCAAGCGCAGGTGCAGCGCAAGGGCTGGGCGATTGAATGCCGCATCAACGCGGAAGACCCCTTCCGCAACTTCTTGCCGTCCACCGGCCGCCTTGTGCGGTTTGCGCCTCCCGCGCAAACCATGTTCCAGGGCAACACCGCCGATTTGCTGGGCGTGCGCGTGGACACCGGCGTGCAGGACGGCGGCGAGATCCCCATGTACTACGACTCCATGATCGCCAAGCTGATCGTGCACGGCGCAGACCGCATGGATGCGATTGCCAAAATGCGCGAGGCACTCAACGGCTTCGTCATCCGTGGCGTGTCCAGCAACATTCCCTTTCAGTCGGCGCTGTTGGCACATCCCAAGTTTGTGGCTGGCGACTTCAACACCGGGTTTATTGCTGAGAACTACGCCCATGGTTTCCGCGCTGAAGACGTGCCGCATGACGACGCGGCCTTTCCGGTGGCGCTGGCCGCTTTTGTGCGGCGCAAGTCGCGCGAGCGCGCTACCAGCCTGAGTGGCCAGCTGCCCGGCTACAGCGTCGATGCGGGTAAAGACTATGTGGTGGTCACCCTGTCTGACAGCGGCAACAACAGCTACACGCCCGTGCGCGTGGACGAGTTCGTTGGCGAGACCGGCTCGGCCCGTGTGCGCGTGGGTGCGAAAAGCTACGACATCCGCAGCCAGTCGCGCCTGAACGATATTGCGATTACCGGCACCGTCAACGGCGCGGTTTTCACTGCGCAGGTGGAGCGTGGCACGCCTAAGAACCCGCTGGCACTGCGCGTGCAGCACAACGGGCAGCGCATTGATGTGCTGGTCGTGTCACCGCGAATGGCCGAGTTGCACCAGCTCATGCCCTTCAAAGCGCCGCCGGACCTCAGCCGTTTTGTGCTCTCGCCCATGCCCGGTTTGCTCGCAGAGGTGTCGGTGGTCCCGGGCCAGAAAGTCCAGGCCGGTGAGCGCGTGGCGGTGATCGAGGCGATGAAGATGGAGAACGTCTTGTTCGCCGCCGCCGACGGCGTGGTCAGCAAAGTGCTGGCAGCCAAAGGCGAGAGTCTGAGCGTGGACCAGGCGATTGTGGAGTTCGTATGAGTGCGCGTCCCTTCCAGGTTCTGGGGATCCAGCAGATTGCCATTGGTGCCCCTGACAAGCAGCGGCTCAAAACGCTGTGGGTGGACATGCTGGGTCTGGAGGTCACCGGCACTTTCCAGAGCGAGCGGGAGAACGTGGACGAGGATATTTGCGCGATTGGCAGTGGCCCGTTCAAGGTCGAGGTCGATTTGATGCAGCCCATAGACCCGGAGAAAAAGCCCGCCGTTCACACCACGCCGCTCAACCACGTGGGGCTGTGGATCGATGATTTGCCCGCTGCGGTGCAGTGGCTTAGCGCCCAGGGCGTGCGCTTTGCACCGGGCGGTATCCGCAAGGGCGCAGCCGGTTTTGACATTTGCTTTTTGCACCCCAAAAGCAACGACGAATTCCCCGTGTCCGGCGAGGGCGTGCTGATTGAACTGGTGCAGGCTCCGCCCGAGGTGGTGAGCGCGTTTGCGCGGATGGCGCTAGCCTGATGTGATGTACGCTGGCGCGCGCGCGCCATGGCGGCTTCGATAAAAGCTTTTTTGCGCGCCAGTTCTTCTGGGTCGGTGATGCGGGAATGTGTAGCGAGATCGGCGAGTGTGTCCTGCGCCTCAGCGGCCTTCATCACTTGGCGCGCCGTTTCCGTTTTGGCGCGCCGGCTTGTGGCCGCTGCGTAGCGCGTACGGGCCAGATCGGCCTGCGTCGGCGACCAGGCGGCCCAGCCGGTTGCCGTGCCGCTGACGTTCTCCAGATGGATGCAGTCCACCGGGCAGACCGGTACACAGAGCGCGCAGCCGGTGCAATAGGCTTCGATAACGGTGTGCATGTGTTTGTGCGTGCCGAAGATGGCATCAGTCGGGCAGGCATCAATGCACAGGGTGCAGCCGATGCACCATGCCTCGTCCACAAAGGCCACGCTGCGCGGGCCCTCGACGCCGTTCTCGGGGTTGAGCGCCTTGAACGCTTTGCCACTGATGGCCGCCAGCCGCGCCACGCCTTCTTCGCCACCGGGAGGACATTGGTTGATGTCGGCTTGGCCCTGCGCGATAGCATCGGCATAGGCCGCGCAGTCCGGGTAGCCGCAGCGGGTGCACTGTGTTTGCGGCAGCGCATCCAGTAGGCGCTGCGCCAAGGCTGCGTGTGGGAGAGCCGCCTGCTCCGGCGAAGGAGGCTGGCCCAAGGTTGGATGCCTTAGCGGGCGGCGCGCTTGGCCGCAGCCTTTTTCTTCGCGGCGGGTGCAACCGGCGCAGCAGGCGCTGCGACTGCTTTGGTAGCCGGTACCGCAGCTTTGGGCGCTGGCGTGTGCGCCGCGATAAAGCTGTGGACCTGCGGATAGACCATATCGCGCCAGCGCCGGCCCGAGAAGATGCCGTAGTGGCCCGCGCCCTTGGCTTCAAAGTGGCGCTGGTTGCGCGGGTTCACGCCAGTGCACAGGGCATGCACGGCCTCGGTCTGGCCGGAGCCCGAAATGTCGTCGAGCTCGCCTTCCACCGACAGCAGCGCGGTGGTGCGGATGTCCTGGGGGCGCACGCGTTCCGACACGCCGCTGGGTGATTTCACATCCCAGGTGCCGTTGACCAGGTTGAAGTCCTGGAACACAACACGGATGGTGTCCAGGTAATACGGCGCGTCCATATCGAGCACGGCGTTGTACTCGTCATAAAACTTGCGGTGCGCTTCGGTGCTGGCATCGTCCCCCTTCATCAGGTCTTTGAAGTAGTCGAAGTGGCTGCGCGCATGGCGGTCCGGGTTCATGGCCACAAAGCCGCTGTGCTGCAAGAAGCCGGGGTAGACGCGCCGACCCGCGCCAGGGAAGCTGTCTGGCACGCGGTAGATCACGTTGTTTTCGAACCAGCCGTAGCTCTTGTTCATCGCCAGGTTGTTGACGGCCGTGGGCGATTTGCGCGCGTCAATGGGGCCGCCCATCATGGTCATGGTCCAGGGCGTGGGTTCGCCCCGGCTCGCCATCAGCGACACGGCGGCGAGTACCGGCACCGTGGGCTGGCACACGCTCATCACGTGGCAGTTGCCGTACTTGCCCTGCAGGTGGCGGATGAAGTCCTGCACATAGTTGACGTAATCGTCCAGCGAGAAGTTGCCTTCGCTCAGCGGCACCAGGCGGGCGTTCTTCCAGTCGGTGATGTAGACCTTGTGGTCCTGCAACATGGTTTTGACGGTGTCGCGCAGCAGGGTCGCGTAGTGGCCCGACAGGGGTGCGACAATGAGCACGGTGGGCTGCGATTTCATGTCCTCCAGCGTGTCCGGGTCGTCCGAAAAGCGTTTGAAGCGGATCAGATCGCAAAAAGGGCGGGCAATTTCCACGCGTTGCTGAATCGCCACTTCGGAGTCGCCGACCGAGACCGCGTTGATGCCGAATTCCGGTTTTTCATAGTCTTTGCTCAGGCGGTACACCAGATCCAGGCCCGCCGCCATACGCTGGCTCAAGGGGCTGGAGCTCCAGACCGAGCCGGGGCTGGAATAGGCCTTGGAGGCAACCTGGGCAAAGCCGGCAAAGGGTTCGATAAAGGCGCGCTGGGTCTCGTAGATTTGGTAGAGCATGGAATCCCTGCGTTAGAAAATGTTGCAGTGCAATATAACAGCTTTACCCCGGCGTGTCCCGCTTTTTTGGCAGTCCGGGTGTCAGTTTTTCATGACGGTGGCGATGGACGCGCACACGTAGTCCATATTCTTGCTGTTGAGCGCCGCTACACACATGCGCCCTGTGTCCAGACCGTAGACGCCGAATTCGGAGCGCAGGCGCAGCATCTGCTCTTTGCTCAGGCCCGAATAGCTGAACATACCGATTTGCGTGGTGATGAAATCCATGTTCTCGCGCACACCGGCAGCTTTGAGCCCGTCGCGCAGACCCTGGCGCATGGATTTGATGCGGTTACGCATGTCGCCCAGCTCCTGCTCCCATTGCGCGCGCAGCGCCGGGTCGCCTAAAACGGCTGCCACCACCGCGCCGCCGTGGGTGGGCGGGTTGGAATAGTTGGTGCGCACCACGATCTTGAGCTGGCTCAAGACTTTTTGCATCTCGGCCTTGTCATTGCAGACCACCGACAGCGCACCCACGCGTTCGCCGTACAGGCTGAAGTTTTTGGAGAAAGAACTGGCCACAAAAAAGTTCAAACCGGCAGCCGCAAATTTGCCCACCACCGCGCCGTCTTCCGCGATGCCGTGGCCAAAGCCCTGGTAGGCCATGTCGAGCAGCGCGGTCAGTCCGCGCTTGTGGATGACGGCGATGACCGCGTCCCACTGCGCGGGCGTCAGGTCGTAGCCGGTCGGGTTGTGGCAGCAGGCGTGCAGCACCACCACGGTGCCGGGGGCTGCGGCTTCCAGGTCCGCCAGCATGCCCGCCGTGTTGATGCCGCGCGCGGCGGCGTCGTAATAGGCGTAGGTTCCGACTTCAAAACCGGCGGTGCTGAAAACCGCGCGGTGGTTTTCCCAGCTCGGGTCTGAGATCAGCAGTTTGGAGGCGGGGTTTAAGCGGTGCAAAAAGTCGGCGGCGATCTTGAGGCCGCCGGTTCCGCCCAGGGTTTGGATGGTGGCTACGCGCTCGGTCAGCGCCGGGTCGCTGCCGAACACCAGGTTCTTGACGGCGGCGTCATAGGCCACGATGCCGTCAATCGGCAAGTAGCCGCGCGCAGTGGGCGCATCGGTTCGGGCTTTTTCGGCTGTGCGCACGCATTGCAGCAGCGGCAGCTTGCCCGCGTCGTCGAAATACACGCCCACGCCCAGGTTCACCTTGCTGGGGTTGGTGTCTGCGCTGAATTGTTCGTTCAGGCCAAAAATCGGGTCACGGGGGGCCATTTCGACGGCGGAAAAGAGCGACATGCGGCGGGGTCCTAGGTTGAGGAAGGGGCGGCAGCCAGGGGCTGGGCGCGGAAAAGCGGTCAATTTTACCCAGCGCCTGGCAGTCGCCAATAGGGCTTAAGCTTGGCACATCTATGCCTGAATCCGCCCTGCTTCCGCAGCCCCATCCGCTGGACATTCCAGCGGGGCAGGGGACTTTTGTCCAGTTTCCCGACTCGCCCTTTGAGCTGTACCAGCCCTATCCCCCGGCCGGGGACCAGCCTGAGGCGATTGCGCAACTGGTGGAGGGTTTGCACGACGGCGAGGTGTTCCAGACGCTGCTGGGCGTGACCGGCTCCGGCAAGACCTACACCATGGCCAACGTGATAGCCCGCATGGGTCGACCGGCCATTGTGTTTGCGCCCAACAAAACCCTGGCGGCGCAGCTGTACAGCGAGTTCCGCGAGTTTTTTCCTAAAAACGCGGTCGAGTACTTCGTCAGCTATTACGACTACTACCAGCCAGAGGCCTATGTGCCGCAGCGCGATTTGTTCATCGAGAAAGACTCGGCGATCAACGAGCACATCGAGCAGATGCGCTTGTCCTGCACCAAAAGCCTGCTGGAGCGGCGCGATGTGGTGATCGTCGCCACCGTGTCGGCGATCTACGGTATCGGCAAGCCCGAGTCCTACCACCAGATGGTGATGACGCTGCGCGCGGGCGACAAAATGGGCCAGCGCGATATGGTGATCCAGTTGGTGCGCATGCAGTACCAGCGCAACGACATCGACTTCAGCCGCGGCACCTTCCGCGTGCGCGGCGACACCATCGATGTGTTTCCCGCCGAACACAGCGAGATGGCGCTGCGCATCGAGTTATTCGACGACGAGATCGAATCGCTGCAGCTGTTTGACCCGCTGACCGGGCGCATCCGCCAGAAAATTCCGCGCTTTACCGTTTATCCCAGCAGCCACTACGTCACCCCGCGCGAGCAGGTTTTGCAGGCGGTGGAACTGATCAAGCTGGAGCTGGCCGACCGCCTCCAAGAGCTGGTCGGCATGGGCAAGCTGGTGGAGGCGCAGCGGCTGGAACAGCGCACCCGTTTTGATCTGGAAATGCTCAGCGAAGTTGGCCATTGCAAAGGCATCGAGAACTACTCGCGCCACCTGGCCGGTAGCGCTGCGGGCGAGCCGCCGGCCACGCTCACCGATTACCTGCCCAAAGACGCGCTGATGTTCCTGGACGAAAGCCATGTGCTGAT
>RFRO01000098.1 GCA_009924455.1 Betaproteobacteria bacterium
ATGTCGCCGCGCTCTATGGTCGCCACGCTGTCGTTCATGGGCGCGGGCTTTGTCAGCGTCTACGTGCTGTGTCACCTCATTTAAGAAAGTCACCATGTTGCATCACAACCTTGTTCACCGCGTTAGCGAATTTGCAGTCGGCCTTTTGTTCGGGCTGGGCCTCATGCTCTCGGGCATGACAGATCCGGGCAAAGTCATTGGCTTTCTGGACTTGGCCGGTTCCTGGGACCCATCCCTCGCCCTGGTGATGGGCGGTGCCATTGCCGTAGGATTTTTTGCCTTCGCCCTGGCCAAGAAACGCACTACCAATTTTCTGGGCGGCATGCTGCGGCTGCCCACCCATTCGCACATCGACCAGCCCCTGATCATCGGCAGTCTGCTCTTCGGCGCTGGCTGGGGCTGGGCTGGCTTTTGTCCGGGTCCGGCCATGGTGTCCATGGCCGATGGCCAAGCCAAAGCATGGGTTTTTGTCGTTGCGATGGTGATCGGCATGTGGCTGGCCTCGTTCAACTTCGCAGACTGATGGCCGCTTCGCAGGGCTGGCTGCCCTCCTTACCCATTCTGCAGTGGGGCTCACAGTACAACCAGGAAAGCTTTAGCAATGACCTGGTGGCGGCGCTCATCGTCACAGTCATGCTCATCCCGCAAAGCCTGGCCTACGCTTTGCTGGCCGGGCTGCCGCCCGAGGTCGGCTTGTATGCCAGTGTCGCGCCGCTGCTGGTGTACGCGGTGCTGGGTAGCAGCCGTGTGCTGGCGGTTGGCCCCGTGGCCGTGGTGTCTTTGATGACGGCGGCGGCGGTGGGCGAACACGCGGCGGCGGGCACCCATGCGTATTGGCAGGTGGCGATCACGCTGGCGTTTTTGTCCGGCGCCATGCTGCTGGTCATGGGGTTTTTGCGCCTGGGCTTTCTGGCCAATTTTCTGAGCCACCCGGTGATCTCGGGCTTTATTTCGGCTTCCGGCTTGCTCATTGCTGCCAGCCAGATGAAGACCATTCTGGGCGTCAAAGCCGAGGGGCACAACTTTGTCGAACTCGTGTACGCGCTGGTGCAGCAGTTGCCCCATGCGCATGCGCTGACCGTCGTGGTCGGTGTTGCAGCCACGCTGTTTTTGTTCTGGGTGCGCTCGGGGCTCAAGCCCGTGCTGCGCAAAGCCGGTTGGGGCGACAAGGCGGCTGGGGTTGCGGCCAAGGCCGGCCCCGTGCTGGCCATCGCGCTGACCACCGTCCTGGCCTGGTCGCAGGACTGGGGGGGCCAGGGCATGAAGCTGGTGGGCACGGTGCCGCAAGGCTTGCCGCCGCTCACGCTGCCCTTGTGGGACTTGGCGCTGTGGCGCGAGATGCTGGTGCCAGCGCTGTTGATCAGCGTGGTGGGTTTTGTGGAGTCGGTCTCGGTGGGGCAGACCTTGGCGGCCAAGCGCCGTCAACGCATCGAGCCGGACCAGGAACTGGTGGCGCTGGGCGCCAGCAATTTGTCGGCGGCGTTAACCGGGGGCTTTCCGGTGACCGGTGGCTTCGCCCGTTCGGTGGTGAATTTTGATGCCGGCGCGGTCAGCCCCGCAGCCGGGGTGTACACGGCGGTGGGCATCACGCTGGCGTCGCTCTTCCTCACGCCGGCGCTGTATTACCTGCCGCAGGCCACGCTGGCGGCGACCATCATCGTGGCCGTGTTGTCGCTGGTGGACTTGGCCCTATTCCGATCGACCTGGCAGTTTTCGAAGCTGGATTTCAGCGCCCTGAGCGCCACGTTTCTTGCCACTTTGGTGCTGGGCGTGGAGAGTGGCCTGGTCATCGGGGTGGCGCTGTCGCTGGGTCTGTTTTTGTCGCGTGCCAGCCGTCCGCATATTGCGGCGGTGGGTTTGATGCCGGGTACCGAGCACTTTCGCAACGTGGCGCGCCATCCGGTGCGGGTGAGTCCCCGTCTGGTGTGTTTGCGGGTGGACGCCAGCATGTTCTTCGCCAATTCCCGCGCGATTGAAGACCGCATCAACGCCGAGGTGGCATCGCGCCCCGCCTTGGAGCATGTGCTGTTGCAGTGTTCGGCGGTGAACGACATCGACGCCAGTGCGCTGGAAAGCCTGCACGCGATCGCCGGGCGTTTGCACGACAGCGGTATTGCGCTGCATTTTTCGGAAATCAAAGGTCCGATCATGGACAAGCTGAACAAGACGGATTTCCTCAAGACCCTGCATGGCCGGGTTTTCCTGACCAGCTACCAGGCGGTCCAGGCGCTCACGCCCGAGGTGCTGTAAGGGCGCCGGAAGCCGCGTACGCAATCGCGGTGCAGAAATTGCTTTATTTCGGTGCATAAGTCCAAATCCAGGACTTTTTGCACTAAATAGAACCATTTTTCTGGAAATTCATTCATGGATGCACTAAAACAAGGCGCGGATGCGCTTTTTATTCTTTTGGGCGCAGTGATGGTGCTGGCCATGCACGCGGGTTTTGCCTTTCTGGAGTTGGGAACAGTTCGCCGCAAAAACCAGGTGAACGCCCTGGTCAAAATCCTGGCCGATTTTTCGGTATCGACGGTGGCCTACTTTCTGGTGGGCTACACGGTGGCGTATGGAACACACTTTTTTGTGGGGGCTGATCAACTCGCGCTCAAAAGCGGATACGACCTGGTGAAGTTCTTTTTTCTCTTGACCTTCGCAGCAGCCATTCCCGCCATCGTCTCTGGCGGCATCGCCGAGCGGGCCCGCTTTTGGCCGCAGTTGATGGCCACGGCCGTGATCGTCGGTCTGGTGTACCCGCTATTTGAGGGCGTTGTCTGGAACCAGCACTATGGCGTGCAGGCGTGGCTGAAGGAGAGCACGAGCGCGGAGTTCCATGACTTTGCCGGCAGCGTGGTGGTGCACGCGGTGGGTGGTTGGATTGCGCTGGGTGCCGTCGTGCTCTTGGGCGCGCGCAGCAACCGCTACCGCAAAGACGGCGCCATTTCCGCCCATCCGCCTTCCAGTATTCCGTTTTTGGCGCTGGGCGCCTGGATTCTGGCGGTGGGCTGGTTTGGTTTCAATGTGATGAGCGCGCAGACCTTGGACAAGATTTCGGGCCTGGTCGCCGTCAATTCGCTCATGGCCATGGTGGGTGGCACGCTGGCCGCGCTGGTGATGGGTAAAAACGACCCCGGCTTTTTGCACAACGGGCCTTTAGCGGGTCTGGTCGCGGTGTGCGCCGGCTCCGACGTGATGCACCCGCTGGGTGCCTTGGTCGTCGGCGCACTGGCGGGCGTGATTTTTGTCTACATGTTCACGCTCACGCAGAACCGCTGGAAGATTGACGACGTGCTGGGCGTCTGGCCGCTGCATGGCTTGTGCGGCACCTGGGGCGGCGTTGCTGCAGGTATGTTCGGCAGCCAGGCCCTGGGTGGCATCGGTGGTGTGTCCCTGACAGCGCAGCTGATCGGTACGGCGCTGGGCGTGGTCTGGGCGCTTGCGGGTGGGTTTGCGGTCTACGGAGCACTCAAATTTTTTGTCGGACTGCGCATGAGCCAGGAAGAAGAATTTGATGGGGCGGACCTCTCCATCCACAACATCACGGCGTCGCCCGAGCGCGAAACCAATTGGTAACCAGGTGTGCATCCGGATAGCCGACAATTCCTTTCAGCGCAATCACATTGTGGGCTCGCAGTATGCAAAACAACACACACAAAATCGTCATCGTCGGCGGGGGAGCCGGCGGCTTGGAACTCGCGACCCGCTTGGGCAATGCCTTTGGGCGCGGCACGCAAGCCCACATCACCCTGGTGGACAAAAACCGGACCCACATCTGGAAGCCCAAGCTGCATGAAATTGCGTCCGGCAGCATGGACTTTGGCGACCATGAGGTGGACTACATGGCGCAGGCCCACTGGAATCACTTCACATTCCGCATCGGCGAGCTCAAGGGGCTTAACCGCGAAAAGAAAACCATTGACCTGGCACCCTACGTGGACAGCGACGGGCTACCGGTCACCCCAACGCAACAGATCGCCTACGACACCCTGGTGATTTGCATCGGCAGCTTGAGCAACGACTTTGGTACGCAGGGTGTTCGGGATTACGCGCTGCGCCTGGAGACGCAAAACGACGCCAAGCAGTTTCACTCCAAGATGGTCAACGCCTGCATCCGCGCGCACAACCAGACGGCCGACATCCACCAAAGCCAGTTGCATGTGGCGATCATCGGCGCAGGCGCAACCGGGGTGGAGCTGGCCGCCGAGCTGCACCGCACGACCCGCGAGGTCGTGGCCTTTGGTTTGGACCGGATTGATGCGGATAAGGACATCCGGGTCACCTTGATCGAGGCCGCCGACCGTATCCTGCCGGCGCTCCCGCCGCGCCTGTCTGCCGCCACCGAGGCCCTGATCAAGCGGCTGGGCGTGCAGGTGTTGACGCAGGCCAAGGTTACAGAAGTGATGCCCACCGGGGTGCGCTTGGCCGATGGGCGGGTGGTGGAGTCCGAGCTGGTGGTGTGGGCTGCTGGCGTCAAGGCGCCGGACTTTTTGAAGGACTTTGGCGGCTTGGAGACCAATCGCATCAACCAGTTGGTGGTACGCGATACCCTGCAAACCACGCGCGACCCCGATATCTTTGCGCTGGGTGATTGCGCTGCCTGCCCTTGCGGTGACGCCGCCGGCGGCCGTGCCGGTATGGTTCCGCCCCGCGCGCAGGCGGCGCACCAACAGGCTTCCCACCTGTTCCAACAAATCAAGCGCCGCTTTGCCAACAAGCCGCTCAAGCCCTACCACTACAAGGATTTTGGTTCGCTGGTTTCGCTGGGCAAATTCAGCACCGTGGGCAACATGATGGGCGGCCTGATCGGCAACAACCTGATGATTGAGGGGTACTTCGCCAAGATCATGTACCTCTCACTCTACAAGCTGCACGAGTTGGCGATACACGGGTTTTTAAAAACCAGCCTGTACACACTGGCCCGCATGATCACCAAGCAAACCAACCCTACCGTCAAGCTGCACTGAGGACGCCGCCGCCCGACTTTTCAAGGGGCATTTGCGAACCAATCCAACAGCAGCCGGTTCACGGCAGCTGGCTGCTCGCGGTGCAGAAAGTGGCCCGCGTTGGGGACTTCCCGGTAGGTATAGCCGCCGCTGAAATACGCGTCCTGGGCGACCATCAACTCGGCGCGCAGGTCTTGGGCGCCGCATAGCGCCAGTGTCGGGACAGTGATGGTGCGCGCCATGTCGGCGCGCAGCGACGCCAGCGCAGGGTCGGCCCGCTGCGGGTTGAACATGGCGCGGTAGTAGGCCAGCGTGGCCGGCAGAACACCGGGTTCCCGAAGACAGGCTTTGACCGCCCCGATGTGCGCCCGGTCCTCGTAACCCGGTGCGCACCAGTCGCGCCACAGGAAGTCGATGAAAGCCATGTCCTCCGCCAGCAAGGCCTGCTCCGGGAAGTCTGCCTGTTGGAAAAACCACCAGTGGAACGAGCGCTGCACATGTTTCGGATCCAGCAGGTGTCGGGCCACGATGGCGGGGTGCGGTACTGCCATGAGGACCGCTTTGCTCACCAGATCCGGCCGCGCGGCGCACAGCGCGTAGCCAATGATCGCGCCCCAGTCCTGGCCCACAAACAACAGGGGCTCGCCACCCCCCAACGCCTCTATCAGGCAGGACAGATCCTGGGTCAGGGTTGCCTTGTCGTAGAAGGCGCCGTCTTGGATCGGGTTGGGGTGGTAGCCCCGCAGATACGGCGCGATGGCGCAGTAACCGGCAGCCGCGAGCGCATCCATCTGGTGTGACCAGGTGCTTGCGATGTCGGGGAATCCGTGCAGGAGCAGCACTTTCGGCCCGGTGCCCGCGCTGAGGTAACAGAATTCCTGGCCATTTGCGGTGATGCGGGTCATAGGGCTCCTTGGCCTGTGGTGGCGTGGCAATGGTAGCGCCCGCTCCAGGCAGGTGTTCAGTTTTCCTGAAGCTGGAGCAATGAAAGTCTGAATTTACTTAGTTGCTCCGGGTTTTTACATTCGGCATCACAGTAAACATCCACATTAATTCAGGAGACAGCCATGGCAGGTCGCAACTTTCTTTTCGTACCCGGTCCCACCAACGTGCCAGACCGCATCCAGCGCGCCATGGTCGTCTCCATGGAAGACCACCGCTCACCCCATTTCCCGGTGTTGACCAACACCATCATGGCGGGCCTGAAGAGTGTGTACCGCACCAAAGTGGGCACGCCCTTTGTGTTCCCGTCGTCCGGCACCGGCTGCTGGGAAGCGGCGTTGACCAACACCCTGTCGCCCGGCGACACGGTTCTGGCGGCGCGCTTCGGGCAGTTCAGCCACCTGTGGATCGACATGTGCGAGCGTCTGGGTCTGAATGTGGAGATCGTGGATTGCGAGTGGGGCACCGGCGTTCCGCTGCAGCAGTACGCCGACATCCTGAAGGCCGACACGCAGCACCGCATCAAAGCGGTCCTGGCTTGCCAAAATGAAACCGCGACGGGCGTGATGTCAGACATCGCCGGCGTGCGCGAGGCGCTCGACGAAGCCAAGCACCCGGCGCTGTTGTTTGTCGATTGCGTCTCCTCTCTTGGCTGCATCGACTTCCGATTTGACGACTGGGGCGTGGACATGGCGGTCTCCGGCTCGCAAAAGGGCTTGATGCTTCCCGCCGGTCTGGGCATCTTGTGCGCCAGCCCCAAAGCCCTGGCCATGTACCCCAACGCCAAACTCAAGCGCGCCTACTTTGACCTGGCGGACATGCAGCAGTCCAACGCCAACGGCTATTTCCCTTACACCCCCGCGCTGTCGCTCATGTACGGCCTCGTGGAAGCGTTGAAGATGATCTCGGAAGAGGGCCTGGACCAGATCATTGCCCGCCACCGCTACCTGGCCAAAGGCGTGCGCGCCGCGGTCACCGCCGGCTGGGGTCTCAACCTCTGCGCGAAGGAGGAGAAGTGGTATTCCGACACCGTCTCCGCCGTCATGTTGCCCGCCGGTATTGCGGGCACCGACGTGATTGCCCGTGCCTATCACCGCTACAACCTGTCGCTGGGCGGCGGTTTGTCCAAGGTAGCCGGCAAGTTGTTCCGTATCGGTCACCTGGGCGACATGAATGAGATTCATCTGATGGCGGCCATCAACGGCGCTGAGATGGCCATGCTCGATTGCGGTGTATCCGTCAAACCCGGAAGCGGCGCAGCGGCAGCGTCCGAGTTCTGGCGCAGCCACCCCGCACCCAGCGGCTTGGGTCCTCACCTGGCGTTGCAAGATCGGCAGGCCCTAGCGCGCGCGTCGGCCACCGCTGCCGCCACCGCACGCTGAAAACGCGACACCTTTCGCATCCGCAGTTCTCTGTGAGGACAAAGCCCGGCTTTCGAGCCGGGCTTTTTTGTTTCTGGCGTCTAAATCCCGTCAGGCCCTTGCCCATCGGCCTTGCAGGCAGAATCCAACGATTACTACACATCGTTGGAACGGGACGCTATGTCTTGGATTGCACGCTGCCGCAGGGGCAGTTGGGTGCTGCTGGCCGCCTTGGTGGTCAGCACACAGGCAGGGGCCTGGGGTTCGCAGGGACACCAGGTCGTAGCGGCCATGGCCTGGGAACTGCTGCAGCCCGCCACGCGCGCGGAGGTCAACCGGCTGCTGGCGCTGGAGCCGGGCGAGACGCTGGAGTCGCTCTCCACCTGGGCTGACGAGCACCGCAACCCCGCCACCGGGCCATGGCACTACGTCAATTTCCCACGCGGCAACTGCCAGTACGAAGCGCAGCGCGACTGCCCCGACGGCCACTGTGTGGTCGCCGCGATCGAGCGTGAGCGCGCGGTGTGGGCTTCCGATGCCAACGACAAAGCGCGGCTCAAGGCGCTGAAGTACCTGATCCACTTTGTCGGAGATATCCACCAGCCGCTACACGCCGGCTACCGCGATGACCGTGGCGGCAACCAGTTCCAATTGCGCGCCTTCATGCGTGGCAGCAACTTACATGCGGTATGGGACAGCGGCTTGCTGCACCAGCTTGACCTGGAGAACCAGGCCCTGGTGGCGCTGCTGGAAAAAATGCCTTTGGGCAGCGCCAGGCTACAAGCCTCCATGGCCGAAGTGGCCGAAGAGTCCTGCCGGTTGGTCGCTACGCCCGGCTTCTATCCGCCGGACCAGGTGGACGACGCCTACGTCAAGCAGTTTTCACCAGTGATGCTGGCGCGCCTGGCAGTAGCCGCTCGGCGTTTGGCCTGGATGCTCGACAACACCGCGCGTCGACCCCGTTTCTTTTGGTGAGTTCAGGATCTGAGCGCTCAGACACTCGCCTTAGGCCGGTAGTCGCACACATCCGCCACCCCGCACGCACCGCACAGGGGCTTGCGCGCCTGGCACACATAGCGCCCGTGCAAGATCAGCCAGTGGTGCGCGTCCACCAAAAACTCTGTAGGGATTCGCTTGACCAGCTTGCGCTCGACCTCCAGCGGCGTCTTGCCCGGGGCCAGGCCGGTGCGGTTGCCCAGCCGGAAGATATGGGTGTCCACGGCCATGGTGGGTTCACCAAAGGCGACGTTGAGCACCACGTTGGCGGTCTTGCGGCCCACGCCGGGCAGGGCCTCCAGCGCCTCGCGGCTGCGCGGAACCTGGCCGCCGTGCTGCGCCACCAGGATCTCGCAGGTCTGCACCAGATGGCGGGCTTTGCTTCGGAACAGGCCAATGGTTTGAATATGCCGCTCCAACCCGGCCAGTCCCAGTGCGATGATTTTTTGCGGCGTGTTGGCCACCACAAACAGGCGCGTAGTGGCCTTGTTGACACCCACGTCGGTGGCCTGCGCGGAAAGCAGCACAGCCGCGAGCAGTTCGAACACGCTGGCGTACTGCAGCTCGGTTTGCGGGTGCGGATTGGCTTGGCGCAG
>RFRO01000099.1 GCA_009924455.1 Betaproteobacteria bacterium
TAGCGAGCAGCAGCAGGCGGATCGTTATACAACACCGTGATACTGATACGTCGGTTGCGTGGGTCGGCCGGGTTATTTGGAACGTAGGGTACGGTATCGGCAACGCCCTCGATACGATAGAAGCGACTCGGAGGCAAGCCGGCCTCAGCGAGTAAACGGCGCGTTGCTTCTGCCCGCATGCCTGATAGCGACCAGTTGCTATTCACGCCATCGTCATACGCCAAACTATCAGTGTGGCCGCGCACGGCGACCTTATTGGGCATGGATGCCAGCGACTTGGCGACTTCCGTGATCAACTCCTGGGCGCCGCCTTGCATTTGCGCAGTTCCCAGCCCGAACATGGAGAAATCGGCCTTGTCGATGATCTCGATGCGCAGGCCTTCCTTTTCGCGCACAAACTGCACCTGCCCTTGCATTTTTTGCAAGTTCGGGTTCTGCTCGAGTTGCTCGCGCACTTCTTTTTCCAGCTTGTCGAAGTTTTCTTTGTCCGCTTGTTCAACGATTTTCTTTTTCTCGGAATCGTTCATCCCGTCGCGTTCTTTGGCGCGGTCGTTTTCGCTGTTGGGCGAGGGATCGTTTTCTGTGGGGCCGCCCTCCGAGCGCGGCGTGACCATTTGCAGGGCTGCGGTTTGCTTGGCCGTGTACGGGAAGCCGTCGGGGTCGATGATGGAGCGCCCGCCCATGATGCCGTTGGAGCCAGCCAGTTGACCCATGGCCACCACGCTTTGCGAGGTGGGCTTGAAATAGTCGGCCACGCTTTTGCGTTGCGAGTCGTTGGTGGCGCCCAAAATCCACATGAGCAGAAAGAAGGCCATCATGGCCGTCATCATGTCGGCGAGGGCAATTTTCCAGGCACCGCCGTGTGCGCCGCCATGGCCATCGGCAATCTTCTTGACGATGATGGGCGCTAAGGGGGCGTCTTCCGCCGGCGCTTCCGCGTCCGTCGGGCCGGCCTCTTCTGCTCCGGCCGGGACTGCTTCTTCTTCCGGTGCCTTCTCTTCAGTCGCCATGTTTACTTGCCGCGCAGACCGTCAAATACTTCGGCAAAGCTGGGCTGGTTGTGGTGGCTGATGCAAACCCTAGCACCTTCCAGGATCAGGGGCATGGGGTGGCCGTGCATGGTGCCGATGATGATTTGCTTGACGACGCCGTACATGGCGGCTTCGTCGTTGATGATTTCTTCCAGGCGCTTGGCAAAGGGCTCAAAAAATCCGTAGGCCAAAAACACCCCGATGAAGGTTCCCACCAGCGCCGCACCCACCAGGCCACCCAGAATCGCCGGTGGTTGGTCAATCGCGTCCATGGTCTTCACCACGCCCATCACGCAGGACACAATTCCCAGCGCAGGCAGGGCGCCGGCCAGTGTGCCGATGGCCGTGGAGGCTTTGAGTTCGTCGTGGTGGTGGGTTTTGATGGCGTTGTCCATGACCTCTTCCACCGCCATGGGGCTCAGCGTGCCTTGAGAAACCACCATTAGGCGAACGGTGTCGCAAATCAGGTGCAAGAGCGCGTGGTCGTGCAGGATCTTGGGGTATTCGCTGAAGATGGCGCTGGACTCTGGCGCTTCGATGTGGGCTTCGAGTGCCACAGCGCCTTCGCTTTTCAGCGTCTTCATGACTTTGGAGACGCAGAAGATGGTGTTGAGGTAATCCTCTTTGTGGTACTTGGACCCTTTGAAGGTGCGTCCGATGCCGGCGAACACCGCTTTGGTGGTGCCCATGCTGTTGCCGATCAGCATACCGCCGATGCCGGAGCCCAGAATACACCAGCCTTCAATCGGTGCGGCGTGGATGAATGGCTGCAAATTGCCGCCGCCTACGATGAAGCTGCCAAACACGCACACCAACAAGAAGACGATTCCACCAATGCCGACCATATGCGCATCCTAAAACGGGGCGAGCGCCTGTGCTTGACGCACCGGCGCTCTGACCTCTTCACAAAGGGTCGACCGAAGCCGACCCGCTTTACCAACTCAATGCCAGCTAAAGTCTTTTTGGACTGGCAGCAGAGCGGGCACTTCGCGCCACGCTTGGCTGATCTCGTCCATCAGACCGCGCACTTCTTCCAGATTGGCCACCGAAGCTTGCGATGCTACGTTATCAGCTCCGTACGATTCCATTGCTTTGAAGTTCATGCGCATGATAGGTTCTCCGAGAGGGTTGGTATGCCCACTAGGTATCGGTGCGCCGGCTGGAAACTTGAGCGTTTCGCGTAAAGCGGTGAGAAATTGTTTGTCCATTGTTCTTAGCTGCCGAGTTTTTGGGCCTTGGGCGCTTTCGCCTCGACTTCAATATGCAGGGTGGCCCGCAGCTTTTTGACCGTGGCGGTGAGCAACTGGCTCACACGCGATTCGGTGACTCCGACGATTTCGCCAATTTCTTTGAGGTTGAGCTCCTCTACGTAATAGAGCTGCATCAGCAACTGATCACGCTCGGGTAGATCGGCAATGGCCTGGGTGACGGCGCGCATGAAATCCGCGTGCTCGACGATGGCATCGGGTTGGCGCGACCGTTCATCGGCAATGCCCATGACTTCGTCGGCCACCACTTCCATGGAAAAAGTCTCAAAGCGGCTGGCATTACCCCGTTTTTTGTGAAAGGACTCAATGTCATCGCCAAGGTGTTCTGCCAACTCGGATTGGGTTGGGGCCCGTCCCAGCTCGGTGGACAGCGCATCGGTGGCCCGGCTCTCGGATTTGTTGAAGGCGACCGCCGAGCGCGGCAGGTAAGAAAGTTGCCGTACTTCGTCCAGGATGGCGCCGCGCACCCGGCTCAGGGCGAAGTTTTCAAAGTCCACGCCCTTGTCCGGGTTGAAGGCGCGCGCGGCCTCCAGCAGTCCAATCATGCCGACCTGGATCAGCTCGTCGAGTTCCATGAACGGTGGAATGCGCACCTTCAGATGCAGCGCCACCCGCTTGACCAGCCCCAGGTGCTGCATGACCAGCGCTTCGCTGTCGTCGCTGATCTGTTGGTAGAGGCGGGTGGAGTTGGCCATCCAGGGTCTCAGGCTTGAAAACGCACCAGGCGCTCCACAAAAAACTGCATGCCGCCGGATACCGTAGCGGTCGGTGGCATTTGGGCGATGGATTTAGCCAGGCGTTTGAAATCGCGCGCGCTGTTGCTGCCCGGCGCGAACTCCATGACCGGCTCGTACTTGCGGTGCGCAGCCAGGATCTGGTCGTCGTATTCAATGGCGCCCAGGTAATGGGTGGTGTAGTTCAGAAACTGCGCGCAGACTTGGTTGATGCGGCGGAACAGGTTCTGTCCCTCTGCCTGGCTGGCCACGGCGTTGGGGATGATGTAAATCTCGTTCAGGTCGTAATCCTGGATCAGGACCTTGATGGTTCCATAGGCGTCGGCGATGGACGAGGGGTCGTCCCGCACCACGATGTAGCGCCGCTGGCAGGCCGCCATAAAAGCCAGCACAGAGGGTGAGATGCCCGCCGCCATATCCACGATCAGGTAGTCAATCTCGTCTTCCAGCGCGCTGAAGGCCTGCACGATGCGCGAGGCCTGTACCTGGCTCAAAGCCGCCATTTCCTTCACGCCGGAGGCACCTGGAATCAGGCGCACGCCGTGGCGCGAGGTCACGGTGATCTCTTGCAGGGTTTTTTGCCCGCTCATGAAGTGGGTCAGGTTGTAAGGGCAGGCGCAGCCCAGTGCTATTTGCGAGTTCGCTAGGCCCAGGTCCGCGTCAAACAGCATCACTCGGTGCCCTGCCTTCTGCAGCGCAATAGCCAGGTTCACGGCCACCGTGGTTTTGCCCACGCCGCCTTTTCCGCTGGCAATACCAATAACTTCTGTCCGAGAGGGTTTTTTCATGTCTTTTTCACGTCAATCACAGCCACGGCACACCGGCCGTTGCGCCCTATTGTGTCAGTTATACGCTCCCAGCATGCCGCGCGGCGCGACGGCGGCATACAGGCGCGCCGATGGTGACGGTGCGGGGGGCAGTGGCGTGACGGATGGCTGCTGCGCCAGGGCTTTGATGGGTTCGACCGAGGTGGCGTTGGCGGTGCGCGCCAGTTGGGCCACGGCCATCTCCACCAGCGAGCGGATTTCCAGTTCGCGGCGCAGATCGCCCAGCTGGTTGCCGTCACCGGCGGCGTTCAGCGGTAAACGGTTGTCGCATAGAAATTCAACCAAAGGCCAGGGCTGGACCGATTCGTCCAGTTTGGTAACCATGAGGCTGTCCCAGCGGGCCGAGCCGGCGCGCATGGCGCGGTTCAGCGTGGCGCTGGAGGCGTCGGCCGACATCACCATGTGGGCCTGGGCTTGCGGGAACGCGTTCTTGACTTCGGCCACACGCTCCAGGGTCTGCGACCCCGGGGTGTCGATCAGGATCAGATGGCGGCCCTTGAGCCGCTCGAACAGGGCGGGCAACTCGGCGGCGTCTTGCACCGAAAAAGCGTCCACACCAATGTGTTCAGCCAGCAACTGCACCTGGCTCCAGGCGCCGACCCGCAGGTCTTTGTAGCTGACGATGGCGATGTGATCGGCCCCGTCGCGTTTGGCGGCCAGGCGCGCCAGCTTGGCCACCATGAGCGACTTGCCGCTGCCGGACGGGCCTGCCAAAACGTGGACGCCGTGGCGCGGGATCGCAGCGGGTTCCCGCTGCAAGGCCTGTTCGAGCTGGGTGCGTACCGAAGCGAGCGCTTCGCGCTCGTCGCGCATGTCTTTCACCGTGTCGAGCAGCAGGGCGCGCAGCGAGGCGGGCATGCCGGCTTCGGTGAAGGAATCCATCAGCGCCTGGACTTCGGGCGCCAGGTTCAGGCCGCTTTGCCAGCCCGAGGTTTTTTGGCTGAGGTTGAACTCGCGGCGCAGGCTGGCCAGCTCGTCGCGGATCAGATCCATGATTTCCCGGCCGTGCAGCATGTCGCGCTCTTGCACTTCGCTGGCGCTTTTGCTGAGCTGCATATCAAAGCTTTGTGCTGCGGCCAGCACGCTTGCGCGCTGGGTCGCCGGTTCTTTGGGCGCCGGCGTTTGCGGCCGGCTGACTTCGGACATCACTTCCGCAAAGTCGCGGGTTTTTGCCGCTGGCGCGGGTTCATGCGCGCCGGCCGCCACCGCAGCCACCACCGGGTTGGTGGTTTGGTCCGAGGATTCGTCAATATCAACGGCGACCACCAATTCGGTTTGACCGCCTACCGTGTGGTTGGAGATGACCAGCACATTGCGGCCGTACAGCGCGATAGCGCGCTCGTTGGCCGTCTTGGTGTCGCGGGCGAGGATGCGTTTGAGTTCCATGGTCTAGTCTCTCTGGCTTATTGCTTGGGCTCGGCGTGCACGGTGTGGATGACTTTGACCGCTTGATCATCCGGAATTTCACTATAAGACAGCACGATCAACTCGCTGACGCGGTGACGCACCGACTTGGACAACCACGGGCGTATGGCCGGTGACACCACCAGCACGGCGGCGCTGCCCATTTCTTCCACTTCCTTGGCGCCTTGGCGCAAGGCATTGAACAGGCGCTCGGCCAGGCCGGGCTCCATCACCACATTGGGGCCGTTGCCCTGTTGCTGTAGCACGTTGTGCAGCAGTTGTTCGAGTCCGGGGTCCAGGGTCATGACCGGTAGCACATTTTTCTCGTCGGCCAAGGCTTGCACGATCATGCGGCCCAGGCGCGGGCGTACCAGCTCGGTGAGCATCTCAGGGTCCTGTGTCCGGGCCGCTGCTTCGGACAGGGTTTCCACAATGGTGCGCATGTCGCGGATCGACACGGAATCATTCAGCAGGTTTTGCAGCGTGCGCGTCAGAACGCCCAGCGACAGTTTGGACGGCACCAGGTCCTCGACCAGCTTGGGCGACTTGGCGCTCAGTTTGTCCAGCAGCTGTTGGACTTCGTCATGGCTGAGCAAATCGGCGGCGTTGTCGCGCAAGACCTTGTTCAAATGGGTGGCAATCGCGGTGGCCGCATCGACCACGGTGTAGCCCAGGGCGCGTGCATGGTCGCGTTGCGACGGCTCGATCCAGACGGCTTCCAAGCCGAATGCGGGCTCTTGCGTTGGGGTTCCTTCCAGCGGGCCGTAGACCTGGCCGGGGTTGATGGCCATTTCGCGGCCGACTTTGATCTTGCCGCGTCCGCGCACCACGCCTTTGAGTACCACGTGGTAGGTGTCGGGGTCGATGCTCAGTGCATCGCGGATGCGCACCGGCTGGATCAAAAAGCCCAGCTCTGCGGAGAGTTTCTTGCGCACGCCCTTGACGCGGGTCATCAGCTGCCCACCGGTTTCCGGGTTCACCAGCGGGATCAGGCCGTAGCCGATTTCCAGGCCGACCAGGTCCACCTGGTCCAGATCTTCCCAATCCAGTTCCTTCGGCGCTTCCATGGCTGCCTGCGCAGCCGCTTCGGCGGCTTGCTCGGGAGTTTCTTTGGCGGCTTCACGGCGCAGGATCCACAGGCCTGCTCCGGCACTCATGGCCGACAGGACCACAAAGACCAGGTGCGGCATGCCGGGAACCAGACCCAGGATGGCCAGGATGCTGGCGGTGACAAACAGCGCGCTGGGGTTGCCCAGTTGGGTGGTGGCCTGCTCGGTGACCGATTCGGCCGTGGTCACGCGGGTGACGATGATGGCGGTGGCCAGCGACAGCAGCAGCGAAGGAATTTGCGCGACCAGGCCGTCACCGATGGTCAGTAGCGAGTAAATCTGGCCCGCGTCGCTCAAGGACAAGCCGTGCTGCCCCATGCCGATGGCCAAACCGCCGATCAGGTTGATGAACAGAATCAGCAGGCCCGCCATCGCGTCGCCGCTGACAAATTTGGACGCACCGTCCATGGAGCCAAAGAAATCGGCCTCCTGGCCCAGTTCGGCACGCCGCGCTTTGGCGGTTTCCTGGTCGATGACGCCGGCGTTCAAGTCCGCGTCAATCGCCATTTGCTTGCCCGGCATCGCGTCCAGCGTAAAGCGTGCGTTGACCTCAGAGACGCGCCCGGCGCCCTTGGTCACCACGATGAAGTTGATCACCATCAGGATGGCGAAGATGATGAAACCCACCACATAGTTGCCGCCGATCACGAACTCGCCAAAGGCCGCCACCACTTTGCCCGCGGCTTCGTGGCCCTCGTGGCCGTTCACCAATATCACCCGGGTCGATGCGACGTTGAGCGCCAGGCGCAACATGGTCGCAAACAGCAGCACCGTTGGAAATGAGGAAAAGTCCAGCGGCTTGCGTGTGCTGATGGCGATCATGATGATCAGCAGACTGGCCGCGATGTTGAAGGTGAACAAAATGTCCAGCACCACCGGGTGCAGCGGGATCACCAACATGCCCATGATCATCAACACCAACGCCGGAATGCTCAGGTCGGCGAAGTTGAATTTCGACAGATTTTGTCGAATGACTGACAGGGACAGGGTGTTCATAGGGGGAAAGGGCGGATTGGGAGCGGGCTCGGAGTGGCTTTGAGACCCTTGAAAGCAAAGTCAGTGCCAGTATTTTTGAGCCTATCCGGGCGATTTCCGACACCAGGCTGGATGGGCCATAAGTTACCGGTCACGTTTCTTGCTTAAATGGTCCGGTAAGCCAAGTTTTGGCAACTCAAATAGGAATTCCAGCGTGACGACCCAATTGAACTTTTCTGCCTCCGCCAACCCTGTGTCCGCCCTGGTCGGGGCTGGGTTGACGGATGCAAAAGCCGCGCCCGCCGGAGGCGACAGTGGATCAGGCGGTCGCTTTGCCGAGCTGTTCACCGGGCACATGCTGAAGCTGGAGCGGCAAGGCCTTGCCGCGACGCAGGACGGGCTGGGTAGCTTGCAGATGATGCCCCTGGGGCAGACTATCAATGTCATCACCAGCGACGCGCCCGTGCCAGACATTCAGAGCTTGCTGGCCTTTGCCAAAGCGCAGGGTTTGGACGACGCGGCTGTGGCCGGGCTTTTTGGCGAGATCCCGGGAGTCGCCCAGGGTGTTCCGATGCCGGGCATGCTGCCCCAAGGCGTGCAGGTGCCGGGCCTTGTGCCCCAAGGCCTTGCCGCGATCGGGCAGGCGTCGGATGCAAGTGCAACGCCCAAGATGGCAGAAAACCTCTCCTTTTCCCCGCAAGCCACCACCCTGGCGCAGCTGCAAACCCTGCCAGGCGTGACCATCGTGGGCGTGCAGGTGACGCCAAAGCCGGCCGTAGACACGGTGGCGGCGGCGGCCCCGGCCGATGACGTCCTTCGCGCACAAGACGCCGTCCCGGTTGCCATCGCATCCGCCATCGCGCTGGCTGCGCAACCCCTGGCCCCCGCCGTGCAGGCCGCAGAGGCAGCGCCGGTGGCTGCTGCTGAGGCGAGCCCCCCCATATTGGACGCGCTGCGGGTGCAGATGGGTATCCCGGGTGAAGCCATCACCCGCCGTTTGGCGCAGATGTCCGGCTCCAAGGCGTCGTCGAGTTGGGCCGAACTGGTGGCCAAAGCAGCAGCCAAAACCGATGCCGGCCCGAGCGCAGGAACTTCCGTTCCCATGGCTACTGTGTCGGCTGCCGGCGCGGGTCCCGATGCCGCTCTGGCGCTCGCGCCATTGCCCAGGACATTGAACGCCGATGGTGCGGTCGCAGCGCAGGCGGCGGAGTTGGATATGGCCAACCGTCTGGCCGCCGACCCGGGTGCCGCGGCGATGCTGGCAGCCAAGCCGGTCGATGGCCTGCAAACCACCGCATCTGCGGATGACGCCTCGCTGCCGGAGCTCGAAGAGGAGCTATTGGTCATTGACGTTCCTGCTGGTCTGGATTTGGGCCCGCTGGCGGAGCCCGCCACTGCACCGGCCGGCGAGC
>RFRO01000100.1 GCA_009924455.1 Betaproteobacteria bacterium
ATGTTGGCCAGCCCGAAGACCGCGACAAACAAAATAATGGCAAAGGCCGAGGAATAACCGGTGCGCCATTTCTCAAATGCCTCGCGCTTGAGGGTGATCGATGCGACTTCGGTGGTGGAGCCCGGTCCGCCCGATGTCAGCAGATTGACCATGTCAAACATCTTGAAGTTTTCAATGCCCCGGAACAAGACCGCCAGCATGATGAAAGGCAAAACCATGGGCAGCGTGATGGACCAGAACTGCCGCCATTTAGAGGCGCGGTCCACCTCAGCGGCCTCGTAGATGTAGTCGGGAATGGAGCGCAGGCCGGCCAGGCAGATCAGCATGACGTAGGGCGTCCACATCCACACGTCGACGATCACGATGGCCCAAGGCGCCAGCGGCACTTCGCCCAACATGGAAAAAGACGAGGGGGAGGCGCCGCTGATGAAGGAGGCGATGACGTTGAACAGCCCCGTTTGAGGCTGGTACAAAAAGGCCCAGAAGTTGCCCACCACGGCGGGTGACAACATCATGGGAATCAGTATCAGGGTGGTCCAAAACCCGTGCCCGCGGAATTTGCGGTCGATCAGGTAGGCCAGGGCAAAACCGATCAGGGTTTGCAGCAAGATGGTCCAGAAGACGAAGTGCGCGGTGGTTTGCATCGCCGCCCACACATCGGGGTCGGTCAGTACCGAGACATAGTTGTCGATGCCCACGTCGACGGGGGACGCATTGGGGCGGTTGGCCCGGAAATTGGTGAACGAGAGTTTGACCGTCCAGATCAGCGGGAAGATGTTGATCGCCAGCAACAACAGCATCGTCGGGCCGATGAAGATCCAGGCAATCGAGCGGTCCGACAAGCCGCGCATACGCTGCGCCAGCGGCGCGGGGGTGGCGCGTGCCAAACGGTCAGCCAATGGATTCGTTGAGGACATAGGGGCGTGCAGTCAGTAGGCCGGGAAGGGCACCCGCCTCGCATGTGTGCATGCAAGACGGGTGCGGCGTTTTACCGAAGCGGCAGATTATTTGATCTTGCCGTCTTCTTTGAACACTTTCTTCCAGTCAGCCACGAGGCCGTCCAGTGCTTCCTTGGCAGTGCCTTTGTCGGCCACCACGAAGTCATGCACACGCTTTTGCTCAGCCAGCAGCAACTGTGCGTAGGACGGATCAGCCCAGAAGTCAACCACCTGGTTCATCGACTCCTGGAAGGCTGCCGCATACGGTGCGCTCTTCAGGTAGCCGGGGTCTTTGAGCACCGCGTTGTGCGCCGAAGAGCCGCCGATGGCCTGCCATTTTTTCTGCACATCGGGGTTCGCAAACCATTTGATGTACTGCAGTGCTTCGTTGCGGTTCGGCGAGTACGACACCACCGAGATGCCCTGACCGCCCAGCTGCACGCCCTTGGCTTTGTCAGACGGGTTCACAAAGTAACCAATCTTCGCGCCGCCGACTTGCGGGTCTTTGTCCAGACCCGGGAAGAAGGCAAACCAGTTCATCATCATGGCCACTTGACCGGACTTGAACGCGTCCAAACCTTCGCCCATGTAGGAGTTGGTCATGCCGGGAGGCGTGCTGCCTTTGTACAGCGACTTGTAGAACTCCAATGCGCGCACCGAATCCGCCGAGTTGACGTAGCCGTCGAGGTCATACGGCTTGGCCGGGTTCTGGTACTTGAAGCCAAAGGGGTAGAACACATTGCTCACGCCCATGGTGATGCCTTCAGAGCCGCGCTCGGTGAAGATGTAGGCGCCGTAGACTTTCTTGCCATCGATCTCGCGACCTTGGAAGAACTCGGACACTTGCTTGAACTCGGTCCAGGTCTTGGGCGGAGCCAGATCGCGGTTGTGCTTTTTCTTGAACTCGGCCTGGATTTCGGGCTTGCTGAACCAGTCTTTGCGGTAGGTCCAGCCCAGCGCGTCGGCCATGGCCGGCAACGCCCAGTAGTTGGGCGTGTTCTTGGGCCACTCAGCGTAACCGACCACGGTGGCCGGCGCGAAGTCCGTCATCTTGATGCCTTCTTTGGCGAAGAAGTCATTGAGCTTGACGTAGTGGCCACTCTCAGCCGAGCCGCCGATCCACTGGCTATCACCAATGATCAGGTCGCACAACTTGCCTTTGGAGTTCAGCTCATTGAGCATGCGGTCCGCGAAATTGGGCCATGGCACAAATTCGAACTTCATCTTGATCTTGCTTTGCGCCGTGAAGTCCTTGGACAACTCGACCAGCGCATTGGCCGGATCCCACGCCGCCCAGCACAGGGTGATGGTTTTGTCCTGGGCCTGGGCGGTGCCCACGCTCAGTGCACCTGCCAACGCGACGGACGCGAGTGCGGGCAGTTTTTTCAGTAGCTTCTTCATCAACAGTTCTCCTCAAAGTAATAAACAGAGACCAACACACCAACACACATCCGGACGCTGCATCAATGCAGATTTTCAGCAGTCAAGATTTCGACCCGGGGCTGCACCACGCTGGGCGCACCACGGATGTTTTCGCACAGGCCGCGCAGGGTGCGTGCTGCCGTGAGCACGCAGTAATGCACGTCCTGGTGCAAGACAAAAGCCAGGGTTCCATCCACCAGCATGGTCTGGTGTGTGGAAGTTAAATCATGGGCCACCAAAGGCACTTCGGTGGTCAGGCCCAACAGGGCGAGCGCCTTGGCCGTACCCGCTGTGGCACCGCCTACGCAATACACGCCGCCCACCCGTGCCGCTTCTACCTGCGCTGTCAGGTGGTCCACCAGGTAGTCGCAGGCATCTTCGTCATCGGCGGGAAGGTCGGTGAAGCGCACGACCTCCAGTGCGGGGAAGCGGTCTTCAACCACCTGCGCGAAGCCGATGCGCCGCTCAATTTCGTTGGACATGCGCGTTGCGGTGGACAGCAGCAACAAGACCGAGCGTGGGCCCGGGCGCGCCATGCGCCCCAGCAACAGGCCGGCGGTACGACCCTCGGCGCGCGAGTCCGCACCGACATGGGCCTGGCGCATGGAGCCGGCTACGTCGCTGAACAGCGTGACCACATGCACGCCGGCGCGCACATGCTCGTTGATGGCCAGCTTGACCGTAGGAACGTCCGGCGCGACCAGCACAATGGCGTCGCAGCCGCTGACCCGGCCCAAGGCGAGCCCGAATTCGGCCGGATCGTCCGCGTCCAGGCGGTAGGTGATCTCCGTGATGTGCTGGTGGCGGAAGTCGCCCGCTGTCTGGGCGATGTGGCGCTCCAACTGGTTCAGGTACGGGCTTTGGAGATCCGGCAGCACATAGGCGAACTTCCAGTTTCCTTTGCTGCGCGGGCGGCCCCGGGTGACGATGGGGGCGCCCAGGTTGTCGATGGCCTGCAAAACCTTGCGTTCGGTTTCGGAGTTCACCCCGGTACGGCCATTCAGCACCCGGTCTACCGTGGCCGTGCCGACGCCGGCGTTACGGGCGATTTCGGCGATGGTGATGTTGGCGGACATGGGCTGGCGCAGGGCGTATGCACCAGAGTGTTATTCCATCAAAAATTAAATCAATCAGGGTTTTTACTAGGGCTTGCCGCCTTGCGCCGCCCTGGCGCGCTCGAAAAGCGGCATCACGCTGGGCATTGCGGCCTGCATATCGGCAATCCGCGTCCCGCTGGCCGGGTGGGTGGACAGCCATTGCGGCGGCGCGCCCTTGTTGTTGGCGCCCATTTTTTCCCAGAGGGTGATGCCGGCGCGCGGGTCGTAGCCGGCGCGCGCAGCGATCTCCATGCCCACCAGGTCGGCCTCGGATTCGTCTTCGCGGCTGAATTTGAGGTTGAGCAGGTTGGCGCCCTGCTGCGCCACCATATCGGTCAAATTCGGATCGATGCCCAACCAGCCTGACAGCAAGGCCCCGCCCAAACGGGCTGCGCCGGTTGTCACGGTGGATTTGCCCATGCGCTCGCGGGCATGCTCGCGCAGGGCGTGGGCCATCTCATGCCCCATGACCATCGCAGCTTCGTCATCGGTCAGTTGCAGGGTGCGCAGGATGCCGGTGTAGAACGCAATCTTGCCGCCCGGCATGCAGTAGGCGTTGATCTGCTTGGAGCCAATCAGGTTCACTTCCCATTGCCATTGGCTGGCGCGCTCGTTCCACGGCGTGGCAAAGGGGATCAGCCGTTGCGCGATGGTGCGCAGCCGTTTGAGTTCTTCGTTGTCGGGCGGTGCCAGCGCATTTTTGCTGTCGGCCTGCTCTAGAACCTGCTTGTATTGCTGCCCGGCCATTTTTTCGACCTCCTGGGCCGGAACCAGGTTGGTGAAGGCGGAACGCTTGCCCACATTGACACCTTCGCGCTGCTGCGCGACCACCGGCACGCTGGCGCAGACCAAAGCCAGCGCCAGCGCACATGCGCGTACCGCGTTCACGGCTCTCGGGGCGGCATCAGGGCTGGGTTTCACACCGCTATTATTCCTTCCATGCATGAACAGCCCACGCCAACTCCAGCCATCGGTTGGCTCCAAAGTCTCAAGGTCTATGCCGAGCCGGCTTCGCTGCGCATGATGTCGCTGGGTTTTTCCTCGGGGCTGCCCTTGTTGCTGGTGTTTGGAACCCTGAGCTTTTGGCTGCGCGAGGCCGGCATCGACCGCACCACCATCGGTTTCATGAGCTGGATCGGGCTGGCCTATGCATTCAAGTGGGCCTGGTCACCGATGGTCGACCGGCTACCCATTCCTATCCTCACGCGGGCTCTGGGGCGCAGGCGCAGCTGGCTGTTGCTGGCGCAGGCGGTCATCATGGCCGCGCTGATCGGCATGGCGCTAACGGATCCGCAGCAGTCGCTGATGCCGGTAGTCTGGTGCGCCATTGCGGTTGCCGTGGGGTCCGCCACGCAGGACATTGCCCTGGACGCCTTCCGCATCGAATCGGCTGACAGCGACCACCAGGCGGCGCTGGCAGCGACATACCAGACCGGCTACCGCATCGCGATGATCTGGGCGGGCGCCGGAGCGCTGTGGATTGCAGCGCGCGCCGAGGCGCCCGACACGGCCGGATACCAGCACGGACCCTGGCAAACCGCCTATTTGGCGATGGCGCTGAGCATGCTGCCCGGCGTTGCCACTGTGTTGTTCTCCAAAGAGCCGACAGCGCTGCCGCTGGCGCCCAGCAAAAACCTGGTCGATTGGTTGCGGGGTGCGGTGTTTGCGCCATTCGCCGATTTTGTAGGGCGCTACCGGACGCAGGCGGTGGTCATCCTGGCGCTGATTGCGACCTACCGGATCAGCGATGTGGTGATGGGCATCATGGCCAACCCGTTTTATGTGGATATGGGTTACACCAAAGACGAAGTCGCAGCGGTAACCAAGATTTACGGTGTGCTGATGACGCTCCTGGGTGCTTTCATTGGCGGTGTGCTGGCGCTGCGCTGGGGTGTGATGCGCGTTTTGATGCTCGGTGCCGTATTGAGCGCGGCCAGCAATTTGTTGTTTGCCTGGTTGGCGGGCCAGGGGCACGATGTGAACGCGCTCATCGCCGTGGTGTCCGCAGACAACCTGGCCAGCGGGATTGCCACCAGTGCGTTCATTGCGTATTTGTCCTCACTCACCAATGTGCAGTATTCGGCCACGCAGTACGCCATGTTCAGTTCGCTCATGCTGCTGTTCCCCAAATTCCTGGCCGGCTTTTCCGGGCAGTATGTGGACGCCCACAGTTATGCGGAATTTTTCACCGCGACCGCCTTTCTCGGCGTTCCGGTGCTGGCCTTGATCTGGCTGGCCGAGCGACTGCGACGCGGCTGAGGCCCGGACGCGCAGCGTCGCGGGCCTTTACACAACTTTTCAAAGGCTTCATGCGTGCTGAGTCTGCGCCCGGGGGTGACCGCTACACTGAACCATGACCCCCCGTTTACTCATCATCGACGACGATGCCCGCCTGTGCGCCATGCTGGCGAGTTACCTGGAACAAAACCATTTCGTGGTCAGCAAAGCCGGCGACGGCCGCAGCGGGCTGGCGGCTTTGCAAACCGCCAACCCGGCGATAGACCTGGTGATTCTGGACTTGATGCTGCCGGATATGGACGGGCTGGAGCTGTGCCGCGCAATCCGTGCCATGGGCGATGGTCCGGGCCGGGTGCCGGTGCTGATGTTGACGGCCAAGGGCGATCCGATGGACCGCATCGTGGGCCTGGAAATCGGCGCGGATGACTACCTTGCCAAACCCTTCGAGCCACGCGAATTGCTCGCCCGCATCAAAGCCATTTTGCGGCGGCAGGGAACGGTCTTCACCGACGGCATGCAGGGGAAAATGCAGTTCGGCCGGTTGGAGATTGACCGGGATGCGCGCACCGTCAGCTTGGGCGGGGTCGCTTGTTTTCTGACCGCGTACCAGTTTGATTTGCTGGTGGCTTTGGCGCAGCGCGCGGGGCGGGTGCTGACGCGCGACCAGATCATGGAAGCCGTGCGCGGGCGCGAGCTCGAAGCCTTTGACCGCTCTATCGATGTGCATATGGGGCGCATCCGCGCTGCGATTGAAGACGACATCAAAAATCCCAAGCGCATCCTGACGGTGCGCGGCGTCGGCTACACCTTCGCCCGGCAACAAGACTGAGTGGC
Source organism: Betaproteobacteria bacterium (assembly GCA_009924455.1). Classification (GTDB taxonomy): domain Bacteria; phylum Pseudomonadota; class Gammaproteobacteria; order Burkholderiales; family Burkholderiaceae_C; genus Allorhodoferax. The sequence goes on from RFRO01000100.1 coordinate 6,530, forward strand.
GACGGCCATGTACCGCAAGCTGTATTTCCGGATCTGGCTCGCGGTGGTTCTGGCAATCGCCGTCTTGACCCTGGCCGTGGGTACGGTGTGGCGCATGACCATGGATCCGCCCATGCGCCACGTGGTGTTGCGCAACGCCGCTGGCGAAGTGCTGGGCGCGGCCGCCATGCGCCCGCTGGCTGAATCGGCCCAGTCCCACTGGCATTCCGCAGAAACCGACCCGGATGGTGACAAGGCCCGCCACGCGCAAGCGGAAGGAGAGGAATCCTTGGAGCATCGGGCACTACCGGTCGGCCAGTTCGGCCGGGGCCCTGAGTTTCTGGTTCAGATGGAGGATGGGCAGGTCTTGCATGTGCACATGCCGCGTCCCGAGCTGCGGCCCTGGATGGGCTCGATGGGCTATGTATCTGCGCTGTGCTTGGTAGCCTTCGCGGTGGCGCTGGGAACCTACCCGGTGGTCCGGCGTTTGACCCGGCGGCTCGAGAATTTGCAGAAAAGTGTCGAGGCCTGGGGCGACGGCAATCTGGGCGTGCGCGCTGCCGTCGAAGGTCATGATGAAGCGGCGTTTTTGGCGCAACGCTTCAATGATGCCGCGCAGCGCTTGGAGGCGCTGGTGCAGGCGCGCGATGCTTTGCTGGAGTCGCAAAAATCGCTGCTCGCCAATGCGTCCCACGAGTTGCGGTCCCCTCTTGCGCGCTTGCGTATGGGCCTGGAGCTGCTGCAAGGCGGTGGCGAGCGCGACGCACTGCGCCAGGAGTTGGAGCGCAATATCAGCGAGCTCGACCAACTCATTGGCGAAATTTTGTTAGCCAGCCGGTTGGATGCCCAGCAGGCCGATCTGGGTGCAGTGGAACGGGTCGACCTGGTGCCCCTGTGTGCCGAAGAATGTGCGCATACGGGCGCGCGTTTGGATTCTGTGGACGCCGTGGTACAGGTCCACGGGGTGCCCAAACTGCTGCGCCGCGCGGTGCGCAATTTGCTGGAAAACGCATCGCGCCACGGCAGTGCAACCCAAGACGGCGCGGGGGCCCGTGGTGTGATTCTGGAACTGCGCGCATTCCCGCTGGAGAGCTCGGCGGTGGTGCGTCTCGCGGTGATGGACCATGGGCCCGGCGTGCCGGTCGAATACCAGCAACGCGTTTTTGAACCGTTCTACCGGCTTCCGGGTGTCTCAGAAACGGGGGGTGGCGTGGGACTGGGATTGGCCCTGGTCAAGGCCATCGCCGAGCGCCACGGCGGCTCGGTCCGTTGCGTTAACAACCCGCAGGGTGGCGCCCGTTTTGAGCTGACCCTTCCCGTGGGCCGCGCCATGGCCTCGTGAGCTGTGACGCACCGGAAAAAGACACAGAAAAACGCGAAATATCCCCCGCCCGGGGGATTTAGGAGGGGCCAGGTGACGGCTACATTCCCTGCAACTGCTGTCACAGTCAACGCGCTTCAAAGCAAAACAAACCCCGCAATCAGCGCCCCGGTTCCAACGAAGTCTCCTCGGAGACCTTTACAAGCCACCCTTCACCGGGTGGCTTTTTTTTGTTCGCTTGGGCCATGCCGCCAGCCGCCTAGAACAGTGTGGCTAGGGCTTCTGCCGCGCGCTGCGGGGTCAGATCCTGCAGGCAGCGCGTATGCCCCAGGGGGCAGGAACGGGTGTAGCAGGGTGCGCAGTCCAGGGGTGGGATGTATGCGGCATCGTCCTTGAGCCACAAGACCCGTGCCGTATCGCTCAGCGGCGGTGTGTGCCGTGGATTCGAAGAGCCAAACAGCGCAACCTGTGGCGTGCCCAAGGCGGCAGCGATATGCATGAGGCCGGAGTCGTTGCTCACGACGGCGCGGGCACCGGCAACCAGCGCCAGCGATTCGTCCAAGCCTGAGCGTCCCGCCAGGCTGGTGCACGACCCGGCGCGGGCGCGCTGAGCCAAGCGCACGATGTCATCGCACAGCGGGGCTTCATGTGCTGAGCCCAGCAACACAACCGGTGCATCCAAACGGGCTGCCAGTTCGGCAAAGTGCGGTGCAGGCCAGCGTTTGGCGGGGCCAAATTCCGCACCGGGGGCAAAGACGTAATAGCCATTGGCGTGCAAGCCCCAACTGTTCAGCACCGCCATGCGGGTATCCGCCCGGACATGCAGCACGGGACGCAGCGGTGCGCCGGCTGGGGCAATCGGGACAC